>DATLIA010000200.1:0-5877 GCA_035540215.1 Actinokineospora sp. | reverse complement strand
GGCTCAAGCCAGGGTGGGCAGCGCCAGCAGCCCGCCGCCGCGCCCGCGCCCCGAAGCGAGAACCCGGTGTCCCGTGGCGAGAGCGCCCGGGCCGATGGGTCCGCGTCGAAGGCGGATGGGGCTCGGCAGGACAGAGGCCAGGAGCGACAGTCGGACATCGGCCCGGGCGCGGCGGTGGTCGGGTTCGGCGTGGGCGCGCTCAGCCAGCAGGCCGCCGCGAGCACGCAGGCGAGTTCGTCGGCCAACCCGAGCGACAAGGCGAACGTGTCGGACCAGCCTGCCGACGAGCCGGCCGGGACCGTCGCCGCGGCGAGTTTCTTCATCGCGCACCTGTTCCCGATCGGACATTTCCCGAAGGCGTCCGCCCGGCCCGCCAGGCAGCTTCCGTCGCCGCCCGCCGAGGTCGATCTCGCGGCCGGGTCGCGGTTCTCCCCCGATGATCACCCGGTGCGCACGGATCTTGCTGTCACCGCGTGCCCTTCGGCAGGCGAGCAGGCGGCGGTCGATCCCGGGCTGCTCGACGGGTACGACCCGCTCGGCGGGCAGCATGAGCGGGACTGGGACCGCCGGTTCCTGGTGCGCGCGTCCGAACTGTCCACTGAGTACTCATGGCCGCCGGGTGAGCTCTACCCGGAAGGCGGATCCGCTGACGGTGAGCCAGAAATCTTGCCACAGGGGACTTTGATCGACAGGTTCGGCACCCCCGAGGGGCGCGTCTTCTCCGCTGACGGAACCCCGTTCGCGGCTCGGTCGCTGCCGCCCGCCCATCTCGACGGCGGGTATCGGCGGTACCGGGTCGCGCGACCGCTGCCGGTGTGGCGGTCGGTGTCGGCGCCGTGGTTCGGGCAGCGCGGCGGTGGCGAGCGCTATCGGGCGACGCTGTCGGCCGCCGATCTTGTGGCTTTGGGATATCTCGAAGAACTGACCGGAGGAGATCGGTGAACGCCGAGTCGATCGTCGAGCTGCTGGCCGTCGTGGGGGTTCCGGCCGAGGTCGTCACCGTCGGCGGGGAAGCCGACAACACGTGGTGCCTGGTGCGTGAGGGCGACGGATGGGAAGTGTTCTGGCGCGAGCAGGGCAACCGGTACGACTGGGCCAGGTTCAGCAGCGAGGCGGTGGCGTGCCACTACCTGTTCGGCAGGCTGACCTGGTCCCAGGTCGTACGCGGGGTCGTCAAGGCGTCAGGACAGTAGCTTCAGGGCCGTTTCGTGCAGCAGGCCGTTCGACGTGATCGCCGAGCCGCCGTGGATGGTCGGGTCGCCGGTCAGGTCGCTGAAGCGGCCACCCGCCTCCTCGACCAGGATCCGCAGCGGTGCCACGTCCCACGGGTTGACGATGGCCTCGGCGGCGATGTCGATCACACCCTCGGCGACCAGGCAGTGCTGCCAGAAGTCGCCGAAGGCCCGGGTCTCCCAGCAGGCGTCCACGAGGGTCAGGTACTTCTCGCGTGAGTGATACTTGGCCCAGGAGCCCAGGTGAGTGGTCGACAGGTACGCATCGCCGATGTCGGCGACGCCCGACACCCGCAGGCGGCGGGGTTCGCCGCCGTTCTCCGCCGCCCAGGCGCCTTCGCCGCGGGCGGCCCACCAGCGCTTGTTCAGCGCGGGGGCGCTGACCACGCCGACGGTCGGCTCGCCGTCGGTGATCAGCGCGATCAGGGTGGCCCAGGCGGGGACGCCGCGCAGGAAGTTCTTGGTGCCGTCGATCGGGTCGAGCAGCCAGGTGCGGCCCGCCACGACCGAGCCGCCGCGCTCCTCGCCCGCCACGGCGTCGGCCGGACGCTCGGCGGCGATCATGGCGCGGATGGCGTCCTCGACGGCGGTGTCGGCGTCGGTCACCGGGGAACGGTCGGGCTTGCGCTCGACCACGAGGTCGGCGGCGCGGAACCGGGAGTGGGTGATCGCGTCGGCCGCGTCGGCCAGCCGCAGGGCGAAGGTCAGGTCGCTTGACACGGGCACGATCGTCGCACGCCTAGGCGCTGTCCTGTGAGCCCGGTGCGCGGGATCGGTGATCCGGGTGGTTCCTGGGCGCGCGGGCGGGAAGCCGATCGTACTGGGTGTACTTGGGCTTTCCGCCCGTGCGGCCAGGGGCCGCTCGGGCGCGGATAGCGTGCGCCGGGTTCACAGGACAGTGCCTAGGCTGAGCACTGTGAGTCTGGTGCTGCTGGCTGAGGACGACGCCGCCATTGCCGACCCGCTCTCCCGGGCGCTGCACCGGGAGGGCTACGAGGTCGAGGTGGTGGCTGACGGCCACCGTGCCCTGGAGGTGGCCTCCACCGGCCACCCCGACCTGCTGGTGCTCGACCTCGGCCTGCCCGGGATCGACGGCCTCGACGTGTGCCGCAGGCTGCGTGCAGCGGGCCGCAGCATCCCGGTGCTGATGCTGACCGCGCGCGCCGACGAGGTCGATTTCGTCGTCGGGCTCGACGCGGGCGCCGACGACTACGTCGCCAAGCCGTTCCGGCTGGCCGAGCTGCTGGCCAGGATCCGCGCGCTGCTGCGCAGGCAGGCGCCGGGGGCGATCGACGTCAACGGGGTCCGGATGGACCTGGCCGCGCGGGTCGTCACCGTCGACGGGGCCGAGGTGACCCTGGCGAACAAGGAGTTCGAGCTGCTGCGGGTGCTGATCCAGCGCGCGGGCAAGGTCGTCACCCGGGAGGAGATCCTCGGCGAGGTGTGGAGCGACCCGGACCTCAAGACCAGCAAGACCCTGGACATGCACATGTCGTGGCTGCGCAGGAAGCTCGGCGAGGGCGGCCCCAAGGCAGCCGAGCGCCGGATCGCGACCGTGCGCGGCGTCGGCTTCCGGTTCAACGCCGACTAGCCATGCGCCGACGCATCCTGCTCGCCATCCTGCTCGCGGTGCTGGTCACCGCGTGCGCACTCGGCATCCCGCTCGGCTATACCGCACTGCAGGTCGTCGAGTCGCTGACCAGGGAGGACTTGGCCGCCCGGGCCCAGCAGATCGCCGCGACGCTCGACGACGAGATCGCCAACGGCCGTGGCGTCGACTTGGCCAAGGTGCAGCTCGCGATACCGCCGGGCGGCCGGTTGACCGTCCTGCTCCCATCGGACGGCGAGCGCGGTTTCGGGCCGACGCTGCCGCGGGACACCGTCACCGAGGAAGTGCCGATCGTGCAGCAGGGGCGGGTGCGGCTGTCGGTCGACGCGGCGCCGATGCGGACCCGGCAGACGCAGGTGGCGGCGCTGGTCGCGCTGGTGGTGGTCGCGACCGTGGCCGTGGGAACCGCGGTCGCGACGGTGACCGCGCGAAGACTGGCCCGGCCGCTGCGGCACGTGGCCGCCCGCGCGACGCGGCTCGGCGCTGGTGACTTCCGGCTCGACCGGACCCGCTACGACCTGCACGAACTCGACCTCGTCGCGGAGTCGCTGGACGCGTCGGCGACCGCGTTGGCGGAGCTGGTGCAGCGGGAACGGGACCTGGTGAGCGATGTGTCCCACCAGCTGCGCAGCAGGCTGACCGCCCTTCAGCTGCGGCTGGAGACGCTGTGCGCCGCACCCGACGAGGACATCGCCGCCGAGGCCGGGGCGGCGCTGGAACAGGCCGAACGCCTGGCCGACGTGCTCGATGAACTGCTCGCCGCCGCGCGGGAGGCCCGCGCGGTGGACGCCGAGCCGGTCGACTTGGCCGCTGAGCTGACCGCCATCGCCAACGAGTGGCGCGAGCCGCTGCGGTCGGAGGGCCGGTCGCTGCGCCTGCGGCTGCAGCCGGACCTGCTGGCCAAGGCCACGCCCGCCCGGCTGCGGGAGGCGATCGGGGTGCTGCTCGACAACGCCATGCGCCACGGCGGCGGCACCGTCACGCTGACCGCCCGCCCCGGCGACGCGGCGACGGTGGTGGTCGAGGTGACCGACGCGGGGGCCGGGGTGCCGGACGAACTGGTGCCGCACATCTTCGACCGGGGTGTATCGGGTGCGGGCTCGACCGGTCTCGGGTTGGCGCTCGCGCGGGCGCTGGTGGACTCCGATGGCGGCAGGCTGGAGCTGTCCACGGCCCGGCCCGCGACGTTCACGGTGTTCCTGCCGGTGCCGAGGGCGGGCGATGTGCGCGGGGTGCGGTGGGCCACCCAGCGGTCGCCGCGCTGACTCAGGAGTGGCCGAGCGCCTCGGTGGCCTCGTCCTCTTCGACGCTGTCGCGGCGTCGTTCGCCGAGCTCCTCGGGGAAGACCCACTTCTTGAAGCCCCAGAAGCGGAAGAACATCGCCAGCAGCATGCCGATGATCGAGCCGCTGACGAAGTCGGCGATCTCCTGCACCAGCAGCGTGACGTGCGGCATCTCCAGGTCCAGCCAGTACCGGGAGATGTAGGGCGGGATCAGGTTGATCGCCACGCCGCCGCCGCTGATCAGGAAGAACAGCGCGGCCTCGTGGTGGGCCTCGCGCCCGCCCCTGGTCCGGAAGGACCACTCGCGGTTGAGGATGTAGGACACGATCGTCGCCACGATGACCGCGATGGCCTTCGCGGTGATCGGCTTGTCCTCCAGCACCGTGAACTTCAGCAGGAACCAGATGCCGTTGTCGATGACGAACGTGGTGCCGCCGACGATGGCGAACTTGAGAAGTTCGCGGTGCTTGAGCAGCAGCTCTCGCAGTGGCCCCGGAACCCGGGCGAGCACGGACTCGACGACGGTCACCCGGTCAGTCTACGGATCGCGCGGGTCGGACCTCAGCAGGGCACGTCCCACCGCTTCGGTTTGTGGTTCCCACCTGTGCAGATGGGGGTCGGCTGGGTTCCCGGCTCCGGGCTGGGCCCGGCGGTCGTCGTCGGCGCGGCGGGCGGCTTGACCGCCGTCGGGTTCGGCGTTGTCGTCGGCACGGTGTTCGACGTGGTTGGCGTCTTGGTCGGGTCGGGCTTGTCGGTGGTCGTCGTCGGCTTGGTGTTGGTCGCGGGCGGGGTCAGTCCCGGCCACCACGGGCCGTGCGCCCACGGCACCCACACCGCCGCCGAGTCGTGCGCGCCGCCGAGGACGGCCATGGCGGTGACCTTCCGCGACTTGCCGTCGTGCGGGTGGTCGGGGCCGCGGCCGATCCGGAAGACCACGTCGACCTTGGCGTTCGGCGCCAGCGGGCCGGTCGCGCAGTCGATGGCCGCGGTGCCCCCGCCGCAGGTGATCGGCCCGGAGGCGGACACCTGGTGCCCGCCCTCGTCGATGTTGAGCGAGACCGGTTTGGTGCTGGTGCCGGTGTTGGTCAGGGTGACTTTGAGCAGGATGTCCCGCTGCCACGGCCAGATCTGGTTGAACCAGTCGTCGATGGCGAGCACGGCCCGCACGTCGACCTTGTCGACCGTGGGCGGCGGGCGGACCTCGACCGGGACGGCCACGTTCACCGACAGCGTCTGGCCAGCGCTCACCGTCCCGGTGACCTGGCCAGGAGTGGCGTTGCCATCGGCGACCAGGCGGAACATCAGCGTCACCGCGTCACCCGGGCGCAGGCCCTCCGTGGTGCCGCAGGTGACCGTGCCCGCGCCGCCCGGGCAGCGGACGACGTCGGTGCGCTGGGCGGCCAGCAGCGGGGCGTCGAAGCGCAGCAGCGGGTCACCGGTGAGCCGGTTCGGCGTCGCCGGGATCGCCCGCACGCCGCGGGGGAGGTTCAGGGTGGCGCTGATCGGCTCGGACAGGCTGCCGCCGGTGTTGCGGACGGTGATCGGCAGGTCGACGGGCCCGCCGCCGGGGATCAGCGAGATCGGCCCGGCCGGGCCCGCGGCCGACAGGCTGGGCGGGGCCGGGTTCGGCGTCGGCTCCGGCGGAGGCGGCGGCACCGGCAGTTCGGGGACCGGCACGACTGTCGTCGGCTTGGGCTGTGTCGTCGCGGGCGGCACGACGGGCGCGGGTGGCGCGGGCGGTGCCGGTGGCGCC
>DATLIA010000199.1:0-8292 GCA_035540215.1 Actinokineospora sp. | reverse complement strand
CCGCCTGCGGTGAGGCCTGCGACGAGGCGTTTCTCGATCATGGCGAAGAGGATGACGACGGGGACGATGCCGATGATGGACACGGCGAACACGTATTGCCATGCGGCGTCGTATTGGCCGACGAACTTGGTGAGTGCGACGGTCAGTGGCTGGTTGGTGTCGGTGGGCAGCAGGATGAGGCTGGCGGCGAATTCGTTCCAGCAGGCGATGAAGGTGAACACGATGGCGGTGACGATGCCGGGCCACACGAGGGGCAGCATGATCCGGCGGAGTGAGTCGAACCGGGTGCAGCCGTCGATCCAGGCTGCTTCCTCGATTTCTTTGGGCACGGCGAGGAAGAAGCTGTGCATGATCCATACGGCGAAGGACAGGTTGAACGCGGCGTTGACCAGGATCATCGACAGGTAGGTGTCGTTGAGGTCCAGTGACACGAACTCGCGGAACAGGCCGGAGGCGAGCACGGTGGGCTGCAGCATCTGGGTGATGAGTACCAGGATCAGGAACGGCATCTTGAGTTTGAAGTTCGACCTGGCGGCGAAGTAGGCGGCGGGGACGGCGGCGATCAGCGCCAGCGCGGTGCCGCCCAGGGAGATGATGATCGTGGACCACAGGTTGTCCGGGAGCGGGGTCTCCGGGGTGCTCCACATGGTGACGAAGTTCTCGGGGTGCCAGTCCGAGGGCAGATACGTCGGCGGGACCTTGAGGATCTCCGGGCGCGATTTGAACGCGCCGGAGAGCATCACGATGTAGGGGGAGAGGAAGATCAGGGCGATGATGCCGCCCACGATGGACAGGTCCCAGCGCTTGCGGACCCGCTTGACCGGCAGCGCGGCCCGGGTGGCGGGTCGGCGGGGTGGGGCTTCGGCGACGGCACTCACGATCAGACCTCCTTCATGGGGCGCACGACGCGCATGTAGATGGCGATCACCACGAGGACGACCAGGAAGTTGATGACGCTCAGGGCGCTGGCGGTGTCGATCTGCCGGTCCGACTGGATGATCTTGAAGGTGAGGGTGGTGGTGGTGTCGGCGTCGTAGCCGGGGATGGAGCCGGTCATGGTGCGCAGGATGGGCAGGGAGTTGAACACGTTGATGACGTTGATCAGACTCGCCACCGCCAACGCGGGCCGCAGGATCGGGAACACCACACGCCAGTAGGTCTGGGCCCGGCTGGCGCCGTCGATCGACGCGGCCTCCAGGACCTCACCTGGCACGGTCTGCAGGCCGGCGAGGATGACGAACGTGGTGAACGGGACCGACACGAAGATCGCGACCGCCGCGGACATGAGGAACCCGGACACGGCGTTCTTCAGGAACCCGTAGGGGGTGTCGATGAGGCCGAGGTCGACGAGGAACTGGTTGATGATGCCGTAGAACGGGTCCAGGCCGTAGACGAAGATGGTGGAGGTCATCACCACCGACGCGGCCCAGGGGACGATGATGGCCATCCGGACGGCTTTGCGGCCGGGGAAGTTCTTGTTCAGGAACTGGGCCAGCATCAGCGAGATGACCAGCGACAGCGCCACCACCGCGACGACCCAGATCGCGGTGTTGAGGAACACCCGCGGCAGGTGCGCCAGGTCGAACAGGCGGCTGTAGTTCTCCCACCCGGCCCAGCCCTGGTCGGTGCCGAAGCGGGTGATGTCGCGGAACGAGCTGTAGATCATGTAGCCCGCCGGGTAGATCACGATGCCGCCGATGAGCAGCAGCGCGGGCGCCAGCCACGGCAACGCCCGCAACGTCGATTCCCGGCCGACTTCAGCGCGCTTGCGGCGCTTCGGCGTCGGCTTTGGGGCCATGGCCCCCAGCCCGGCGGATTGGGTCACAGCGAACATCTCCCTACTACGGTGGACCCGCCGGTGGCGGACCGGGACACGGCCCGCCACCGGCGGAAATCATTCACCTGGCCCCGCCTGTGACGAGCCAGGGCAGGAGGCTCGTCACAGGCGGAGGTCATCCGTGCGGGCTGGATCAGCCCGCGTCGGCCTTGGCCTGGATCTCCTTGAGGACATCGGCGGCGGGCTTGGTCTGGATCTGGCCGACCAGCGTGGCGAAGCCACCCTTCGTGGCCGACCACGCGGCGTTCTGCGACGGGTAGAACTTCGCGCCCGGAAGGGACTCGATGAACGACTTCAGCTCAGGCTTGGCCGCGGCCGCGGCGCCACCGGACTTGGTCGCGGGGATGAAGCCCTCGTTGTCGTTGAACTTGACGTAGTTGGCCGACTCGTAGAAGAAGTCCAGGAACTTCCGCACGGCTTCCTGCTTCGAACCGTCCTTCTTGAACGCCACGAAGTAGTCAGCCACACCCAGGGTGAACGCCTTGCCGTCCTTCGACGGGCTGGGCGCGATGCCCCAGTTCAGCGACGGGTTCTTCGTCTTGACCTGGCCGACGACCGGCGGCAGACCCTCGATCATGCCGATCTTGCCCTGGATGAACACGTTCATCAGCGGCGTGCGGTTGGTCGCACCCGGGTCCGGCTGGGTGGCCTTCTCGTCGATCATCTTCTTGGCGAAGGACAGACCGGCGTTCGCCTCAGCCGTGTCGACGGTGATCTTGCCGTCCTTCTCCCAGGAGCCACCCGCGCCGAACGCCCAGATCGACGCCTCAGCGAAGCCCTCTTCCGAGCCGAGCGGCATGCCGTAGCCGTACGTGCCGTCGCCCAGCGCCGAGATCTTCTTGGACGCGTCGAGCAGCTCGTCCCAGGTCTTCGGCGGCGCGGCGATACCGGCCTTGGCGAACAGGTCCTTGTTGTAGAACAGCGCGCGGGTCGACGCGACGGTCGGCACACCGTAGTTCGTGCCGTCGATCTTCCCGCCGTCGAGGAACACCGGGACGATGTCCTTCAACGTCGCGTCGGAGACGATCTCCTCGGCCTTGAACAGCAGGCCCTCCTTGCCGTAGGCGGGGCCCGCCGCGTCGAGCTCGAGGATGTCGGGCGCCTTGTCGCCCTGGATCCGGGTGTCGACGACCTTCTGGATGTCGTCCCAGCTCTGCACCTCGAGCTTCACCTTGATGTTCGAGTTCTTCGCCTCGAACGCCTTGGCCAGGTCCTCCCAGTACGGCTTGGTCTTGTCGCCGTAGGACGGGACCATCACCTCGATCTCGGTGGTGCTGCCCGCGCCGCCGCCACTACCTCCGTTGCCGCTGTCACTGGAACCGCCACACGCGGTCAGGGTGAGCGCGACGGCGGTGACCACCGCGGCACTCCACATGTATCGCTTCAACTTCTCCTACCCTTCCGCCTGTTCGGCGTACCGCACAGCGCCGCACCACTCGCGCATCGCGTTATTGACCATGGATTAGTTCTCAGATCGCAAATCCTCGGACTTGGACTCTAAGTTCCACGTTCGCGAAGATCGCTTATGGATACGTTCGACGAACGACCGGTTGCAACACTCGCCGCCGATGAAGAATTTGTCAAGACGAACCATACCCGCCCCGCGGATTCGAATGCTAACGATCCGATATAGCCAATCAATTCCATCGGAGAAATTCATACAACCATCCCGAGTGTCGGCCCGCGACCGCCGGTGTCACACTGAATCACCGGTGGCGGTGGTCCCCGGACCACGACGTGGAGGCCCAGATGAGAGACACCGACGTGGTCGATGTCGTCTCAACCGACGAGAGAGACATCATCGACCTGGCCGCCCGCGGCTTGGAGCCGTTCCTGGCACTGGGCAGATACAAGTACCTGCAGGCGCACGCGCCTCGGGACGTGCAGCGACACAGCCATCTCCTGGTCCTCGCGCGACCGCTCAAGGGCGGCTTCACGTTCGTGGTCGACGACGACGTCCTCCGCGTCCAGCCCGGCGAGGCGATCCGGATCCCGCCAGGCGTCGCCTACCAGGTCGGGGACGCCAGCGAGCCGCGCGGCGAGCTGGCCTGGATCATCATGTCGAGCCAGGCCGAACCAGCCGCGGACGAGTCGGACTGGGTGCTGCGCCGGGCCATCTCGGTGCTGTCCGGGACGGGACCACGACTCGTGTGGCCCGCGGGCGGCGCCGCGCGCGGGCAACTCGATCGGCTTTTCGACCTCGCGCTCGCACCGCGGGACTGGGTGACCGACGGCCTATTGCACCACGCCATCGCCGAGTCTGTTCTCAGCATGGTCCAATCATTCAGAATCGACCACGACGATCCTTCGGAGATCACCCACAGCAGCCTCTCCAAGGTAATGGCGTGGATTGACCAGAATATCGACGGACCGTGTGAAGTTCCCCAACTCGTCGAGATATCCGGTTTGTCGGCCAGCCGGTTCTTCGAGGTCTTCCGCGCCGAGACCGGGACCAGCCCGAAGGACTACCTCCTGCGCCGCAAGATCGCCTCGGCGCGGGACCTGCTGCGGGTGAACCGCGACCTCAGCATCAGCGACGTCGCACACTCACTGGGCTTCTCGACATCGCAGTATTTCGCGACGGTGTTCCGGCGCTATTACGGCTGCTCGCCGAGCGAGGCACGGCAGATCGATGAGGCGGACACCGGTGGCCCGCCTGCCATGTCCGGCTGACGCGGGAGCCTCACTCGATACGGTGCCCGGTGGTTCCGTCGAATAGGTGGACCCGGCCGGGCCGGACGCGCAGGTTGATGGTCGAGCCCACCATCGGCGCGCCATACGGGGCGACTCTGGCCACCACTCGGGTGTCCCTGCCGGTCCCGTCGATCGCCGCGTAGGCGTAGGCGTCGGATCCCAGTTCCTCGACGTGCGTCACCCGAGCCGCGAGACCGCCGTCGGTGCTGGCGACAAGGTCCACGTCCCCCGGCCGGAACCCGACCGTCACCAACGCGCCGCCCGCCGCGGTCCGCGGCACCGGGATGGCGAGCGCGCCGAGCCTGGCGAACCCGCCGGTGACCGGCGCCTGCACCAGGTTCATCGCGGGCGAACCGATGAACCCGGCGACGAACTCGGTCGCCGGGCGCTCGTAGAGCGCGCGCGGAGTGTCGCACTGCTGCAGGGCGCCGTCCTTGAGTACCGCGACCCGGTCGCCCATGGTCATCGCCTCGACCTGGTCGTGGGTGACGTAGACGGTGGTGATGCCGAGGTCACGCTGCAGGGCGGAGATCCGCGCCCTGGTGGAGACCCGCAGCTTCGCGTCCAGATTGGACAGTGGCTCGTCCATGCAGAACACCCGCGGCTCCCGCACGATCGCGCGGCCCATCGCGACCCGCTGGCGCTGGCCGCCGGACAGCTTCGCGGGCTTGCGGTCGAGGTAGGGCTCAAGGTCGAGCATCTTGGCCGCGGTGGCGACCCGCCCGCGGATCTCGGCGGTGCCCATCTTCGCCATCTTCAGCCCGAAGGCCATGTTCTCGCCGACGGTCATGTGGGGATAGAGGGCGTAGCTCTGGAAGACCATCGCGATGTCCCGGTCCTTGGCGGGCAGCGCGGTCACGTCCCGGCCGTCGATGCGGATCGACCCGCCGTCGACGTTCTCCAGGCCTGCGAGCATCCGCAGGCTCGTGGTCTTGCCGCAGCCGGACGGGCCGACGAGCACCAGGAACTCGCCGTCCTCGATGTGCAGGTCCAACGCGTCCACCGCCGGCGCACTTGCCTCGGAGTACCGCCGGGTCGCCTGCTGGTAGGTGATCGTTGCCATGGTTCTTCCAATCAGGTCGAGTAGGTCGGTGTCCGCGCGGCATCCAGGAATGCCGAGGCTCGGACGCGTAGCGCTTCCAGGTCTCCGCCGTGGGGTGCGTCGCCGAGCAGCGGCGATCCGACGCCCACGGCCGCCGCCCCCGCGGCCAGGTAGGTCCGCACGTCGTTGACGTCCACGCCGCCGACCGGGACGAACGGCACGTCGGGGAACGGCCCGCGGATGGCACGGAGGTAGCCGACCCCGGGCGTGGGGAACAGCTTGATCGCGCACGCGCCGCCTGCCTGGGCGGCGACGATCTCACTCGGGGTGAGCGCTCCGGCCAACACCGGCAGCCGATGGTGGGCCAGTTCCGGGATCACCGCCGGGGTGACGAGATAGCCCGCCCCCGCGTCCGCCGCACTGTCGGCCTGCGCGCGAGTCACCACGGTCCCCACGCCGAGCGCGACGTCGTCGCCGAGGACGTGGCGGGCGCGTCGCAGCACCGACAGCGCCTCGGGGGTGGTGAGTGTGACCTCGATCAGCGTGAATCCCGCTGTCCGCCAACGCGAGCACGCTGTTCAGCGTCGCCTCGGCGTCGGTCCCGCGAACGACGGCCAGGATCCGGTCTCTGTGCAACAGGTCGAGGAGCGTCATCGGAGTTCACGCACCAGTCCGGCCAAGGACTCGTTGATGGCGCGCACCGCCCGCCTGCCCTTGTCCGCGGTGGCAGCCTTCGGCTCACCGAAGACGCCGGTCGGGGCGATGTCGGCGCTCCTGCGGTAGAGAGTGGCGCGGGAAGCCCGCAGCATGTCGGAGTCGTCGAAGGAGATCGCGGGAACGTTCACCCGGTCCGGAATCAGGTGTGTACGCACCTGATCGGGGGCGATGGCCAGCATGATCGAGGTCTCGAGCTCGCACGCGTGGCCGACGCCGCCAGGCCCGGTCTCGCTGATCTCGCGCAGTTCAGGCCCGGCCACCCGCCACCAAGAGGTGAACACGACCCGTGCGTCGCGGTGGGCGGCGCCGAGGCGTTCGATGGCGACTTGGCCGATGCCCTGGTTGCCGCCGTGCGCGTTGAGGAGCACGAACGTCCGGAAGCCGTGACGGAGCACCGATGTGGCGACGTTCTCGATGTGACGGGCCAGCGTGTCGTGTTCGAGCGAGAGAGTTCCGGGGAAGTCGTCGTGGTGGTCCGAGCAGCCGACCGCCGCCGTCGGCAGGATGAGCACGTCATCGCCGAGGGCCGCGTCGAGTTCGCGCGCGAGGTGGTCGGCGATGACCTGATCGGTGGACAGCGGCAGGTGTGGGCCGTGCTGCTCGATCGCCCCGATCGGCAGCACCACCGGCACGCCGCGGTCGAGTGCGCCCAGTTCGGCCGTGGTGAGGTCCGCCCAGCGGCTCATCTGGTCACCGCCCACATCTCGATCTCGACCTGGAGGGTGCCGAGCAGTTCGACGCCGACCGTCGTGCGCACCGGCCGCGGGTGCGGCACGAGCTCGCGGTAGACCTTGTTGAACCGGTCCCACTGGTCGAGGTCGCGCAGGTAGACGTTGACCTTGAAGACATCGTCGAGGCCGCAGCCCGCCGTGGCGAGCTGGTGGCGGCAGTTGGCGATGGTCAGCTCGGTCTGCTCCTCGATCGTCTCGCCGACGATGGTGCCGTCCTCGATGATGGCGGCCTGCCCGGAGATCACGACGATCCGGCCGGGCCGGACCTCCAGGACCGGTGAGTACGGCCCGGCCGTCACATGCTGACCGGCGCCGGACGGCACCCGCTTGGCAGGCTCAGCGGCCACGCCTGCCACGGAACTGGGGAGATAGCCGACGAAACCCACGATGAACCAGCGCCCGTCCTGCTTGCGGCAGTGATAGGTCGTCTTCCAGTCCAGCCGCAGCCTGGTCCCGTCGTGGCGCACGGCCCAGCCGTCGAACCGCTTGTGCGCGATCGCGAGATCACCGACGATCTCGATGTCGCGCAGCGTCGTGGCGTCGAGCAGGTCATCGGCGACATGCGCCAGCTCCGCGGTCAGCCTGCCGCACTGCTCGATCCACGACTCGCGGTACGCGTCGAGCGTCGTCAGCCGCCACGAGTCCGGGTCGGCGCTGGCCCGCCCGTCCACGGCGAAGAAGCGGTCGGCGTCGAAGTCGGGCTCGACCAGGGACCAGTCCCCCGCGGCGAACGCCTCGATGTCGCGGCGGACGAGCATGTCCCACAGGTCGCGCCGGTCGGTGTCGTCGGCGAAGGGGTTGAGGTAGGTCGTCATGACGCGGTGAACACCTTCTGGTCGGTTCGGAACTCCGCTACGGCGTCGGGGTCCAGTTCGACGCCGAGGCCGGTGCCGTTCGGCAGCAACACGGTCGAGGCGTCGAATTCGAGTGGCTTGGTGAGCAGGTCGTGGGAGCGGATGTGGCGGCCGAAGATGTCGCTCGGCCAGATGCTGGACTTGGCGGCGGCGCAGGAGTGGACGTAGGCGGCTTCGAGGATGCCGAGGTCGATCTCGGAGCCGTGCCAGCAGGGCAGCCCGGCGACGTCGGCGATGTGGTCGAGGCGTTGGAAGTCGGCGAGTCCGGCGTTGAAGTTGAACCCGTCGACCTCGTGGTCGCGCACGGCGGTGATCGCGTCCTGGATCCGGTTGCCCAGCACCGGGTACGGCAGGGCGATGTGGCGGACGATGGGGACCGGGCTGGTGCGGCGCAGCTCGGCGTACTCGTCGCGCATC
>DATLIA010000198.1:0-8466 GCA_035540215.1 Actinokineospora sp. | reverse complement strand
CACCCAACCCGAAGCGGTGAGCGTCCAACCCGAAGCGGCGAGGGTCGAGCCCGAGAGGCAGAGCGCTGATCCCGAACTGCTGAGCGCGGCGGCCGAGGAGGCTGTCGGGCGGGTGCGGGGCAGGCTGGCCGGGTTGGGGATCGCCGAGTCGCGGTACCGCATCGGTGAGACGCCGAGCGCGCCCGGCTGGGCGATGGTGCCGACCGCCGAGGGCTGGCGGGTCGGCTGGTTCGACCGCGAGTTCACGGCGTCGTCGGTGTTCGCCGACGCGACGGACGCGGGTGCTTTCCTGGTCGGGAAGCTGTTGTTCGACGAGAAGTCCGTCGAGAGCCCGGCGACCGTACGAGCGTCGCTGACCGATCTCGATGACGATGACGACGACTACGACCAGCGGGCCCGTCGGCCCGTGCCCACGCCGCAGGGCGGGGACGAGCTGTTCCGGCCTGTCCGTCCGCTGGAGAAGCCCGCGGAGCTGTTCCAACCGACGGTCGCGGCACCGACCCCGGTGTTCGACGACGAGGAAGAGGACGAGTACCAGCTCTCCCGCAACGCCACCCGCCCGACGTCGCGTCGTGCGGAGCCTCGGGTGGAGGCGCCGCGCAGGCCGCAGGACTGGCCGATCCAGCCGCGGCCGGGTGAGCCGCCGCTGACGCTGTTCCGCGGCAAGGCGATCACGGAACTGCCCCCCGGCACGGAGATCGACCGCTACGGCGAACCCGGCGGCAACCTGACCTACACCGCGGGCACCCCGTTCGAGCGGCGCTCACTGGTCCCGGACTGGGTGACGCGGCCGTATCGGGCCTATCGGGTCGTCCGCCCGACGGAGGCGCTGACCGGTATCTCCATCCCGTGGTTCGAGCAGCCCGGCGGCGGCACCGCGTTCATCCTCGCGGCCTCGGTCGCGGAGCTGCTCGACAGCGGCAACCTGATCGAGATCCCCGACCGGCAGCCGCCCACCCGCCCCAGCTAGTGCTAGTCGAGCCGAAGGCCGTGGGCGACAGCGAAGGCGATGGCTGTGTCGAGGTCCACGCGAGCACCACGGAAGCTCGCGTGGACCAGGCCGTCAGCCGTGATCCGCGCACCGCGGAGATCGGCGTTGTCCAGCTGGGTTCCGCGCAGGCGGGCGTCAGTGAGGTCGGCGTCGCGCAGGTCGGTGTCGCGGAGGTCGGCGTCGGTGAGGTTGGCCTCGCGGAACCGCAGGCCGGTCAGGGTGGTCTTGCGCAGCGCGGCGCCCGCGAGGGCGACCAGGGTGAGGTCGGTGTCGCGCACGGTCCACGGCCGCAGGCGGCAGTCGAGGAACGTCGAGCCGATCAGGCTGCACCCGACGAACTCGCTGAACATCAGCGTCGCCCGGTCGAACTTGCACGACCGGAACGCCGACGTGCGGTGGCGGGACTCGCCGAGGTCCGCCCGGGAGAAGTCGCAGTTGGTGAAGGTGCAGCCGGTGGTGACCAGGCCGCGCAGGTCGGCGTCGGTGAAGTCGCAGTCGGTGAAGTGCCGCTGGTCCCACTCCTGGCCGTGCAGGTCGCAGTCGCGGTAGTCCTCGCCGGTTTCCACCCACCCAGCCTGCCACGGCCCGGTCAGCGGAAGTCACGCGACGTCGCCGGGATGCGCAGGTCCAACTGCTGCAACCGGTCGGCGTAGAGGCTCACCACCCCCTCGACACTCTCCACCACACCCCGGACCAGCAGCGCCGAGCTGTTGCGCGCGACGCGCCGGTAGCGGGCCCACAGGCCGGGCGAGCACACGACGTTGACCATGCCGGTCTCGTCCTCGATGTTGAGGAAGGTGACCCCGCCCGCGGTCTGCGGACGCTGCCGGTGGGTGACCGCGCCACCGAGCAGCACCCGCGACCCCGTATCCACTTTGGACAGTTCGGCCGCGGTCAGCGCGCCGAGCCGGATCAGGCGCGCACGCAGGAACTGGGTCGGGAAGCTGTCCGGGGACAGTCCGGTCGCCCACACGTCGGCGACCGCGACCTCGACCTCGTCCATCCCCGGCAGCTCTGGCGCGGTGACGCCGACGGCGGTGCCCGGCAGCCGATCGGGACGCTCGGCCGCCGCGGCGCCCGCCGCCCACAGTGCCTCGCGGCGCGCGACGCCGAAGCAGCCGAAGGCGCCCGCGGTGGCCAGCGCCTCCATCTGCGGGCGGGTGAGCTGCACGCGTCCGGCCAGGTCGACCATGTCCCGGTACGGGGTGGTGACGCGGTCTTCAACGATCCGGTCGGCGAGGTCGGCGCCGATCAGCCGGACCGCGCCCAGCCCCAGCCGAACCGCCTGCTCGGTCGACCCCGGCTCGACCGGTTCGAGCGTGGCGTGGGCGAGGCTGGCGTTGATGTCGGGGCCGCGCACGGTGACGCCGTGTCTGCGCGCGTCGGCGACCAGGGACTGGGGCGAGTAGAAGCCCATCGGCTGCGCGCGCAGCAGGGCGGCGCAGAACGCGGCCGGGTAGTAGAGCTTGAACCAGGCGCTGGCGAAGACCAGGTAGCCGAAGCTCAGTGCGTGGCTCTCCGGGAACCCGAAGTTGGCGAAGGCCATCAGCTTCTCGTAGACGCGCGCGGCCAGCGGCTCGTCGAGGCCGTTGGCCATCGCGCCCGCGTAGAACCGCTCGCGCAGGCGTTCCATCCGCCGGGTGGACCGCTTGGCGCCCATGGCCCGGCGCAGTTCGTCGGCCTCGGCCGGGCTGAAGTCGGCGACGTCGACGGCGATCTGCATCAGCTGCTCCTGGAACAGCGGCACGCCGAGCGTCTTCCTGAGCGCGTTCTCCAGCAGCGGGTGGTCGACGGTGGGTTCCTCCAACTCGTTCTTGCGCCGGATGTAGGGGTGGACCGAGCCGCCCTGGATCGGGCCGGGGCGGATCAGCGCGACCTCGACGACCAGGTCGTAGAACTCCCGCGGCTTGAGTCGGGGCAGCGTCGCCATCTGCGCCCGACTCTCCACTTGGAACACTCCGACCGAGTCGGCGCGGCAGAGCATGTCGTAGACGCGCTGGTCGTCGAGGTCGAGTTCGCCCATGTCGACGGCGACGTCGTGGTGTTCCTTGACGAGATCGATCACGTAGTGCAGCGCGGAGAGCATGCCGAGGCCGAGCAGGTCGAACTTGACCAGGCCGACGGCCGCGCAGTCGTCCTTGTCCCACTGCAGGACCGTGCGGTTGGGCATCCGGGCGGGTTCCACCGGGCACACCTCGCTGACCGGGCGGTCGCAGATGACCATGCCGCCGGAGTGGATGCCGAGGTGGCGCGGGAAATTCTCCAGCTGCCCGGCCAGTTCCAGCACGGCGACGGGCACGTCGAGATGATTGTCGTCCACTGTGGACTGAAGTGGTCCCCAGCGGTCGATCTGCTTGCTCCAGGCGTCCTGCTGGCCAGGTGAGTAGCCCAGCGCCTTGGCCATGTCCCGCACCGTCGACTTGGCCCGATAGGTGACCACGTTGGCGACCTGCGCGGCGTGGCGGCGGTCGTACTTGGCGTAGACGAACTGGATGGCCTCCTCGCGCCGGTCGGACTCGATGTCGAGGTCGATGTCGGGTGGCCCGTCGCGGGCCGGGGCCAGGAACCGCTCGAACAGCAGCTCCCACCGCACGGCGTCGACCCTGGTGATCCCCAGCGCGAAGCAGACCGCCGAGTTGGCCGCCGAACCGCGGCCCTGGCAGAGGATGTCGTTGCGCACGCAGAAGTTCACGATGTCCCAGACCACCAGGAAGTACCCGGGGAAGCCGAGTTCCTCGATGACCTTCAGCTCGTGGTCGATCTGCGCGTAGGCCCGCGGCCGCTCGGCAGCGGAGCCATAGCGCTGCGCGGCGCCTCGATACGTCAGTTCCCGCAGGTAGGTGACCTCGGTGTGGCCTGGCGGAACGTCGAACGGCGGCAGCTTGGGTGCGACCAGCCGCAGGTCGAAGGACAGCTGCACCCCAAGCAGCGCGGCACGCTGCACCGCGCCGGGGAACCGGGCGAACCGGTCGGCCATCTCCGCGCCGGTGCGCAGGTGCGCGGTCGGCGACGGCGGCAGCCAGCCCGCGAGGTCGTCCAGGCTGCACCGGGCCCGCACCGCCGCCATCGCCGCCGCCAGCGGCCCACGCGACGGATGCGCGTAGTGCACGGCGTTCGTGGCGACCGTGGGCAGCCCCAGCTCCTCGGCCATCTTGGCGAGCAGGTCGTTGCGGTCGGTGTCCTCCGGCAGGCCTTGGTCGATCAGTTCGACGAACACCCGGTCCGGCCCGAAAGCCGACACGAGCAGACTCAGGTGGTCGAACGCGGCAACCGGCCCACCGGCCACAAGCGCTTGCCGCACACCGCCTTTGCGGCCGCCGGTGAGCACGACACAGTCGTCGCGGGTCTCCTCCACGACCTCGACCAGGTCATAGACGGGCTTGCCTTTCTCGTCGCCGCGCAGGTGCGCGGAGGTGAGGATCCGGCAGAGGCTGTGGTAGCCGGCCTGTTTGTCTGCCAGGAGCAGGAGGTGTTCCCCCTCCGGATCGGGGACACCGTTCTGCGGGGCGGAGAGGCCAAGGCTCAGCTCCGTGCCGAACACCGTGCGCATGCCCAGTTCCCTTGCCGCCTCAGCGAAGCGGACCACGCCGTACATGCCGTCATGGTCGGTCAGGGCGATGGCGTCGAGGCCGAGCAGGGAGGCGGCCTCGACCAGTTCCTCGGGATGACTGGCGCCGTCGAGGAAGCTGAAGTTGGAGTGGCAGTGCAGTTCGGCGTAGGGCACCCGGGAATCGCCATCGGCCTGGTCGGTGACGCCCGGCGGACCGACCCCCATCGGGGGGACGTACCGGTCGCGGCGGCGGGTCCAGGCCGGGCTGTCGCCACCGTCGCCGATCTGGGGGCGCCCGGAGAGGATGCGCTCGACCTCAGACCAGCGGACCGGCGGGTTGCTCCACCCCATCCCCTTCGACTCCGTCCCGAATCAGGCGGACAGGCGCCCGCCACTCAGCTTTCCCGTCCCGACCAACGCGAACCCGCGCCCACCGCACCCCATCCCGATCAACCCGGACACGCGTCCGCCGCACCCGCCTTGATCAAGGCGAACAAGCGTCCGCCACGGCACCTCAAGGCAGTAGCGGTCCCGCTTCCGGGGACCGGCGCGGCTCCGGGATCAGGTCGAGTAAGTCCAGCCAGTCGATGGCGGTCGGAACCTCGTCGTCATAGCCCATCATTGGTAGATCCCTTCCACGGTCCACTTCTTGTTCTCCCGGACTAACAGAAGCGCGTCTTCACTGTCTTCTTTGGACTTCTCAGCCAGCAGCACCTGCAGGCGGGCCCGGCGGCGCGCGGTGTCCGGGTCCCACCAGCGTTCGTCAGCGGCCCAGGGACCCGACCAGCCGGCGACCGCACGGGCCCGGCCATCGAGCGTGACGCTCACCGGGGCACCTGTCAGGCAGAACCGGCCCGTGACACCGACTTCCTCGCCGTTCTCATCCAGAACCAGAGCGGGCAGCGCGGTGGTCGGAACGACGGCGGGCGACGGCGCGGGCAGCCTGCCCGGCCAGGGCTGCCCCGGTGGCGTGGGCGGGGCGCGTTCGTCGCCCCACGGCACCAGGTGGACCTGGTCGACGGGACCGCGGCCACCGCTGAGAACTGGGGTCAGTACCGCGTCCGGCCCCAGGAGGCCTTGGACGTGGACCATGGCGCGGGACGCGCGTTCGGCGCGTTCGTCATGTCCGCCTTGCCATAGGCCCATCTGCAGGGCACGGCCGTCGACGAGCTCCTCGGGGTCCAGCCGCAGGAGCGTGACCCCCGCCGATGGCCGCGCGGGGCCACGCAGCCAGCCGTCGAGCTGCCAGCGGACCCGGTCGGCGATGCCCGCCGGTGTGAGCGGGTCGGCGCAGCGCCAGCCGCGGTCGTGGGTCTCACCGTTGGCGGTGCTCGCGTGGATGCGCAGCCGGGTGCAGGCCAGGCCGTGCGCGGCGAGGCCCGCGTGCAGGCGCTCGGCGAGTTCGCGGGCGACGAACGCGGCGGCGTCGACCCGGTCGACCGGCGGGTCCGGGTGGTGGGTGACCGACAGGTCGACCGGTGGCCGCCTGCGCGCCGGGGGGCGTTCCTCCAGGCCGCGGGCGAGGCGGTGGGCCAGACCCGCGTCGGCGCCGAAGCGGGAGGTGACGTCACCGGCGGCGAGAGCGGCGAAGGCGCCGAGGGTGCGGATGCCGAGTCTGCGGAGCAGGTCGACCAGGTCGACCCTGCCCGCCAGTTCGGCGATCGCCAGCGGGGCGAGGAAGTCGGGGCTGCCACCGGGCGGGACCAGCGTGCCGCGGTGGGCGGCCAGGGTGGCGGCGAACAGCCCGTCGGCGACGCCGACCTGGCATTCGGCGCCGGTGCGCGCGGCGACCTGGTCGATGACGCGCTCGGCGGCGGCCTCCTCGGAGCCGAAGTAGCCCACCGGGCCGCGGGCGGGGACGGCGACCACCCCCGGCCGCACCACCTCCACGCCGACCGCGAGCTCCTCGACGGCGGCGGCCACCGGCTCGAACCTGGCCGCGTCGCGGTCGACGTCGTCGGGGAAGACGACGAGGTCGGGGCAGCGGCCCAGGGATTCGCGCCGCCGCATGCCCCGGCGCACGCCCTCGGCGCGGGCGCCCGCGTTGAGGCAGACGACCCGGTTCGCCGCGACCACGGCGGCCGGGGTGTCCAGTGGCAGCCCGGCGACCGTGCTCGCGGCGACGACGGGCCAGTCAGGGCACCAGACGACGAGGAGGCGGGTCATGTGTTCGAACATACGTTCGACAGAATGGGGTGTCAATCAGGCTGTGGACAACCCCACCCGACCGAGTGACTCACGCGCGGCGGAGAGGAAAGTCGGGGCGGCCGAACTGTCACCCTGCAGCGTGACGGGAACGCGAAAGGGGCGGGCCGCCGACCCACGTCCCTGCGCGTGGACGTCGACGACCTGGGCGCGGAGGCAGCCGTGCCCGTCGCCCAAGCCGGTCCAACGGCGGCCCGAGCACCGCAGTTCGAGGTCGGCCCCCGGCCACTGACCGAAGGCGACGAGAGCGGCGTCGCGATGGCGGGCCCGCGCGGAGAGACGGCGGGCATGAGCACCACTGATCCGCGGCGCGGCCACGGCGACGATCTCGAACCCGTCGAGCAGCGCGGCGGTGACACCGACGATGTCGGCGCCCGGCTGGGGCACCAGCGCGAGCCGGTCGACGGCCACCCCGAGTTCGGCCGCGGCCAGGACGCCCGCGTCCGGGAGTCCGACCAGCGCCGCCCAAGAACCATGCGCGGTCGCCTCGGCGATGAGCGCCAACAGCAGCGCGACAGAGTCCTGGACGGCGACAGTGCCACCGGGGCGCAGACCACCCCAGGGAAAGAGCTGGGCGAGATCGGCCCGGACCGGGAAGACGCGCGGCTGGACGTCGGCGTAGGCGGAGGGATCAGGCGCCAGGGCTGGGAGAACACCACCGGCCGCGGGCGCCAGAAAAGCCCGCGACGACGAGCCAGACGGCCAACCCGCCGTTCGACTCGCAAGCGCACTGCCCCGCCGAACCGGCAACGCGCGCTCCAGCGCGGCCAGCCGAGCCAACGGGTCAGGGGCTGAAGGATCAAGAGCGGGGACCTGCGCCGAACCAGAATCCGGGGACCCCGCCAGCGAAGGCGAAACTGGCTCATCCGACGGCCGGACGCCGGCTGCTCCCGGGTTCTTCCCCGCGCCGAAAGCAGCCAGCGACCGCACCGCGTACACCTCCCCACGATCACCGCGTACCGCTCAATACGCGGGTCGCCGTGGGGAGACGGCGGTCGGGGCGAGTGGCCTCGACTCCACCCGATCCCGTTCGAACATCTGTTCGACAAGACCGAGCATACCCGCCCCGACAGCCGTGTCAACTAGTGGGCGAAATGCCGCGTCCCGGTCAGGTAGACCGCCACTCCGGCGGCCTCGGCCGCGGCGATGACCTCGGCGTCGCGGACCGAGCCGCCGGGCTGGACCACGGCCCGAACACCCGCTTCCAGCAGCACTTCCAGGCCGTCCGGGAACGGGAAGAACGCGTCCGACGCGGCGACGGAGCCCGCCGCACGCTCGCCCGCGCGCGCCACCGCGAGCCGGGCAGCGTCGACGCGGTTGACCTGGCCCATGCCGACGCCGACGGTCG
This sequence comes from Actinokineospora sp., assembly GCA_035540215.1. Lineage (GTDB taxonomy): Bacteria > Actinomycetota > Actinomycetes > Mycobacteriales > Pseudonocardiaceae > Actinokineospora. Next base: position 372 of record DATLIA010000198.1, on the reverse strand, counting down.
CGCCGTCGTTCGCCAGCAGGATCGCGTTCGACTTCACCGCGCGCAGCGAACGCCACGCGAACTCGAGGTCGGTCAGCGTCCGCTCATCGGCGGCCGCGCCGGTCGCCAGGGTCCAGTTCGCCGGGTCGTCGCCCTCGGCGGCGATCGTGTCGACGGTCTGCACCAGCATGCCGCCGGAGATCGGCCGGAACTCGATGGGATCCGGCGACGTGATCGCGGGCAGCTTCAGCAGTCGCACGTTCTTCTTGCGCTGCAGGATCTCCAACGCCTCGGCGTCGAAGTCCGGCGCCAGGACGACCTCGGTGAACACCTCGGCGATCTGTTCGGCGGCCTCGCGGCTCACCGGCCGGTTGGTCGCGATCACCCCGCCGT
>DATLIA010000197.1:0-74217 GCA_035540215.1 Actinokineospora sp. | reverse complement strand
CAGCGCGACGGCGTCGCGGCCTACCTGAGCGAGTCGACCGGGGTCGGGCTGACGGTGGACAACCTGTGGGCCGCCAACGGGTCCAACGAGATCCTCCAGCAGATCCTGCAGGCCTTCGGCGGCCCCGGCCGCAGCGCGCTCGGCTTCGAGCCGTCGTACTCGATGCACCCGATCATCGCCGCCGGCACGCGTACCGACTGGGTGCCGACCCCGCGTCGCGCGGACTTCTCCCTGGACGTCGATGCCGCGGTCGCGGTGCTGGCCGAGCGGTCGCCGGACGTGGTGTTCGTGACCAGCCCGAACAACCCGACCGGCCAGTCGATCCCGCTGTCGGACCTGCGCGCCCTGGTCGCGGCGACCAGCGGGATCGTGGTCGTGGACGAGGCCTACGCCGAGTTCTCCCCGCAGGAGAGCGCGGTGCACCTGATCGAGGACTTCCCGACCCAGGTGATCGTCAGCCGCACGATGAGCAAGGCGTTCGCGTTCGCCGGTGGCAGGCTGGGCTACCTGGCCGCCGCCCCCGCCGTCGTGGACGCGCTGCTGCTCGTGCGCCTGCCCTACCACCTGTCGGCGCTCACCCAGGCCGCCGCCCGCGCGGCTCTGCGCCACGCCGACCAGACCCTCGCGTCGGTCCACAAGCTCGCCGCCGAGCGCGACCGTGTCATCGAGGCCCTGTCCGGATTCGGCGCCACCGTGGTGCCGAGCGACGCCAACTTCGTCCTCTTCGGACAGTTCGCGGACGCCGCGGCCGCCTGGCAGTCCTATTTGGACAAGGGCGTGCTGATCCGCGACGTCGGCATCCCCGAGTACTTGCGCGTCACCGTGGGCACACCTGCGGAGAACGACGCGTTCCTGGCCGCCAGTAAGGAGATCGTCTAGTGTCCCGTGTCGGCCGCGTCGAGCGGATCACCAAGGAGTCGAAGGTCACCGTCGAGATCGACCTCGACGGCTCGGGCAAGGTCGACGTGTCGACCGGCGTCCCGTTCTACGACCACATGCTCACCGCGTTCGGCTCGCACGCGTCGTTCGACCTGACCGTGCACGCCACCGGCGACATCGAGATCGACGCCCACCACACCGTCGAGGACGTCGCCATCGTCCTGGGCCAGGCCCTCCGCCAAGCCCTCGGCGACAAGTCCGGCATCCGCCGCTTCGGCGACGCCTGGATCCCGATGGACGAGACCCTGGCGCACGCCGCGGTGGATGTGTCGGGCCGCCCCTACTGCGTGCACACGGGCGAACCGGACGTCATGATCGGCTTCACCGTCGGCGGCAACTACCCGACCGTGCTGAACCGACACGTCTTCGAGTCGATCGCCTTCCACGCCCAGATCGCCCTGCACCTGCGGGTCATCCACGGACGTGACCCGCACCACATCACCGAGGCCGAATACAAGGCCTTCGCGAGGGCGCTAAGGGCCGCGACCGAGTCCGACCCCAGAGTTGGCGGAATCCCCTCGACCAAGGGCGTCCTCTGAGTAGCGTCTGTCCGAGTTCACAGGCTCTGGAGGAGTAGGTCGTGAAGGATCTCGTCGTCGTCGGGTTGATCGCGTTGACGGGCATGCTCGTCGGTGGTGTCTACACGACATGGAAGACCGCCAAGGGCTTCGCCATGGTGCTCATCGTGCTGGCGTTGATGGCCGGTGGCGGCGCGGTGGCCTGGTACGTCTCGAACAACTAGTGGTCACGACCGGAGGTTCGCCGGGGGTCTCGACGGCCCAGCTTCCCGCTGGCCGCACGGCCGAAAGGCCCACGTACAACCAGTACGAGGACCTTCCGGCCGCACGCCCAGCGGAAACCTGGATCCGCCGATACCCCGACGAACCTCCGGTCGTAACCACTAGCGATGCTGCTGGGTGACAAGAGCAGATTCGCCGTCGAGGTCGGCGAACTCGTGGGTGGGCTGCGCCGAGTGGACATGTGGGCGGCCGATCAATGGCTGACCTGTGACGACAACTCGGCCTATGTCCCTCAGTTCAGCTACGCGGTGAAATGCACCGCCGCGGAGCTTCGGGCAGGTGATGGCGCACCCGTGCCGTTCGCCGGTCTGTCCCCGGCGGCGGCCCATCGCCGGTTCGACGCCGCGACCGACAACGACTACGAAGTCGAGGTCCTCCGCGAGCGGTTTTGGATCTTCCACCGCTGGGGGCCCACCACCGACAACGTGACCACCTACTTCTTCCGGGACGGCGACCGGCTGACGCTCACGTTCGAGTTCTGGCGTGAGGCGCACCTGCTCGCCCATCCCGAGCATGTCGAGGCGGTCTTCGCGGTTGAGATCGAGGCCGCGGAGTTCGTGGGCATCCTCGACGACCTGGTCGCCGCCCTCGACGGCACCCCCTAGAGGGTGCCGCCCTCGCTCGCGGCTTTCAGACGGGGTGCGCCCGGGCCGAGGGTGGACATCTTGTCCTCGCTGTTGACCAGGCCGCACGTCTTCAGCGACAGGCACCCGCACCCGATGCACGACGTCAGGTTGTCCCGCAGTCGCTCCAGCGAGTCGATCCTGGCGTCGATCTCCGACCGCCAGGTCTTCGACAGCCGAGCCCAGTCGACCTTCGTCGGCGTCCGCCGCTCCGGTAACAGGTCGAGCGCGTCGTGTATCTCTTCCAGGGTGAGGCCGACCCGCTGGGCGGTGCGGATGAAGGCGAGCCTGCGGAGCACGGCTCTGGGGTATCTGCGCTGGTTACCGGCCGTCCGCTCGGAGTGGATCAAGCCGCGCTCCTCGTAGAAGCGCAACGCCGTATGCGGAACCCCACTGCGATCGGCGACTTCGCCGATGGTCAGTGTCTCAGCCAGTTTGGACACCCGACCAAGCCTACCTTCGACTCTCCAGGTAGGTCGAAGTCAGGAAGCCCGCTGGGACGTGGTCGGTGAGCCAGACCCCGTTCGCGCTCACATAGAACTCGTGACCCGCCGCCGCCATCGCGGCCGCGTCGACTTCCAGCACGATCGGTTTACCCCGACGAGCCCCAACCGCGACCGCCGTGTCCTGCGTCGCGGACAGGTGGACATGGTGGCGGTTCATCGGCCGCAGGCCGTCCGCCTTGATCGACTCCAGCGCCGCGGCGACGGTGCCGTGGTAGAGCACCGCGGGCGGCGGGACCGGGTTCAGACCCAGGTCGACCTCGACGCTATGACCCTGGCTCGCCCGAATGCGGGTGCCGGACGCGTCGAAGGCGAAGCGGTTCTTGTTGTTGTTCTCGACGACCTCGTCGAGGGCCGCGCGGGTCATTCCCAGCGCGGTGAGCAGGTCGGCGACCGGGACCCAGCCCGCCGGGTCGAGGGTGAGGCCGACTCGGGCGGGATCGTGGCGCAGGGCTTTGGACATCCGCTTCGACAGGCGGATCAGCTGTTGTTCTTCCATAACAGTGCGAAGTGGAGCACATCGGCCGACATCGTCGCCACCCACTTCTTGACCTCCAGCGCACTCCAAGTTGCACGGTGGACGCATGACACACGCACTGGCCCCGCTCTTCGCCCGGATGACCGGGGACGAGAAGCACGAGTGGGCCGCCGCCTCCACGCTCGATGTCCTCTGGGTGCTCTACGACCGCGTCCTGCGGATCGACGGGCCCGACGACCCGGACCGGGACCGGTTCCTGCTGTCCAAGGGGCACGGGCCGATGGCGTTCTACGCCGTCCTCGCCGCGAAGGGGTTCCTCGATCCCTCCACACTGGACACCTGGACCCGGTTCGACTCGATCCTCGGCCACCACCCCGACCGCACCCTGGTCCCGGGCGCCGAGATCGGGTCCGGGTCGCTGGGGCACGGGCTGCCGATCGCGGTCGGCCAGGCGCTCGGGCTGCGCGCGCGCCAATCGCCTGCGCGGGTGTTCGTGCTGGTCGGCGACGGTGAGCTGGACGAGGGCAGCAACCACGAGGCCATCGCCGTCGCGGCTCGGCTGGGGCTGGGGAACCTGACGGCGATCGTCGTGGACAACCACAGCTCCAACCACGGCTGGCCCGGTGGCATCGCGTCGCGGTTCACCGTGGAGGGCTGGGCGGGGATCACCGTCGACGGCCGCGACCATGTCGCGCTGCACGCCGCGCTGACCGAGGACCACCCAGGCGGGCCGCTCGTCGTGGTCGCCGACATCAGGAAGAGCTGAACCATGACGACACTCGACACCCGCACCATGCGCGAAGCGTTCGCGGTGAGCATGACCGAGGCGCTGGACCAGGATCCGCGGGTCGCGCTCGTCCTCGCCGCCATCTCCGTCGACCTGTTCGCCGGGCCCCTGGAGGCCCACCCCGACCGCGTGGTCAATGTCGGGATCCGGGAGCAGGCGATGGTCGGGGTGGCGGGCGGGCTCGCGCTGACCGGATTCCGGCCCGTCGTGCACACCTACGCGCCCTTTCTCGTCGAGCGGCCCTACGAGCAGGTCAAGCTCGACCTCGGCCACCAAGGCGTCGGCGCCGTCCTGGTCAGCGTGGGCGCGTCCTACGACAACCCGGCGATGGGCCGCACCCACCAGGCACCCGCAGACGTCGCCCTGATCGACAGCCTGCCCGGGTGGACCGTCCACGTGCCCGGCCACCCGGACGAGGTCGCGCCGCTGCTCACCGGCGCGCTCGCGGGTGACGGACTGGTCTACGTGCGCTTGTCCATGCGATCCAACTCCACCGCCCAACCGGTGACAGGTGAGTTCGTCCCGGTGCGCCACGGCAGTCTCGGCGTGGTCCTCGCGGTCGGACCGACGCTGGACGCGGTGCTCGCCGCGACCGAGGGCGTCGACGTCTCGGTGCTCTACACCCCGACCGTCCGCCCGTTCGACCACGCGGGCCTGCGCGCGGCCGTCCAGTCGGCGGCGCCGAACGTGCTGGTCGTGGAGCCGTACCTGGCGGGGACGTCGGCGCACGCGGTGGCCGGCGCGCTGGCGGACACGCCGCACCGGCAGCGGTCGGCAGGCGTGCGGCGGGACGTGGAGGTGCGGGCCTATGGCACCGCGGCGCAGCATGACGAGGTGCACGGCCTAGACGCCGCGGGGATCGCGCGGACGCTGCGGGACTTCCTGGGCTAGGCGTGCACTGGCCGCCGGGTGGGTTCGGACTCCAGGCGAGGCGCGGGGACCTCGGGCTTGGTGTCTGTTGTGACGAGCGCGGCGGCCAGAAGCACCCACAGCGCGGCGGGCACGACTGGCCACACCACGGACTCGGAGACGGCGAGATAGGCGTTGACCAACGACGCTATGACCAAGATGGTCGCCAGGATCCAGCGCAGCATGACAACTCCTCCTAGGCGCGGCCCCCGACGTAGTGGGGGGAATACCCGCTGGCAAGGCGCCCCACACCCGATCGAGGTCACGGTTAGATAACGGGCGATGGCCGACTACGCTGGGCCCGTGCCAAGAGTCGTCGTACTGGATTACGGATCCGGCAACCTGCGTTCCGCCGAGCGCGCGCTGCGCCGCGTCGGCGCCGATGTCGAGGTGACCGGCGACTTCCACGCCGCCGTCGACTGTGACGCGCTGGTCGTGCCCGGCGTCGGTGCCTATGCCGCGTGTATGGAGGGCCTGCGCGCGGTGCGTGGCGAGCGGATCATCGGCCGCAGGCTGGCCGGTGGTCGACCCGTGCTGGGCATCTGCGTCGGCATGCAGATCCTCTTCGAACGCGGTATCGAGCACGGCGTCGAGACCGAGGGCTGCAACCAGTGGCCAGGCACGGTCGACCGGCTCGACGCGCCCATCGTCCCGCACATGGGCTGGAACACCGTCCGCGCGCCGGAGAAGTCCGTGCTCTTCGCCGGCCTCGGCCAGGACACCCGGTTCTACTTCGTCCACTCCTACGCCGCGCGGACGTGGGAGCTGCACCCGGAGCCGCCGATGCCGGTGCCGCTGGTCACCTGGGCCGACCACGGCGGCGAGTTCGTCGCCGCGGCCGAGAACGGTCCGCTGTCGGCCACCCAGTTCCACCCGGAGAAGTCCGGCGACGCGGGCGCGCAGCTGCTGGAGAACTGGCTCAAGGACGTCACCGGATGACGGCCCCGAAGAAGAAGCCACGCAAGCGGCGCACGACGACCACCCGGCGTCGCAGGCCCTCGACGGCGACCACGCTCGGTGGTGTCGTCGGCGCCGCGATCGCGGGCGCGCTCGTCGGCGTCCTGGGGAGTCTGCCCTGGTGGGCGTGGGTGCTACTGCTCGTGGCCGGGCTCGGTGTGGGTTACCTCATCCACCGCAGGTCAGCGCCGCCCGCGTAGATAGGGTGCTCCGGTGAGCTTCTACTTGCTTCCCGCCATCGACGTTGTCCATGGCCAGGCCGTCCGTCTCGTCCAGGGTGAGGCCGGGTCCGAGACCGGCTACGGCTCCCCGCTGCAGGCCGCGCTGGACTGGCAGAACGGCGGCGCCGACTGGGTGCATCTGGTCGACCTCGACGCGGCGTTCGGCCGGGGAAGCAACCGCGACCTGCTCGCCGAGATCGTCGGCACCCTGGACGTGCAGGTCGAGCTCTCCGGTGGCATCCGCGACGACGAGTCGCTGGACAACGCGCTGGCCACCGGCGCGGCCCGGATCGGGCTGGGCACCGCCGCGCTGGAGAACCCGGAGTGGTGCGCGAAGGTCATCGCCGAGCACGGCGACAAGATCGCCGTCGGGCTCGACGTGCGGATCAAGGACGGCGTCTACCGGGTGTCCTCGCGCGGCTGGACTACCGACGGCGGCGAGCTGTGGGAAGCGCTGGACCGGCTCAACGCCGACGGCTGCGCCCGCTACGTGGTCACCGACGTCAGCAAGGACGGCACCCTGGAGGGGCCGAACGCGGGCCTGCTGCGCGAGGTCTGCGCCCGCACCGACGCCCCGGTGATCGCCTCCGGTGGAGTGTCCAGTGTGGACGACCTGGTCGCGCTGGCCGCGATCGACGGCGTCGAGGGCGCGATCATCGGCAAGGCCCTCTACAACGGCAACTTCACTCTGCCGGAGGCGCTGGCGGCCGTTCGCCGACCGTGATCTCGATGCCGATGGTTCCCGTCGTGCCGCGGCGCAGTTTGCTGCCGTAGACGGTGATCCATCCGATGAGCCCGTACTTGCGCTGGATCAGCTTGCGGGCGCGCGCGGTGCCCTCAGCGTCGAGGAGACGCGCCGTCCCGTCGACGGTCTCACCCGACGGCGTGCCCTTGATGTCGCACTCGGCAAGGGTCACGTCGGTGTTGCGGCGCAGCCGCTTGACCTTCCACGACTCGGTCACCGTCCAGGCCAGCAGGACATCGCCGTCGCGGGCGACCCACACCGGGCTCCCGACGGGCGTGCCGTCCTTGCGGAACGTGGTCAGCAGCAGGTACTTGCCCTCGCCAAGGCGAGTCAGGGCGTCGGTCGGCATGGCCGCGAGCCTAGGGCACCTCCCGCATCAGGGCCGCAATACGGCGTCTGAGCGAATTTGAAGAAAGTTCACTAAATTCACTCAGACAGTGGGTGTGACACTTACCTTCAAGGTGTACCACTGTTACTCGTGATTAACCCCGGACTTGACCGCCGCGCCTTCCTCCGCACCTCCGCCGTCGCGGGTGGCGCCCTGCTCATCCCGGCCGCGCTGGCCTCCTCCGCCAGCGCGGCGTCCGTGCCGCAGTTCGCGCACGGCGTCGCCTCCGGCGACCCCCTGCCCGACGGTGTCCTGCTGTGGACCCGCGTGACGCCGACGCCCGAGTCGATCCCGGGTTCCGGCGCGGGCCCTGACGTCGAGGTGCGCTGGGAGGTCGCCACTGACTCCGCGTTCGCCAGCGTCGTGCAGTCCGGTGCCGTGACCACCGGCCCCGCGCGGGACCACACCGTCAAGGTCGAAGCGGGTGGGCTCGCCACGGCGACGACCTACTACTACCGCTTCACCCTCGATGGCATCGCCTCCGCGACCGGCCGCACCCGCACCGCGCCCGCGACGAACGCCGACGTGAGCAAGCTGCGCCTGGGCCTGGTGTCGTGCTCCAACTGGCAGGCGGGCTACTTCGCCGCCTATCGCCACCTCGCGGCCCGCACGGACCTCGACGGCGTCCTGCACGTCGGCGACTACCTGTACGAGTACGAGGTCGGCGGCTTCGGCGCGCGCGGCGTGACCATCCGCCCGCACGAGCCCAAGACCGAGATGGTGTCGCTCGCCGACTATCGCAAGCGCCACGCGCAGTACAAGACCGACCCCGACCTGCAGTCGCTGCACGCCAAGCAGCCGTGGTTCATCACCTGGGACGACCACGAGTACGCCAACGACACCTGGTCCGGCGGCGCGGGGAACCACCAGCCCGCCACCGAGGGCGACTGGGGCGTGCGCAAGGCCGCCGCGCGGCAGGCCTACTTCGAGTGGATGCCGGTGCGGCAGGGCGCGGGCGGCGAGATCTACCGCCGCTTCCGCTGGGGCAAGCTGGCCGAGCTGTCCCTGCTCGACCTGCGCAGCTACCGCTCCAAGCAGACCAAGCCGTCCTCGGGCGACCCGAACGACCCGAACCTCACCCTCACCGGCGACGCGCAGATGGCGTGGCTCAAGTCCGGCCTGTCCGGCACCGACGCCACCTGGAAGCTCGTCGGCAACTCGGTGATGATCACGCCGATCGCTCTCGACGGCGTCACGTCGCTGTTCGCCGAGGCCATCGGCGAGCTGCTCGGCCTGCCGCTGGGCGGCGTCGCGGCGAACTCCGACGCGTGGGACGGCTACACCGCCGACCGGCAGGAACTCCTGGGCCACCTCAAGGACAACAAGGTCAAGAACACCGTGTTCCTGACCGGTGACATCCACACCTCGTGGGGCTCCGACATCCCGCTCGACCGGTCGAGCTACTGGTGGAACGGGAACAGCGTGGCCACCGAGTTCGTCACGCCGTCGGTGACCAGCGACAACATCGACGACCTGCTCGACATCCCGGCGCGCACCGGCTCGATCGTCGCCGAGGTCGCGATGTACGCGAAGAACTGGCACACCAAGTACATCGAGCTCGACTCGCACGGCTACTCGGTGGTCGACGTCAACCCGCAGCGCGTGCAGACCGACTGGTACTTCCTGGACGACCGCCTCAACGCGAACTCCGGGGCCCGGCACGCCAAGTCACTGGCCACCGCGGTGGGCACGCAGAAGGTCAAGCCGGTCTCCAGCCCGGTCGCCTAGTGTCCCGAGTCGGAGGTGGTGTCGAACCTCCGACTCGGGACACTAGGGTCGGGGGCGCCTCGGTGCCCCCGACCTCTGGTGAATTCCCGGTTTCGCCTCACTCGCTCGGAGGCTGGCCCCGGGGTACGCGATCACTAGCGTGAGGAATTGTCCGACTTCCCTCCGGGTCGGAACCCCCTGCGCTAGGAGGCTTTGTCAATGCTGCCCAAATCGCGTCGCTTCGCGTTACTCGCCGGGGCGGTCCTGGCGGCCGTGGCCACCACGGCCGCCGCCGTCCCGGCGACCGCCACACAGTCCACATCGGACTCGCCTGCGTTCATCCGGTTGGCAGGCCGCACTTTCGACCCACTGGCGTCCGGCGCACTCGCCGCGCCGACCGGCCAGTCGGGGTATCTCGTGCAGTTCCGTGGACCTGTCACCGACGACCAGCGCGCCGCCCTACGCCGGATCGGCGTGCGGCTCGGCGCGTACATCCCCGACCACGCCTACGTTGTGCGGACGGCCGATGCCGCGCGGCTGCGCGCGCTCGACTTCGTCCGCTGGGTCGGCGACTACGCCGCCGCGGACAAGGTGGACGCCTCGCTCGCGCTCGCCGCGGGCGAGGCCCAGTACCTGGTGACCGTCGTGGACGAGGACGTCCGTGAGCAGAGCGCCGTCGCCCGTCAGGTGTCGCGGATCGGCGGACGGCTCGACGGGATCTCCGAGAGCAAGCGGCACGTGCTGGCCACGCTGACGCCCGCGCAGGTCACCCGGCTCGCCGCGCTGCCCGATGTGCTGTCGGTGGGCGCGGTGTCCGAGCCGCAGACCGACATGGACATGGCGCGTGAGGCGGGCGGCGCCAACTACATCGAGTCCGTCGGCGGCTACAAGGGCACCGGCGTGCGCGGCGAGGTCATGGACGGCGGCGTGCGGGCGACCCACCAGGAGTTCCGCGCGCACCCGCTGGTGATGCACGGGTCCAACTCGACCAACACCAGCCACGGCACGTCCACGACCGGGCAGATCTTCGCCTCCGGGGTGAGCCCGACCCGGCGCGGCATGCTGCCCGACGGCCAGGGCATCTTCGCCACCTACCCCAAGTCCGACCGGTACGCCCACACCAAGGAACTGGTCAACCCGACCGGCCCGTACCGCGCGGTGTTCCAGTCCAACAGTTGGGGCGACTCGCTCACGACGAGCTACACGTCGATCTCGGCGGCGTTCGACGACATCATCTTCGACCACGACATCCTGATCTGTCAGTCGCAGAGCAACGCGGGGACGCGGCAGTCGCGACCGCAGGCATGGGCGAAGAACGTCCTGTCGGTCGGCGGTCAGTACCACTACAACACGCTGTCGCGCACCGATGACAAGTGGAACGGCGGGGCGAGCATCGGCCCGGCCGCCGATGGCCGGATCAAGCCGGACGTGTCGAACTGGTACGACCAGATCAACACCACGTCCAGCACCAGCGACACGTCCTACACGGCCACGTTCGGCGGGACGAGCGGCGCGACGCCGATCACCTGTGGCAACGCAGGCCTGCTGTTCCAGATGTGGGCGGACGGCGTGCTCGACGGCGGCCCCGGCAAGAACCGCGACGTCTTCGCCACCCGCCCGCACGCGGCGACGGCCAAGGCGCTGCTGATCAACACCGCGTCGCAGTACCCGTTCACCGGGACGACCTCCGACATGACCCGCACGCACCAGGGCTGGGGCTCGGTCAACCTGCGCACGCTGTACGACTCGGCGAAGGCGGGCGGTTGGAAGCTGCCGATCCTGGTCAATGAGACCGACTTGCTGACCACCGGCCAGACCAAGCGCTACACGATCACGACCAACGGCACGAAGCCGCTGCTCGCGACGCTGGTCTACGCCGACCCGATGGGCTCGCCGAGCGCGTCGGTGGCCACGGTCAACGACCTGACGCTGAAGGTGACCTCACCGACCGGCACGGTCTACTACGGCAACAACGGGTTGAGCTCCGGCGTGTGGTCGACATCGGGCGGCTCGGCCAACCGGGTCGACACCGTGGAGAACGTCTTCGTGCAGAGCCCCGGCTCAGGCACGTGGACGGTCGACGTCGTCGCCACGGCGGTCAACCAGGACGGGCACGTGGAGACGCCCGCCACCGACGCGGACTTCGCTCTCGTTGTGCGCTGATCCACAGCCGGCAGCGGGGGCACCCTCGGGTGCCCCCGTTTGGCTGGCGCGTTTCCGACAGCGCTCACTCAATCGGAGGCTGGCGGGTTCGTTCGTGGTCACTAGTGTTGGGACGTCCGACCTCCCTCCGAGTCGGAAACCCTGCGCTAGGAGGCTATTCGTGCTGCCCAAGTCCCGCCGTTTCGCATTACTCGCCGGTGCGGTGCTCGCCGCTGTCGCCACGACCGCGGGTGCCGTTCCCGCGGCGAGCGTCCCACAGTCCACATCGGACTCGCCGAGGTACGTCCGGCTCACGGGCCGCACTTTCGACCCGCTGGCGTCGGCTGCTTCCGCCGCGCCGCGCGGACATTCCGGCTACCTGGTGCAGTTCCACGGCCCGGTCACCGACGAGCAGCGGTCCGCGCTGCGGCAGGTCGGCGTGCGCCTCGGCGCGTACATCCCCGACTACGCCTACGTCGTGCGCACCGCCGACCCGGAGCGGTTGCGCGAGTTGGACTTCGTGCGCTGGGTGGGCGACTACACCGCCGCCGACAAGGTCGACGCACCGCGCGGACTGGCGGGCACCCAGGCGCAGTACCTGGTAACGGTCGTCGATGAGGACGTCGCCGAGCAGAGCGCGGTGGCCCGTCAGGTGTCGCGGATCGGCGGGCGGCTCGATGGGATCTCCGAGAGCAGACGCCACGTCCTGGCGACGCTCACCCCGGCGCAGGTGGATCAACTCGCCGCGCTGCCTGATGTGCTGTCGGTGGGCGCGGTGTCCGAGCCGGAGACCGACATGGACGTCGCGCGGGAAGCCTCCGGCGCCAACCACATCGAGGCCGCGGGCGGCTACAAGGGCACGGGCGTGCGCGGCGAGGTCATGGACGGCGGTGTCCGGGCGACCCACCAGGAGTTCCGCGCGCACCCGCTGGTCATGCACGGCGCCAACTCCGGCGACACCAGCCACGGATCGTCCACGACCGGACAGATCTTCGCTTCCGGGGTCAGCCCGACACACCGCGGCATGCTGCCCGACGCTCAGGGCATCTTCGCCACCTACAACGGGCCCGACCGCTACGCCCACACCAGCGAACTGGTCGACCCGGCGGGTCCGTACCGCGCGGTGTTCCAGTCGAACAGTTGGGGCGACGCGCTCACCACCAGCTACACCACCATCTCCGCGGCGTTCGACGACATCGCCTTCGACCACGACATCTTGATCTGCCAGTCGCAGAGCAACGCGGGCACGCGGCAGTCGCGGCCGCAGGCGTGGTCGAAGAACGTGTTGTCGGTGGGCGGCCAGTACCACTACGGCACGCTTTCCCGCACGGACGACAAGTGGAACCGCGGGGCGAGCATCGGACCGGCTGCCGACGGCCGGATCAAGCCCGACGTGTCGAACTACTACGACCAGATCAACACCACGTCGAACGCCAGTGACACCTCCTACACGGCCACGTTCGGCGGGACGAGCGGCGCGACGCCGATCACCTGTGGCAACGCGGGTCTGCTGTTCCAGATGTGGGCGGACGGCGTCCTTGACGGTGGTCCCGGCAAGAACCGGGATGTCTTCGATTCCCGTCCGCACGCGGCGACGGCCAAGGCACTGCTGATCAACACCGCGTCGCAGTACTCGTTCAGGGGCACCAAGGCGGACATGACCCGCACGCACCAGGGCTGGGGCTCGGTGAACGTCGGCACGCTGTACGACTCCGCGAAGGCGGGCGGCTGGAAGCTGCCCATCCTCGTCAACGAGACGGATCTGCTGACCACCGGCCAAAGCAAGCGCTACACGATCACGACTGACGGCACGAAGCCGTTGCTGGCGACCCTGGTCTACGCCGACCCCGCGGGTTCGCCGACCGCGTCGGTGGCCACCGTCAACGACCTGACGCTCAAGGTGACGTCCCCGAGCGGCACGGTCTACTACGGCAACTACGGGCTGGACGCGGGCGTGTGGTCGAAGTCGGGTGGCTCGGCCAATGTGGTCGACACCGTGGAGAACGTCTTCGTCGAGAGCCCCGGCTCCGGTACCTGGACCGTCGACGTGATCGCCACGGCCGTCAACCAGGACGGGCACGTGGAGTCGCCCGAGACCGACGCGGACTTCGCGCTCGTCGTGCGGTAGCCCGCTACGGGGTGCGGCGGCGCAGTGTCGCCGCACCCAGCACGAGCGCCACCAGCACGCATCCCGTCACGACAAGCAGGTCGCGGGCGAGCGTGCCGGTGAACTCGGCCGAGCGGGTGACCTGGGTGAGCGCCTCCACCGCGTAGGACAGCGGCATCAGGTCCGACAGCCAGTTGAGCAGCCAGCCCATCTGGTCGCGCGGCTGCAACAGGCCGCACAGCAGGAACTGTGGCAGCACGAACAGCGGCATGAATTGGATCGCCTGGAACTCGCTCGTCGCGAACGCGCTCACCAGCAGGCCCAGCGCCATCCCGAGCAGCGCGTCGAGCACCGCGATCAGCAGCAGTGTCCACACCGAACCGACCACGTCGAGTCCCAGCCACAGCAGGGAGACGCCGGTGGCGATGCCGACCTGAAGCACGGCGATCGTGCCGAAGGCGATGGCGTAGCCGAGGATCAGGTCCAGCTTGGCGATCGGCATGGTCATCAGCCGTTCGAGCGTCGCCGTGGTCCGCTCTCGCAGCGTGGTGACCGACGCGATCAGGAACATGATCACGAACGGGAAGACGCCGAGCAGCGCGGGCGCGATTCGGCTGAACAGCAGCTCGTTGTTGAACACGAACCGCAGCAGGGTCATCAGCAGCGACGGGACCAGCAGCAGCATCACGATGGTGCGGGGGTCGTGCCGCAGCTGGGTCAGGATCCGCTTGGCTGTGGCGAGGGTGATCGATGGCGTGATCACCGGGTTGCTCGCAGTCATGCCGCCGCCTCCGTTCGGACCAGGTGCAGGAACGCCTGCTCCAAGTCGTCCTTCTCGGTCCGCGCGCGCAGGCCGCCCGGGGTGTCGTCGGCGAGGATGATGCCCTCGCGCATGAGTAGCAGCCGGTCGCAGCGCGCGGCCTCGTCCATCACGTGGCTCGACACCAGCAGCGTCGTCCCCGCCTTGGCGATGCGGTGGAAAAGCGCCCACAGATCGTCGCGCAGCACCGGGTCGAGCCCGACCGTCGGCTCGTCGAGGACGAGCAGCTCCGGCGAACCCAGCAGCGCGACGGCGAGACTGGCCCGCCCGCGCTGCCCACCGGACAGGCTGCCGACAAGCTGGTTGGCCTGCGCCTGCAGGTCCACCTCGGTGATCACCCGTCCGACATCGGATGACGGCGCCTTCAGCACGGAAGCGAAGTACCGCAACGCTTCGGTGACGGTGAGATCGGCGTAGATCGCCGGATTCTGGGTGGAGTAGCCGATGCGGTGGCGCAGCGCGGGATCGCCCGCGGGTAGCCCCAGCACGTCGACCTGTCCGCTCTCGACAATCTGCACGCCCACAATCGCGCGCATCAGTGTGGTTTTCCCACACCCGCTAGGCCCGAGCAGACCCGTGACCGACCCACGCGGCACCTCGAACCCGATGTCGCGCAGGACCGGTCGGCCGCCGCGCACCACGCGCAGGCCCCGTACCAGCACCGCAGAATTAGTCATGTGTTTAATTCTGCGCGCGTTGAGTTGGTCCCGTCAAGGGGTAGGCATAGACCCGTTCGGGTCGTACCGTGATCTCGCCCGAACGTCCTATCCGGAGGTCCGATGCCCGCCGCGTTAGCCATGTCGTCCTTGCTGGAGACTGTCGCAACCGAACGCCAGCGGTTGCGCGGCGAGGGTGTCTCTTCGCGGTTCCTCAGTTCTGTCAGCGCGGGCATAGCCGCTTGGGAGTCCGCGGTGGCCGCCTTCGACGCGGGCGGCGACGCTGCCGACGCCCTCCCGGTGGTCTCCGACGCCTTCGCGCTGCCCGACGACGCGGCCGCCGTGGCCCGGGCCGCGGAGGACGTGATCCGCATGGGCGTCGCGAAACCGATCGACGTACTGGTGGTCGGACTGGCCAAGGTGCACCACGAATTGGTCAAGGAGAACCGGCTTCCGGTCGCCATGGTCCGCAAGGCGGCGACCATGGAACGGCGGGCCACCAGTCGGTGGCGCGGCTCGCAGGGGCGCAGGGGTCTGCTGGTGGACCGGGACCTGCAACTGGAGGAAGTGCGGCTGGCCGTGCGCGAGGTGCTGACCGACGCGCGCGAGGTGGCCGATCTGCTGCGAAGATGGCGATCGCAGCCCGTTCCGTGAGGCCCGCACCGCGGTAAGGATGCGCGTCGCCGCCGATGCCTGCCACTCTGGTGGGGATGGCATCACACCTGGACGACGCGGTGGCACGAGTGGGCACGGTGCGCGACAGCGCGGCCGGGCGGTACCGGCTCGCCGGAGAGTTCTATCGCTCGCACCCGGAACGCAGGCGATTCGCCCGCGGTGAGCTGAGTTTCCTGCGCTGGGAGTTCGAGCGTGGGGTCCTGTCCCCGGTGTCCGGCAGCCCATGGTGGCGGGCGGTCAACGAACGCCTGCTCCGCGACAAGATCGAGGCTGACCTCGCCCTGCGCGGCGGCGTGCGGGCGGTGTCCTCCCGGCCGGTCGAACTCTGGATCGCGTTCCTGCGCTGGCCAACCCCCGCCACCTGGTATCGCGCGCACAACGCGAGCGTCGTGGCCGGGTACCTCGACCACGAGGCGCTCGCGCACGAGGAGACGCCGCTGGAACGATTCATGATCAATGTGACGCTGGTCCGGGCCTTCTACGCGCACGCCCTCGTCGCCGAACCCAGGCTCGCGGCGGGCCGGATGGGGCAGTGGGCCCGACACCTCGGCGACCCTCGCTTCGGGACGGTCGGCCTCTTCCTAAGCCTCCGCCGCGTCTTCCCGCAGCGCTATCCGGTGGTCGGCATCTCGCTTGCGGGGCTGGTCGCCGCCGAAGGCCGACTCCCGCGCCTGCTCGACTACGGGGTGATCACGCCCCGGCTCACCGCGTTGTACGACTTCGCCGCCGCCTCGCTGGACGAATCGGGGGTCACCGGGCTGATCCGCGGCGGGATCCCCTGCTACGGGAGCCCGCCGCTCGACCCGGCCGCGTGGACCGTCACCCGGCCGGGGCTGGGCATGCGCCTGCTCCAGCGGGCGACCACTAGCGGTTTGCCCGGATGAGGTCGCGGTACCAGCCGAACGAGTCCTTCGGCGTGCGCTTCTGCGTGTCGTAGTCGACGTGCACCAGGCCGAAGCGCTCGGTGAAGCCCTCGGCCCACTCGAAGTTGTCCAGGATGGACCAGGCGAAGTACCCGCGAACGTCCACACCGGACTCGACCAGCGCCCGCAGGTGCCGGTCGTGGTAGTCGATGCGGGCCTGGTCGTGCACGGCGCCGTCCTGGCCGACCGTGTCGTGGTACGAGCAGCCGCTCTCGGTGATGTAGACCGGCGGCAGCGCCTCGCCGTAGCGGTCCTGGAACGCGGCGAGGATCTCGCGCAGGCCGTCGGGCACGACCGACCAGCCGAAGTCGGTCTTCGGGTAGCCCTCGGTCGTGCGCAGGTCGAACGGCAGATCCACCCCGGGCAGCAGCGACTCGCCGGAGCCGGGCGCGCCGACCATGGCGGGTTGGTAGTAGTTGATCCCGAACCAGTCCAGCGGTTCAGCGATGATCTTGAGGTCCTCGGCGACCGGGCCAGGCATGGCGGCGGCGACGAGCGGGTCCGGGTACTCGCCGCGCAGGATCGGGTCGGCGAAGGTCCAGTTGACGAGCGCGTCGAAGATCTCGGCGGCCTGTTTGTCCTCGGCGGAGTCCGACGCGGGCCAGGTCGGTGCGTGGTTCGACGCGATGCCGATATTGGCGCACCCGGCCGCGCGCAGGGCCTGCACGGACAGGCCGTGGCCAAGAAGTTGGTGGTGGGCGACCGGAAGCGCGCCGAAGCCGAGTTGCCTGCCGGGGGCGTGGGTGCCCATCGCGTAGCCGAACATGGTCACGACGACCGGTTCGTTGAGCGGCATCCACATGCCGACCCGGTCGCCGAGCCGGGCGCCGACGATGGCCGCGTAGTCGGCGAGCCGTTCGGCGGTGTCGCGGACCGTCCAGCCGCCCGCGTCCTCCAGCGCCTGCGGCAGGTCCCAGTGGTAGAGGGTCGCGGCGGGGGTGATCCCGGCGGCGAGCAGTTCGTCGACCAGCCGGTCGTAGAAGTCCAGCCCAGCCTCGTTGGCCGGGCCGCCGCCGGTCGGCTGGATCCGGGGCCAGGCGATGGAGAACCGGTAGGAGTCGACGCCGAGGTCCTTCATCATGGCGACGTCTTCGCGGTAGCGGTGGTAGTGGTCGCAAGCGACAGCACCGGTCTCGCCGTTCTTTACCCGACCGGGTTCGGCGGTAAATGTGTCCCAAATGGACACTCCCCGGCCGTCGGCGCGGACCGCGCCCTCGATCTGGTAGGACGCCGCCGAGACGCCGAAGACGAAGTCCTTGGGAAGTACGGGGAAGTCCATAGCGGGGTTGTCCACTTCGTGCCCTTTCAGCGAACCGACTTGATCCGGTAGACGAGCAGCGCGCCGACCAGCGCGACGAGCGCGGAGACCGCGAACAGCATCGGGTAGCCGCCGAGGTGGCGCACGACCGGTGCGGCGATCACCGGGGCGAGCACCTGCGGCAGCGTGTTGGCGACGTTGAGCACGCCGAGGTCGCGGCCCCGGTCGGCGGCGCGCGGGAGCACCTGGGTGATCAGCGCGAAGTCGACCGAGGTGTAGGCGCCGAACCCGATCCCGAGCACGATCGCCGCGGTGATCGCGCCGGTCCACGTCGGCCACACCGCGAGCAGGACCGCCGCGACGGCCATGACCAGCCCGGAGCCGAACACGAACACCCGCCGCTTGCCGATCCGGTCGGACCAGACGCCCGCGACCATGACGGTGACCAGCATCGTGCACGCGTCGACCACGGTAAGGATCAGCACACCGGTCTCGGGATCGGCGACGTGAACCGCGTCTTTGAGGTAGAAGAGCAGATACAGCAAGGCGATCGCGTTGCTGACGTTCATCAGGAACCGGGTGAACCACGCCCACGCGAAGTCGGGGTGGCGGCGGGGACTGATCCAGAACCCGGACAGGAACGCGCGCCAGTCCCACGGTGGCCGCTCGGTGATCACCGAGTCCTTGCCCAGCAGCACATACGGCAGCGGCGCCAGCAGGACGAAGGCCGCGCACGCCACGTACCCGCCGACGATCGACCCGCCCAGCACCGCCAGGCCAGTGCCCGCCATGACCCCGAACATCTGCGCCAGCCCGAAATAGCCGCCCGCCGTCCCGCGCTGGGCGACCGGAACCTGGTCCGGGATGGCCGCCGACAGCGCGGCGAGCGGGGCGTTCAGGGTGAGCTGCACGAGACACCAGCCGGTGATCATCAGGCCGATGCCGTCGGCGGCGGCGAGCACGAGCAGACCGCCGACACCACCGATCGAGCCGACCACGACCCACGGGATCCGCCTGCCGAACCGCGACGTCGTACGGTCCGACAGCGCGCCCCACACCGGGTTCGCCAGCATCGACACTGTCGCGCCGACGAGCGCGACCAGCGCGAGCACCGACTCCTTGCCCGCCGGGTCGAACGCGTCGGCCTGCTTGGCGAGCAGGATCTGCAGCGGCCCGTACCAGCCGACGAACGTGCCGACGACGGCAAGGGAGAACGCGGCGATCCACCGGCCGGACACCTGGTCGACCGGGTCGGCGACGAGCATCGGCGCGCTCCTTCGGCTACGGCGCGAGGATCCGCAGTGCGGCGGGACGGACCCGGATCGTGCAGGGTAGCGCGCCAAGGTCGTCTCCGTCGGCCCCTACTGGGACCGGCCGATCGGCGTCGATCGCCACCTCGTGCCCCCGCAGGATCCGGATCTCCGGCCGGTTCACGTGGGCGCCGGTCTTGGCCTGACTCATGAACGCCGCGACGTGGCGTTTGGGCCCCGCGCTGACGATCATGACGTCGAGCAGGCCGTCGTCGACGACCGCGTCCGGCACGATGCGCAGCCCGTGGCCGTAGGCGCCGGAGTTCGCGACGATCACCGTGTGGGCCTTCGCGCTGATCGTCTGGCCGTCGACGGTGACCGTGTAGGTCGGGGGCTTCCAGCGCAGCAGGGCCAGCGCCGGGGCGAGCCGGTAGATCAGTTTCGCGGGCAGCCACCGGTTGTCGTTGATGATCTGGGCGGACAGCGAGTCGATCCCGGCGTAGACGTTGCCGAGGACGACCGACCCGGCCGCCTCGATCACGTCGATCCGCCGCTCGGGCCCGTTCAGCAGCAGCTCGGCCAGCGCCGCGTGGTCGGTCGGCAGGGCCAGTTTCCTGGCCAGGTCGTTGCCCCGGCCCGCGGGCACGATGCCCAGCGTGCCGTCGGCCGAGACCACGCCTTGGGCCACATCGCGGACCAGGCCGTCACCGCCGACCGCGACCACGATGTCACCCCGCCGGGCGGCCCGCTCGGCCAGTTCGACGGCGTGCGGCTGGCTCTCGGTCAGCTCCACGGTCACCGACGCGCCCGCGGCGGTGATCAGGTCGGCCAGCGGCTGCCAGCGCTGTGCGGCGCTGCCGCCGCCCGCGATGGGGTTGACCAGTGCGGTGAACGCGCGCATCAGACCAGGACTCCGGGGTTGAGCACGCCCCGCGGGTCCCAGGTCCCCTTGACCGCGCGCAGCGCCGCGACCGCCAGCGGCCCGATCTCGTCGTGATAGGTCGCGCGGTGGTCGGTGCCGACGCCGTGGTGGTGGGTGATCGTCGCGCCCGCCGCCCGGATCGCGGCGTTGGCGGCGTCCTTGGCCTGCCGCCACTGCGCCAGCGGGTCGTCGGCCTGCGCGCAGATGACGGTGAAGTACAGCGACGCGCCGGTCTCGTAGACGTGGCTGATGTGACAGAGGACCAGCGGGGGAGTGCCCTGGCCCGCGAGCGCCTCGGTGAGCGCGGTGGTGACGGCGGCTTTGAGCGCGGGGACGTTCGACCAGAACGTCGCGGTCTCCAAGGTCTCGACCAGCCCGCCCGCGTCCAGCAGCGGATCACGCAGGTAGGGCCCCCGGAACCGCCCGTGCCGCCACGCCTCACCCGGCGCCGTCCCCAACCCACGCCCACCGGCGACGGTCAGCGTCCTGGCCGCGGCGGCCCGGCGCGCCTCGACCTCGTCGGTCTCACCCTCGTACCCGGCGATGACCAGGCAGCCGCCCGGGCTGCCGCCGAGCTTGCCGCCCGGGTCGGCCAGGTTGACCGCGGTCTCGGCCTCGTCGGACAGTCGCAGGACTGTCGGCAGCGGACCGTCCTGCACCAGGCGACGCAGCGCCGTCGTGCCCGCGTCGAACGACTCGAACCGCCACCCCTCGAACACCCGATGCTCCGGCGCCCGGTGGATCCGCACGGTCACCGACGTGATCACGCCAAGCGTTCCCTCGGAGCCGAGCACCAACTGCCGCAGATCCGGCCCAGCCGCCGACCGCGGCGCGGTGCCGAGATCGACGGTGCCGGTCGGGGTGGCCAGGACCAGCCCGACCACCATCTCGTCGAACCGCCCGTATCCAGCCGACGACTGCCCCGCCGACCGCGCCGCCGCGTACCCGCCGATGCTCGCGCCTTCGTAGGACTGCGGGAACTGGCCGAGCGTGAACCCCTTGTCCCGCAACAGCTCCTCGGCCTGGATGCCGCGCAGACCGGCCTGCAGGGTCGCGGTCCGAGACACCTCGTCAATGGCGGTCACCTGATCGAGCCGCCGCACATCAAGCGCGACAACCCCGGCAAACCCCGCACGCGCGGCCGTCAGCCCGCCGACCACCGAAGTCCCACCCGCGAACGGCACCACGGCGATCAGGTGCTCCGAGCAGACCCGCAACACCTCGACCAAGTCGTCATGCCCACCGGGGTAGACCACCGCGTCCGGAGCGTCCGAGGCGTCCCCCGCCCGCAACCTGAGCAGATCCGGCGTCGAGTAGCCCCGCGTGTGCTGCACCCGACTGTCCCGGTCGTCGACCACGTAGTCCGCGCCGACGATGGCCTCGATCGCGGCACGGGCGTCAGCGGGCAGGACCGAGTCGGGCAGCACGACATCCTCGGGCGCGACCGCCGCCCTGGGCTGGACCCCCAGCTGAGTCAACGCGGCGGCGGCGATGTCGGGCAGGGTGCCAGGGGTGTCCGGGTTCCCCCAGCGCGGACGCCGCATCTCGACGACGGGCAGTGCGGTCTCGCTCACCAACGCCTCCAGGGGCAACTCGCGACTATGTGACAGATTGACACACACTGTCACACCCGCGCAATCTGTGGCCGCTGTCTGCCTGTTCTGTGGCGCGAGCTAGCGGTACGGTCCGGCGCTCGTGTCGAAGAGATCCCGGTGGCTCCTCGGCCGGTTGACCGCTTGGAGCAGGACTTCGGATCGCGCCCAGTCCACGTCGGTGAGGTCGAGACCAACGATCTTGCCGAGGTAGGTGTCTGCCTGCGCCCGCATCTGACCGATGCTCGGCCCGTCAGCCCAGATGCAGGTCTGTCGCTTGGTGTGGAAGTTGTGGCGGAACAACACGATCGTGCCGAAGTCCATGGTCAGAAAGATGCCCAGTCGTCGGTAGGCGCCCTTGGCGCTGGTGATCTCACTGGCACGGGTTCGTGGTTCATTCATCGCGGCCCGCGTCGAGCGGCACGGGCCTGGATGGCGTGGCCCAGCTCGACCATCCGTTGTCCGAGCGAGGCTTCCTCGGTCGCAGGTAGCTCTGTCGCGCGTTCGGCGTCGACGTCGAGCAGGCGCATGAAGTAAAGCGCGAGTTCGCGGTTGATCGTGCTGAGTCCGCCGATTAGCGCCAGGTCGTCGCGCCAGTGCGCGTCCGACGCGGTCACGGCGTCGCCCTTCGCCGCAGGCGCCGCCCCAGGCGGATCAGAAAAGTTGTGGCACTGAGGATCGACAAGATCCACGGCAGCATCACCGTGCCCTTGGCTTCTGGCCTTGATGAGCTTGAGCTCCAGTCGTTCCTTTGGCCTCAGCGAAGCGTTCGGGTTGTTCGCGGACCTTGAGGAGGTAGCCGTAGACCAGCAGCGCGTTCATCCGGGCCTGCCCAGTAGTCCGGCGATGAAGTGGCGGCTGGCGACAGGGTCGAGGGCCATGGAGCGCAGTGTTCGGATGAAGATCGCGTACGTGGTGACGTCGCTGTCGTGATGCAGCAGCAGGCTGGTGGTGGGCTGTTCGAGATGAACGACCGATTCGCCGCGCATCACGGCCAGCAGCCGAAACGCCTCGACTCCGCTGTAGTGCGCGTTGGCGGTCACGATCCGTATCGCGATGTCGTCGTTCGAGGCGCGACGCGCCAGGTGGGTGAGTTGCTGTTGGCGGACGTGTTCGGGGATGCCGGGTCGGGTGAGAACGTGGGCGTCGAGGAAGAACTCGCAGCGTGGTTCGGGGTGCGGTTGCCGGGTGGCGCGTGTGACGTCGTCGAACGCTTCTGACCGAATGTGATCGTCGTAAGCGGCGACGCGCAGACAGCGCGGCACGAGCAGCGGGGCGTAGACGGTCACCGTGCTGGACACCGATTCCAGCACCCCGAGCAGGTCTTCGGCTTGCGTATCGCTGTGGTCGTAGAGCCAGTAGGTGACGTGGGTTCGAGTGGCGAGCTGGCAGAGGTAGTCGCGCAGTTTGGGTGCCCAGCCGAACACCACGGACAGCACGGCGACATCCGTGGGACGGACGGGCCCGAATCCGGTCATGATCCGCGATACGCGCGCCATCGAGAACGCAGTCGACCGGGCGATCTGCCGCACCGTCAGGCCGGCCTTCATGGCCGAGGTCGTCACCACCGCCCCGATGACCAGACCGCACAGACTCCGGGCATGGGTCCGTCGCGTGTACCTCATCGCTGGGAGCCCTCGGTCCGGCGTGCCCCTGGCGTGTGTTTCTGTCATCGATGCCGTCCTCCGCGTCTCGCCGTCGTCCGTTTGCAGGCACCCAGCGCCGCGGGAAGCCGACGGTCACACGGAGTTTCGCGTCGGGGGAAGCGAGCGCCGGACTCGGCGCTGGGTGCCTGCGACGAACGTATGCGCAGGTCAGAGGGTCAAACCGAACTGTCAGTCCGGGCTGTCGGGGAGTGCGGGTGCCAACCGCGGTTTAGGAGACAGCCAGGTCAAGTCGTCCGGCCAGTGCAGAGGCTTGTTCCGCCACTGAGCGGCGGCCACGTTGCACCAGGTTCGTGATCAGGGACTTCGCGACAGGTCTGAAGCGTAGATCTTCGGGAGCTTCTTGCTCGGCGTCCAGCAGTAGTAGCAGCACCTGGGCGTTATCCCGTTTCTGGTGCCAGCCCT
The DNA here is from genome assembly GCA_035540215.1 of Actinokineospora sp. Taxonomy (GTDB): domain Bacteria; phylum Actinomycetota; class Actinomycetes; order Mycobacteriales; family Pseudonocardiaceae; genus Actinokineospora. Next base: position 50,746 of record DATLIA010000197.1, on the reverse strand, counting down.
GGGCTTGATCCAGGAGAAACGCCACCTGGCGTTCGATGGAGGGAGAGGTCCGGTGGTCGACCTGTTCGGCGAGATGCAAACCCTCGTTGGCCTGGCCCGCCATCAACTCGACGCTCGCGGCGTGCATCGCGACGTTGGTCGGGCCGAACACCGTCCAGCTGACGTTGAGTTCCCCGGTCCGCTTCGCCAACTCGCTTGCTTCGGCTATTCGCGCGCGTGCCGTCCAGACATCGCCACGTCGGACCGCGGCCATCGAGGCAACCAGCAGCAACGAGCCGCACAGCGCAGCGGCTTGAGTCGTGCTCGCCGCGCCACCCGGGCGAAGGCTGTCAACGCCGGCCATCGCTACATCCTCGGCGCCTGCGAGTTGGCTGTCGGCAAGCAGGACGTGTGCGAGGTTCCACTGAGCCGCGGCGAGGCGGGTTGGATCGTCTGCCAGTTCTGCCGCACGGATGGCCCGGTCGGCGGCGAGCAGCGACAGCTCGGTTCGTCCTACACGCTTGCAGAACGAACGCAGGAGCCCGTAAAGATCGCTGGCGTGTCCAGCGAGTGCACGCCGTTCCGCGATCGAATCGTCGCCTTGGAGCTTGCGGAGTCGCTGCTCGACATCCATGACAAGGGACGGCGCGATAGTGCTGAGTTCGCTGTACCGCTTCGGGTGGCGCTGCCAGGTGTGCCACGCCTGCTCGACCTGGCCACCAAGGACGGCTGTGGATGCCGTGGACCTTTCGCCTGTCTGCGCCATCATCGCCTGATATATGTTCTCCCCGAGCCGCACCGCGCCCGGCCTCGGGATAGCGTCGAACGTCGAAATACCGCTCGGCTCGTCGCCTGCCTTGTGTGCACGCGGCTCTCCTGCCGTTGGTCGTGCATGTGGGCTCTCGCCAAGCAAGACGGAAACCGGCACTCCGAGCACCCGGGCCAGTTCGATGAGGATCGGCAGCGACGGGAGCTTCAGTCCGCGCTCAATTTGGTACAGGTAGTCGGTCGTGATCCCAGCCAGGCCCGCGACAACAGTCTGTTGACGGTGCTGGGACAACCGGATGCGACGGAGTCGCTGACCCAGCCCCTGCGCCTGGCTCCCAGAATCGACCGACACGCTGCGTGCTCCTACCGTGACGAGGCGTTCAGATCGTACGCGTCGCCGGTGAACCTGGCGGATACGAATCGCCGTGGTCGTCGCCATGAGCCCAACCCTCAAGCCGGCACACTCCTGCCATGCCCGCTTCGGACGGCCGTACCCGCCTTTTGGTGCTCTGGGACATCGACCACACGCTCATCGAGACCAGAGGTGTCGGCTTCACCCTCTACAAACGTGCGTTCGAGGCGGCAACCGGGCAAGAGTTGCGTCAACTCGCCAAGATCGAGGGGCGGACCGAACTCGACATCACCGTGCAATCGCTCAGGCTCAACGGCATCGAGCCGACGGACGAAGTTATCTCGACCGTCACGACCGAGCTTGCCCATGCCTACGACGAACACCGTGGCGAGTTGGCCTCCACCGGACGGGCACTCCCTGGTGCGAAGGAGACTCTCGCCGGACTAGCAGGCAGGCGAGGCTTCTACCAGAGCGTGCTCACAGGGAACCTGCGTGTCGTCGCTCGGGTCAAGCTGGAGGTGTTCGGCCTCGATAAGTTCGTCGATCTCGAAGCTGGTGCGTACGGCGAAGACAGTCACGACCGCGCCGAACTGGTGCACATCGCTCAGCGGCGAGCCCAGGCACGGGCAGACGAGCGGTTTCCGAACGACCGGACTGTTCTTGTCGGCGACACGATCAACGACGTCCGTGCCGCACGGGAGGCGGGCGTCGGCGTCGTCGGTGTCGCCACTGGCAAGGCGAGTGAGGCCGAGTTGCGTGACGCCGGAGCGACGGCGGTCTTCGCCTGCCTGACCGAGGTCGAAGCGCACCTGCTTGCCTTGACACCTGGTGCCGACGAGCTATCGCGATAGCGGCGTTGGCCTGCGTGCAGCCCTGAAATGCCTATGGCTCACCTGCTCGGTCTCGTTTGATCGGCGTATGACAACTGGTTCAGGTCGCAGGAACATGAGCGGCTGCTGTGTTGAAGGCGGTCGCGCCCGCTTGCCAGGTGGCGTCGAGGTTTCCTGGGGGGAATCGGTTGTCGAGTTCCAGGATGACCATCCCGTGGGCGAACGACCACAACGCCTGTGCCAAGTGCGCTTCCCCGGCCGCCAGGAAGAACGGGGTGCCTGCCCATTCCTCCAACCCTTCCGCCAACTGCTCCCGAGGCAGCTCCCCTTGGGTCGACAGCCTGTACAGGTTCGGCTGCGCCAGGGCATGTCTGCGGTATGTGCGTAGCAGGGTGGGGATGGTGCCGTCCGGGTCTGGGGTCGCTACCGCCTCGTGCAGCACGGTGCCGATGTCGGTCAGGCCTTGCTCGATCAGGGCTATCTCGATGGCCTCCTTGTTGCGGAAGTGTTTGTAGAGCGACGGTGCCCGCATCTCCAGGAACTCGGCCAGCAGGCGCATGGTCATTGCCTCGACGCCGTTGCTTTCCAGGAGGCCGCGGGCGGCTTGGACTATCTGGGTCGCCCTGGGGGAGAGTCTGGTGCGGTGGGGAAGTGTCATGGCTCAGCCGTTCTCGGCGCGGGCTTTCAGGGCGGCGTTCATCGCTGCGAAGCCGGATCCGACGTCGAGGAACTTTCCGGCGACGGGGACCAGGAAACCGGTGAACGTCTCGCCCTGGGTGAGGCGGGTGCGGCCGGGGGTCACTTCCTCGATGACGAAGTAGTGCTCCCCGTCGACGATGCCCGGCAGGCCGAAGCGGCCGAGCCAGCGTAACTCGCGGCCGGGGTCGGCGACGAGGACGGTCGGGGTGAACTCCATGGTGGATCCCTTGTTGTCCAACGTGTTCCTGAGCTTGGTGTCCACTGTGGCCGTTCCCTCCGCCCGGACGATGAACGGGTTCCAATCCGGATAGGACTTGAAGTCGGTCAGGAGGTCCCACACCCGCTGCGGCGAGGCGGAGATCTCGACGGTCGACGTCAGGGACTTCGGGGCGACGCGGGACCACGCGTACATCGCGAGTGGGATGACGACCATCACGGCGAGCGCGATCCAAAGGATCTGCATGGGGACCTTCCTGGGGCGGCTAACGTCGTTAGCCTCAAAGGTAGGCTAACGACGTTAGCCTGGCAAGTCACCCGTTCAGGTAGTGCTGGATCACCGGCCCGACCAGCTCGACGACCTCGTCGTCCGTCGCCGACGCCAGGGGTTCGACGCCGACCACGTAGCGGACCATCGCTATCCCCACCAGCTGGGCGGCCAAGGCCGTCATCCGCAGTTTCGGCACCCCGAGGGCCTCGGCGACCTTGGCCAGCACCGCCCGCTCCAGGAACTGGCGCATCATGTCCGCGGCCTGCTCGCTGGTCGACACCGAGCGGATCAGGGCGAGGAACGCCTTGTTCGGCTCCGGCGCCGACCACAGCCCGAGGAACAGCCGCACCATCCGCGCCCCCGCCTCCGACCTGGGGCCGTCGAGCACGGTCTCCACCATCACCACGGGGTTGACCGGCAGGTTCAGCGCCGCGACGAACACCTGCTCCTTCGTCCCGAAGAAGTGGTGGATGAGCGCCGGGTTGACCTCCGCCTCCGCCGCGATCCCGCGGATCGTCGCCCCGCCGTAGCCAAGCGCGCCGAACTGGCTGCGGGCCGCGGCCAGGATGTGGGCGCGGGTCTGGGTCTGCCCCGGTCTGCGGCCGGTCTTGGCCATCGCCTCCCCCTCATGGTCCTGCCACCGCCAGTATCGTCGCCACGTAGGCTCGGCGGCATGTCAGTAGCGGTGCGTGTGATCCCCTGCCTCGACGTCGACGCGGGCCGGGTGGTCAAAGGAGTCAACTTCACCGACCTGGTCGACGCGGGCGACCCGGTCGAGCTGGCCGCCGCCTATGACGCCGAGGGGGCGGACGAGCTGACCTTTCTCGACGTCACCGCGTCCTCTTCGGACCGGGAGACCACCTTCGACGTCGTGCGCCGCACCGCCGAGCAGGTCTTCATCCCGCTGACCGTCGGTGGCGGCGTCCGCGAGGTCGGCGACATCGACAAACTGCTGCGCGCGGGCGCCGACAAGGTCGGCATCAACACCGCCGCGATCGCCCGCCCGGAGTTCCTCCGTGAGGCCTCCCTGCGCTACGGCGCCCAGTGCATCGTCCTGTCGGTCGACGCGAGGCGCGTCCCGGAGGGGGAGAAGCCGACCCCGTCGGGCTTCGAGGTCACCACCCACGGCGGCAGGCGCGGCACCGGCCTCGACGCCGTCGAGTGGGCCGCGCGCGGCCAGGAGCTGGGCGTCGGCGAGATCCTGCTCAACTCGATGGACGCCGACGGCACCAAGGCGGGCTTCGACCTCGACCTGATCGACCTGGTCCGCGCGGTCGTCGACGTCCCGCTGATCGCCAGCGGGGGAGCGGGCGCCCTGGAGCACTTCCCGCCCGCGGTCGCCCACGGCGCCGACGCCGTGCTCGCGGCCAGCGTGTTCCACTTCGGACAGCTGCGCATCGGCGAGGTCAAGGACACCCTGCGCGCCGCCGGGGTCGTGGTGCGGTGACCGCTCCGATCGAGGTCCGCGTCGCGGGCGGCCTCATCGCGGCGACGTCGGCGGTCTTCGTCGGACTTGGCCTGGCCCGCGCCGACCTGCGGGCCCCGCTGATCTTCGCCGCGGTCGGCGCGGCGGCGGTCGGGCTGCTGTTCACCCGCCTGCGGCCCGCCAGGCCGGTCGCCGCCGGTCTGGCCACCCTGCTGACCCTGGGCTTCGCCGTCCTAGCGCTAGGTGGCGGACCGTGGTGGGTGCGAGTGGTCGCGGGCGTGCTCGCGGCGGCCGACGCCTACGCCGTCATCCTGTTGTTGACCGGCCCTTCCCGGGCCCATTTCGGAGGTGCCCGCCATGAGTGAGCTGGACCCGGAGATCGCCAAGCTCCTCAAACGCAACGCTGAGGGCCTGGTCTGCGCGGTCGCGCAGCAGCGCGGCACGGGCGAGGTCCTCATGGTCGCGTGGATGAACGACGAGGCCCTGCACCTGACCCTGACCACCCGCCGGGCCACCTACTTCTCGCGCAGCCGCGACGAGCTCTGGATCAAGGGCGAGACCTCCGGGCACACCCAGCGGGTCCACGACGTGCGCCTCGACTGCGACGGCGACACGATCCTGCTGGTCGTCGACCAGGAGGGCGCCGCGTGCCACACCGGCGACCGGACCTGCTTCGACGCCCGTCAGCTGCTCAGCGACCCGGTCAGGTAGCGCTGGATGTTCGGCCCGATCGCCGCGGCCAGGGTCTCGACGTCGGCGGTCGCCATCGGGTCGAACCTGGCGACGTAGCGGGTCACCCCGAGGCCGATGAGCTGCGAGGCGATCAGGTTGGCCCGCAGCGCCGGGTCGTCGGTGGTGACCCGGCCCGCGAGCTGGCCGAACACGTGCCTGGTGAAGAAGTCGCGCAGCGCGTGCGCCACCTGTTCGTGGGCGGCGACGCTGCGGATGAGCGCGGCGAACACACCACCATCCTGCGCGTCCCAGGTCGCAAGGAACCGTCGGATGATGCGGATGCCCAGGTCGTCGATGTCGCCCTTCATGAGGTCGGCGACGATCTCGTTCGGGTTGAACGGCAGCTGCAGGACGGCCTCGCTGAACAGCTTGTCCTTGCCGCCGAACCAGTGGTTGACCATGGCCGCGTCGACCCCGGCACGGCCCGCGATGGCCCGCACGGTCGCCCCGTCGTAGCCCTGCTCGCTGAACACCTCGCGCGCGGCGGCCAGCAGCGCGGCCCGCGTGTCGGCGCCGCGCGGCCGTCGACCGCGGCGGACGGGAACTTGCTCAACGGCTTCGGACACCGGACCATCATGACCGAGCGGGCGCCAGTTTTCAACAAATGTTGAATTTGCTTGGGACCCGACCCCGTATCTCGCTTTGGTCAGCGGGCACAATGAACCCATGGTCAGCGCCATCGGCATTCCGGCACGCGTACCGACGACCTCCGGGATGGGCGCGGTCAGCCCCACCCGCGAGGAGTTCCACGCGCTCGCCGCGGACCGCAGGGTCATCCCGGTCGTGCGGCGGGTACTCGCCGACGCCGAGACCCCGGTCGGGGTCTACCGCAAGCTCGCGGGCGACCGCGCGGGCACGTTCCTGTTCGAGTCGGCCGAGAACGGCCGCTCCTGGTCGCGCTGGTCGTTCGTCGGCGTCCGCAGCGCCGCGGCCCTCACCGCGACCGGCGGCGAGGCGCACTGGCTCGGCACCCCGCCGGTCGGCCTGCCCACCGGCGGCGACCCGCTCGACGCGCTGCGCGAGACCGTCAAGGCGCTGCACACCGACCCGCTGCCCGGCCTGCCCCCGCTGACCGGCGGCATGGTCGGCTACGTCGGCTACGACGCCGTGCGCAGGCTGGAGCGGCTGCCCGAGCTGGCCGAGGACGACCTCAAGCTGCCCGAACTGGTCATGCTGCTGGCGACCGACCTGGCCGCGCTCGACCACCACGAGGGCACCATCACCCTCATCGCCAACGCGGTGAACTGGGACGACTCGCCCGAGCGGGTCGACGCCGCCTACGACGACGCGGTCGCCCGGCTCGACGCCATGGTCGAGGACCTGCAGACGCCGACCGCGCCGACCGTCGCGGTGTTCGACCGGCCCAAGCCCGACTACCTGCGCAAGCGCGAGCCCGCCGAGTACCAGCAGGCCGTGCTCACCGCGAAGGAGGCCATCCGCGCGGGCGAGGCCTTCCAGGTCGTGGTGTCGCAGCGTTTCGAGATGCGCACCCAGGCCGACCCGCTCGACGTCTACCGCGTGCTGCGCACCACCAACCCGAGCCCGTACATGTACCTGCTGCGGCTCGACGGGTTCAGCATCGTCGGCTCCAGCCCCGAGGCGCTGGTGACCGTGCGGGACGGCCAGGCGACCACCCATCCGATCGCGGGCACCCGCTGGCGCGGCGTCGACGCCGACGAGGACCAGATCCTGGAGAAGGACCTCCTCGCCGACGAGAAGGAGCGCGCCGAGCACGTCATGCTCGTCGACCTGGGCCGCAACGACCTCGGCCGCGTCTGCAAGCCGGGCACCGTGCACGTCGTCGACTTCTTCCGGGTCGAGCGCTACAGCCACGTCATGCACATCGTCTCGACCGTCACCGGCGAACTGGCCGAGGGCAAGACCGCGTTCGACGCGGTCGCGGCCTGTTTCCCGGCCGGGACCCTGTCCGGGGCGCCCAAGCCGCGCGCGATGGAGCTGATCGAGGAGTTGGAGCCGACCCGCCGCGGCCTCTATGGCGGTGTCGTGGGCTATCTGGACTTCGCGGGCGACTGCGACACCGCGATCGCCATCCGCACCGCCCTGATCCGCGACGGCGTGGCCTACGTGCAGGCGGGCGCGGGCATCGTGGCCGACTCGAACCCGGTCGCCGAGGACACCGAGTGCGTCAACAAGGCGGGCGCGGTGCTGGCGGCGATCGCCACGGCCGAGACCATGCGGCAGGCGTCGAGTGGCTGACCCCGCCAAACGTCCACTGTGGACGATCTGCGCACTGCTTCCCCTTGCCGCGCTGGCATTGTGGGCCGCGGCGCGGGTCGACTGGGGTGACGTCGCGGGTGAGCGCGCGCTCCCCGCGCTCGTCCCGTTGGCGCTGCTCGACCTCGCGGCGGTGGCGGCGGTCCTGGCGCTGGGTCCGCTGCCGCGTCGGATCGTCGGCCTGCTGGTCGGCGGACTCGGCGTGGTCCCCGTCGTGTCGGCGTTCTCGGCCGGGCCGTTCCTGTGGGGACGCGCACTGGCGGTGACCGGCGGTGCGCTGATGGTGGCCGCCGGGGTCCTGTTGTTGCTGCTCGGCCACCGATTGCCCCGGTTCGGCGCCAAGTACGCCGCCCCGGGCGCCGCGGCCGAGTCCGAGCCCGATCTCTGGCGCGCGCTGTCGGAAGGCGACGATCCCACTGCCCGATAGCGCGGCAGCGTGGACCCGGTGCCCAGTCGCCCGAAGGCTCGGAGTTAGCATCATTTCGGCGGAAGGGGCAATGCTTGTGAGGCACTACACGGGCTGGACATCGAACGAGGGTGGCAAGTGAGCATCCTCGAGTCGATCATCGAAGGTGTCCGAGAAGACCTCGCCGTCCGCGAGGCGGCCGTCCCCTTCGACACCATCAAGGAACTGGCCGCGAAGGCTCCCGCGCCGCGTGACGCGATGAGCGCCCTGCGCGGCTCGGACGTCGGCGTGATCGCCGAGGTCAAGCGGCGCAGCCCGTCCAAGGGCACGCTCGCGGCCATCGCCGACCCGGCCGCGCTGGCGAAGGACTACGCCGAGGCGGGCGCGCGGGTCATCAGCGTCCTCACCGAGCAGCGGCGCTTCGGCGGCTCGCTCGCCGACTTCGACGCCGTCCGCGCCTGTGTGGACATCCCCTTGCTGCGCAAGGACTTCATCGTCAGCCCGTACCAGGTGCACGAGGCTCGCGCGCACGGCGCCGACCTGGTGCTGCTGATCGTCGCCGCGCTCGAGCAGAACGCGCTGGCCTCCCTGCTCGACCGGGTCGAGTCGCTCGGCATGGTCGCGCTGGTCGAGGTGCACACGGCCGAGGAGGCCGACCGGGCGCTGGAGGCGGGCGCGCGGGTCATCGGCGTCAACGCCCGCGACCTGCACACCCTGGAGGTCGACCGGGACGCCTTCGGTCGGCTGGCCCCTGGGCTGCCCTTCGACGTGGTCAAGATCGCCGAGTCCGGCGTGCGCGGCCCGTCCGACCTGATGACCTACGCGGGTGCGGGCGCCGACGCGGTGCTGGTCGGCGAGGGTCTGGTCGCCTCCGAGGACCCCCGCGCCGCCCTGATTCAGCTGGTGACCGCTGGTTCCCACCCCGCCTGCCCGAGGCCGAGCCGATGACTGACGGAGTTCACGCGACCAGCCCGCACGACCCGGACGAGTCCGGACATTTCGGGCCCTATGGCGGCCGGTTCATGCCGGAGGCCCTGATCGCGGCCCTCGACGAGCTGTCCGCTGTCTACGACAAGGCCCGGGTCGACCCCGAGTTCACCGGCGAGTTCGGCAGGCTGCTGCGCGACTACGCGGGCAGGCCGTCGCTGCTCACCGAGGCGCCGCGCTTCGCCGAGCACGCGGGCGGCGCGAAGGTGTTCCTCAAGCGTGAGGACCTCAACCACACCGGGTCCCACAAGATCAACAATGTGCTCGGCCAGGCGCTGCTCACCAAGCGGATGGGCAAGAAGCGGGTCATCGCCGAGACCGGCGCGGGCCAGCACGGCGTGGCCACGGCCACCGCGTGCGCCCTGATGGGCCTTGAGTGCGTCGTCTACATGGGCGAGGTCGACACCGAGCGGCAGGCGCTGAACGTGGCGCGGATGAAGCTGCTCGGCGCCGAGGTCATCCCGGTCAAGTCCGGTTCGCGCACCCTCAAGGACGCCATCAACGAGGCGCTGCGCGACTGGGTGACCAATGTGGACACCACGCACTACCTGCTCGGCACCGCCGCGGGCGGCCACCCGTTCCCGGTGATGGTGCGCAACTTCCACAAGATCATCGGCATCGAGGCGCGCGCGCAGATCCTGGAACTGGCGGGCAGGCTGCCCGACGTCGTCACCGCGTGCGTCGGCGGCGGCTCCAACGCGATCGGCATCTTCCACGGCTTCATCGACGACGCCGACGTCCGGCTCGTCGGCATCGAGCCCGGCGGCCACGGCATCGAGTCCGGCGAACACGGCGCCACGCTCGGCGAGGGTACCCCCGGCATGCTGCACGGCGCGATGTCCTATCTGCTGCAGGACGAGGACGGCCAGACGATCGAGGCGTACTCGATCTCCGCCGGACTGGACTACCCCGGCGTCGGCCCGGAGCACTCGTGGCTCAAGGACACCGGGCGCGCCGAGTACCGCTCGGTCACCGACGACGAGGCCATGGCCGCGTTCAAGCTGTTGTCGCGCACCGAGGGCATCATCCCGGCCATCGAGTCGGCGCACGCGCTGGCGGGCACGCTCAAGCTTGGCCAGGAACTCGGTCCTGAGGGCCTGATCCTGGTCAGCCTGTCCGGCCGCGGCGACAAGGACATGGACACGGCCGCGAAGTACTTCGGCTTCTACGAGGAGTCCTGATGGGCCTGGCCCCACTGTTCGAGCGCACCCGCGCTGAGGGCCGCGCCGCTCTCGCAGGCTATATCCCGGCGGGCTTCCCGACCGTCGACGGCTCGATCGACATGCTCAAGGCCATGATCGACGGCGGCTGTGACGTGCTCGAGATCGGCGTCCCCTACTCGGACCCCGTCATGGACGGCCCGACGATCCAGGCCGCCGCCGACGAGGCCCTGCGCGCGGGCTTCCGCCTGCGTGACGTGTTCCGTGTGGTCGAGGCGGTCACGACGTACGGCGGCCAGGCGGTCGTGATGACGTACTGGAACCCGGTGCACCGCTACGGCGTGGACGCGTTCGCTCGTGACCTGGCGGCCGCGGGTGGGCACGGCATCATCACCCCGGACCTGATCCCGGACGAGGCGGCCCCGTGGCTGGCCGCGTCCGAGGCACACGGCCTTGACCGGATCTTCCTGGTCGCGCCGTCCTCGACCGAGGAGCGCATCGCCCGCACGGTGGCCGCGTCGTCGGGCTTCGTCTACGCGACGGCGGTCATGGGCGTGACCGGTGCGCGGGACGCGGTCGGCGGGGCGGCCGCAGGGCTGGTGCAGCGGACCCGGGAACACACGTCGCTGCCCATCGGGGTAGGTCTTGGCGTGCGGTCGGGGGAGCAGGCGGCCGAGGTCGCGGGCTTCGCGGACGCGGTGATCGTCGGATCGGCCTTTGTGAGCGCGGTCCGGGAGGGTGCGGACGCGGTTCGTGCACTCGCGACCGACCTGGCCACGGGCGTGCGACGGGCAACTAGCACCATCGGGTGATTCGGTCGGTGATGGCGGGCTGAGCGGCCGATTCTGTCGGTGCGGCCGATCATGGTGGACGCTGTGAATCAGCGAATTCTGCCGGACCACCCGCTGCCCTGGACCCTGGCTGAGGTCTTGGCGATGCCCGAGGAGATTGGGCCGCGGGTCGAGCTGATCGACGGCGCGCTCGTCCTGAGCCCGGGACCGGGCGGCAGGCATCAGCGGGTACTCCTAAGACTCGCTGTCGCTTTGGACAAGTGTGCGCCGGAGCATCTAGAGGTTCTGCCCGTGGTGAATGTCGTGCTTGGGCCTGAGCGGCTGTTGATTCCCGACATCGCGGTCACGACATGCCCTGGGCGGGACGCCCTCTGCCTCGAAGTGGCTGATCTGTTGATGGCGGTCGAGATCATCTCGCCGTCGTCGCGGACCTATGACATGGCACAGAAGCGGGTGCTCTATGCCGATAGCGGTATTCGCTATTACCTGTTGGTCGATCCGAACGACCGGCCTTCCTCGGCTGTTCTGTTCCGGCTCGATGGTGACGAGTACGTCGAGGTGACCTCCAGCAAGGTCGGCCGCCTACGCTTCGACGAACCGTTCTTGGCGGACCTAGAGCTGCCTTAGCCGACCGTCGAGGCACCTCTTCACCGGGGGCAGACGGCGGGCCGTTACGGTGGTGCCCGTGACGAGCGCTACCTCCATGTTCCTGGCGAACATCCCCAGCCCCGACCGCGGTGTCTGGCAGCTGGACCTCGGCTTCGTGACGCTGCCGCTGCGCGCCTACGCGCTGTGCATCATCGCGGGCATCATCGTGGCTATCTGGTGGGGGGAGAAGCGGCTCATCGCCCGGGGTGGGGCGCCGGGAACGGTGATCGACGTCGCCGTGTACGCGGTGCCGTTCGGGCTGGTCGGCGGCAGGCTCTACCACGTCGCGACCGACTATTACCGGTACTTCGGTGAGGGTAAGAACCCGCTGGACGCGCTGCGGATCTGGGATGGCGGGCTCGGGATCTGGGGCGCCATCGCGCTCGGCGGTGTCGGCGCGTGGATCGGGTGCAAGCGCAAGGGGGTGCCGCTGCCGGTCTTCGCCGACGCGGTCGCGCCCGGCATCGTCACCGCGCAGGCCATCGGCCGTATCGGCAACTACTTCAACCAGGAGCTGTACGGCGGGTCGACCGATCTGCCGTGGGGCCTGGAGATCTACCGCAGGCTCAACGAGTTCGGCATCGAGGACCCGCTCAACGGCGTGGCCGAGCCGACGCACACGCTCATCGAGAACAGCCCGGTGCACCCGACGTTCCTCTACGAGCTGATCTGGAACCTGCTGGTCGCCGCGTTCGTCGTGTGGGCCGACCGCAAGTTCCGCCTCGGCCACGGCCGCGCGTTCGCCCTCTACGTCGCCGGTTACACCCTGGGCCGCGGCATCATCGAGATGATGCGGACCGACCCGGCCACCCTGGTCGTCGGCCTGCGGATCAACGTGTTCACGTCGGCGCTGCTGTTCATCGGCGCCATCGCGTACTACGTCATCGCCCGCAGGCGCGGACCGCGTGAGGACCTGTCCACCCCGGCCACGATCGACCCGGTCGACGTCGACAGCGAGACGGACGACGCTGAGTCCGCCGAGAAGGACGACGCCGACTCGACTGACGCCGACTCGACTGACGCCGACAAGGCCGACGATGAGGACAGCGCGCCCGAGGACAGTGAATCCAAGGACGCCGACGTCAAGGAGAGCGCGACCAAGGACGCCTAGAGCCAGTCACGGCGTTTGAATAGCGCGTAGAGGCCGACCGAGAGCACGGCGATCGCGGCGGTGGAGATCCAGAACCCGGACGGCTGTTCGTAGCCCGGGTACGGGACGTTCTGTCCGTAGAAGCCGGTGATCGCGGTCGGCACCGCGATGATGGCCGCCCAGCTCGTCACCTTCTTCATGATCGTGTTGAGCCGGTTGCCCTGCACGTTGAGCTGGGTCTCGCGGATCGTGGCGACGACCTCGCGCAGCGACTCCGTCCACTCGGTCGCGCGCAGGACGTTGTCGTAGAGGTCCTGGTAGTACGGGACGAGGGCGTCGTGCACGAGTTGGACGTCGCGGCGCATCAGCGAGCTGGCGACCTCGCGCATCGGCAGCACGACGCGGCGCAGGGCGACCAGGGACTTGCGCAGCCGCAGCGACCGCCGCTGCACGCCGTGGTCGTCGGTCCGCTCGCCGAAGACGGTGTCCTCCAGCGCCTCGATCTGGCTGTCGAGCACGTTCGCCGCGTCGAGGTGGGTGTCCACGGCGTAGTCGAGCAGGCCGTGCACCAGGAAGCCGACGCCGCCCTTGGCCAGGTCGGCCGCCCCGTCCCAGCGCGCGACGACCTCGTCGATGGCGAACCGCTCGGACTTGCGGACGGTGATGAGCGCTTGGCGGGTGACGAAGGCGGCCAGTTCGGCCACCTCGATCCCGCCCGTGCTCTCGTCGACGTCGACCGCGTAGACCGTCAGGAACTCGTGGGTGTCGAACCGGTGCAGCTTGGGTCGTGCGTGGCTGGTCCCGGCGTCCGCCACGGCGAGGTGGTGCAGGCCGAACTCCTCGCCGACGGCGGCTAGCTCGTCGGCGGTCGGGCCGCACAGGTCGAGCCACACCATGGCGGCGGGATCGGTGAGGCGGTCGGCGATCTCGGCGGCCGGGAAGTCCTCGGCCTGCAGGAGTCCGTCGCGGTACAGGCGGGTTCGGGCCACGATCGCAAACGGTAGTCGGCCCGCGCCGCCGGCGCGTCTTCCTCGTTTCAGGACTGTTAAACTTGGGACTACCGCGGGCCGCTGCCGTCCCGCGCCCAGAGTGGCTTCCGCCCTCGGCGAAGCCACCCTTGAGCGCGACAGCAGGATTGGAAGGCCGGCGCAGATGATCTTCTCCGCACTCCCGCCGCGCACGGGGCTCTACGACCCCGCGGCGGAGCGCGACGCCTGTGGGGTGGCCATGGTGGCCGACATCCACGGCAGGCGCTCCCACGCCATCGTCACCGACGCGCTGACCGCGCTGGCCAACCTCGAACACCGAGGCGCCGCCGGTGCCGAGCCCACCAGTGGCGACGGCGCGGGCATCCTCGTGCAGCTGCCCGACGCGCTGCTGCGGGCGGTCGCCTGCGTCGACCTCCCCGAGTCCACCGACCAGGGCCACCGCTACGCGACCGGCCTGGCGTTCCTCCCGACCGACCCCGACGCCCGCGCCAAGGCCGTCGAGCTGTTCGACCGGACCGCGCAGGAGGAGGGCCTGACGGTCCTGGCCTGGCGTGACGTGCCGGTCGACCCGGACGCGGCCGGGATCGGCCCGACCGCGCGCTCGGTGATGCCGCACTTCGCCATGCCCTTCGTCGCCGCCGAGTCCGGCGCGGCCGGGATCGACCTCGACCGGCTCGTGTTCTGCCTGCGCAAGCGCGTCGAGCGGGACAGCGCGACGGCCGGGGTCGGCGTCTACTTCCCGTCGCTGTCGTCGCGGACGCTGGTCTACAAGGGAATGCTCACCACCGAGCAGGTGCCCGCGTTCTTCCCCGACTTGCGTGACGAGCGGCTGACCAGCGCGATCGCCCTGGTGCACAGCCGCTTCTCCACCAACACTTTCCCGTCGTGGCCGCTGGCGCACCCGTTCCGCTACGTGGCGCACAACGGCGAGATCAACACCGTGCGCGGCAACCGCAACCGGATGCGCGCCCGCGAGGCGCTGCTCGAGTCCGACCTCATCCCGGGCGACCTGACCAGGCTGTACCCGGTCGTCGACCCGCGCGGGTCGGACTCGGCGTCGCTGGACGAGGTGCTGGAGCTGCTGCACCTTGGCGGCAGGAGCCTGCCGCACGCGGTGCTGATGATGATCCCGGAGGCGTGGGAGAACCACGCGATGATGGATCCCAAGCGCCGCGCGTTCTACCAGTTCCACTCCAGCCTGATGGAGCCATGGGACGGCCCGGCCTGCGTGACGTTCACCGACGGCACCGTCGTCGGCGCCGTGCTGGACCGCAACGGGCTGCGTCCGGCCCGCTGGTGGCGCACCCGGGACGACCGGATCGTGCTGGCCAGCGAGTCCGGCGTGCTCGACCTGCCGCCGGGCGACGTCGTGGCCAAGGGCAGGCTGCAGCCGGGCCGGATGTTCCTTGTGGACACCGCCGCGGGCGCCATCGTCGACGACGACCAGGTCAAGGCCGAGCTGGCCGACCAGCTGCCCTACGAGGAGTGGCTGCACGCGGGCCTGCTGAAGATCGCCGACCTGGCCGACCGCGAGCACGTCGTGCAGACGCACGAGTCGGTGCTGCGCCGCCAGCTCACCTTCGGCTACACCGAGGAGGAGGTGAAGATCCTCCTCACCCCGATGGCGATCACCGGGGCCGAGCCGATCGGCTCGATGGGCACCGACACCCCGCCCGCCGCGCTGTCGCGGCGCTCGCGCCTGCTCTACGACTACTTCAAGCAGAACTTCGCCCAGGTGACGAACCCGCCGCTGGACGCGATCCGCGAGGAGATCGTCACCTCGGTGCAGCGGATCATGGGCCCCGAGCAGAACCTCCTCGAACCAGGCCCGGCCTCGTGCAGGCACATCCAGCTGCCCTACCCGGTGATCGACAACGACGAGCTGGCCAAGCTCATCCACGTCAACGACGACGGCGACCTGCCCGGCTACGCCAGCACTGTCCTCTCTGGACTGTATGAGGCGGACGGCGGCGGGCAAGCGCTTGCGGCCGCGGTCGACCGGGTCCGCCGCGAGGCGTCGGAGGCGATCGAGGCGGGCGCGCGCATCCTGGTGCTGTCCGACCGCGACTCCGACCACCGGATGGCGCCGATCCCGTCGCTGCTGCTGGTGTCGTCGGTCCACCACCACCTCGTGCGGACCAAGGAGCGGCTGCGGGTCGCCCTGGTCGTGGAGAGCGGCGACGCACGCGAGGTGCACCACGTGGCGCTGCTGCTGGGCTACGGCGCCGCGGCGGTCAACCCATATCTGGCGTTCGAGACGATCGAGGACCTGATCGCCCGCGGCTCGCTGACCGGCGTCGAGGCGCGCACCGCGATCCGGCGGTATGTGCAGGCGCTCGTCAAGGGCGTACTGAAGATCATGTCGAAGATGGGCATCTCCACTGTCGGCGCGTACACCGCCGCTCAGGTCTTCGAGTCCTTCGGCCTGGCCCAGGACCTGCTCGACGAGTACTTCACCGGCACCCAGTCCAAGCTCGGCGGCGTCGGCCTCGACGTGCTCGCCCGCGAGGCCACCACCCGGCATCGCCGCGCGCACCCGGAGAACCCGACCGACCGGGTCCACCGGCGGCTGGAGGTCGGCGGCGAGTACGCCTACCGGCGCGAGGGCGAGCTGCACCTGTTCACCCCGGAGTCGGTGTTCCTGCTGCAGCACGCGACGAGGACCGGCCGCGAGGACGTCTACCGCGAGTACTCCGCCGAGGTCGACCGGCTCAACCGCGATGGCGGCGCGCTGCGCGGGATGTTCGCGCTCAACACCGAGGGCCGCACGCCGATCCCGATCGACGAGGTCGAGCCGGTCGAGTCGATCCTGCGCCGGTTCAACACGGGAGCGATGTCCTACGGCTCGATCTCGGCCGAGGCGCACGAGACGCTGGCGATCGCGATGAACAGCATCGGCGGCCGCTCCAACACCGGCGAGGGCGGCGAGGACGCCGACCGGCTGCACGACCCGGCCCGGCGCTCGGCGATCAAGCAGGTCGCCTCCGGCCGATTCGGCGTCACCAGCGAGTACCTGGTGCACGCCGACGACATCCAGATCAAGATGGCGCAGGGGGCCAAGCCGGGCGAGGGCGGCCAGCTCCCGCCGAACAAGGTCTACCCGTGGATCGCGCGCACCCGGCACTCCACCGCGGGCGTCGGGCTGATCTCGCCGCCGCCGCACCACGACATCTACTCCATCGAGGACCTCGCCCAGCTCATCCACGACCTGAAGAACGCCAACGAGAACGCGCGCGTCCACGTCAAGCTGGTCAGCGAGGCGGGCGTGGGCACGGTCGCGGCCGGGGTGTCCAAGGCGCACGCCGATGTCGTGCTGATCTCCGGCCACGACGGCGGAACCGGCGCGTCCCCGCTGAACTCGCTCAAGCACGCGGGCACCCCGTGGGAGGTCGGCCTCGCCGAGACCCAGCAGACGCTGATGCTCAACGGGCTGCGCGACCGGATCACCGTGCAGGTCGACGGCGCACTGAAGAACGGCCGCGACGTCGTCATCGCCGCGCTGCTCGGTGCCGAGGAGTTCGGCTTCGCCACCGCGCCGCTGGTCGTGGCGGGCTGCGTGATGATGCGCGTCTGCCATCTCGACACGTGTCCGGTCGGCGTCGCGACGCAGAACCCGGTGCTCCGCAAGCGCTACACCGGCCAGGCCGAACACATCGTCAGCTACTTCCGGTTCGTCGCGCAGGAAGTGCGGGAGTACCTCGCGGCGCTGGGCCTGCGCACGATCGACGACGCCGTCGGCCGTGCCGACCTGCTCGGCGCCGACGAGACCGCCGAGCACTGGAAGGCCGAGCACCTCGACCTGAGCCCGATCTTCGCTATGCCGACCGACGCGGGCTCACGCAGGCGGGTCCGCGCCCAGGACCATGGCCTCGACCAGGCGCTCGACCGGACGCTGCTGCGGCTGGCCGAGCCCGCCCTGGAGGACGCGCTGCCGGTCCGGCTCGCGCTGCCGGTCCGCAACGTCAACCGCACGGTCGGCACCCTGCTCGGCGCCGAGGTCACCCGCCGCTACGGCGACGGCCTGCCCGACGACACCATCCACGTCACCCTCACCGGCTCGGCGGGCCAGTCCCTCGGCGCGTTCCTGCCGAAGGGGATCACGCTGGAGCTGTTCGGCGACGCGAACGACTACGTGGCCAAGGGGCTCTCCGGCGGGACGATCGTCGTGCGGCCGCACGAGGACGCGCCGTTCGCCGCCGAACGGCAGGTGATCGCGGGCAACGTGATCGCCTACGGTGCCACCAGTGGCGACGTGTTCCTGCGCGGCCGGGTGGGGGAGCGCTTCGGCGTGCGCAACTCCGGCGCGGTGATCGTCGCCGAGGGCGTCGGCGACCACGCCTTCGAGTACATGACCGGCGGACGCGCGGTGGTGCTCGGGCAGACCGGGCGCAACCTGGCGGCCGGGATGTCCGGCGGCATCGCCTATGTCCTCAACCTCGACCCGGCCAAGGTCAACCCGTCGATGGTGGAGATCCAGCGGCCGGGCGCCGACGACCTGCGCTGGCTGCGCGAGATCGTCAGCAGGCACCAGGCGCTGACCGGGTCCGCTGTCGCCGCGTCGCTGCTGGGCGACTGGACAAGGCGGGCCGCTGTCTTCGCCAAGATCATGCCGCGTGACTATCAGCGGGTCCTGGAGGCGATGCGGCTCGCCAGGGTCGAGGGGCGCGACGTGGACGAGGCCGTGATGGAGGCGTCCCGTGGCTGACCCGAGCGGCTTCATGAAGCACTCCCGACAGGACGCGCCCAAGCGGCCGGTCGCCGACCGGCTCGGCGACTGGCGTGAGGTCTACCGCGACCAGCCGCCCGCCGACCGCGACCAGCAGGTCCGCGCGCAGGCCACCCGCTGCATGGACTGCGGCGTCCCGTTCTGCCACTCCGGCACCGCGGGCTGCCCGCTGGGCAACCTGATCCCCGAGTGGAACGACCTGGTCCGCCAGGGCGACTGGCAGCTGGCGGGCGACCGGCTGCACGCCACCAACAACTTCCCCGAGTTCACCGGCAGGCTCTGCCCGGCGCCGTGCGAGGCCGCGTGCGTGCTGGCCATCTCGCCGGAGGCGGGCGGGGCGGTCGCGATCAAGCGGGTGGAGAACACGATCGCCGACGTGGCATGGGAACGCGGCCATGTCGAGGCCCGAGTGTCCACAGTGTCCTCCGGTCGCAGTGTGGCCGTCGTCGGCTCCGGACCCGGTGGGCTGGCCGCCGCCCAGCAGCTGACCCGCGCGGGCCACGAGGTCACCGTCTACGAACGCGACGACCGGCTCGGCGGCCTGCTGCGCTACGGCATCCCCGAGTTCAAGATGGAGAAGCGGATCCTCGACCGGCGCCTGGCCCAGCTCAAGGCCGAGGGCACCAAGTTCGTCACCGGGTGCGAGGTCGGCGTCGACCTGTCCGTCGAGGAGCTGCGGGCCCGCCACGACGCGGTCGTGCTCGCCGTCGGCGCGCTGCGCGGCCGTGACGCGCCGGACATCCCCGGCAGGCGACTGCGTGGTGTGCACCTGGCGATGGACCACCTTGTCCCCGCCAACAAGCAGATCGAGGGCGACGGGCCGACCCCGATCGACGCGCGCGGCAAGCACGTGGTGATCATCGGCGGCGGCGACACCGGGGCCGACTGCTTCGGCACCGCCACCCGGCAGGGCGCGGCCAGCGTCGTGCAGCTCGACCAGTACCCGCGTCCGCCGGACGACCGCGACGACGAGCTCTCGCCGTGGCCGGTGTGGCCATGGGTCCTGCGCACCTATCCGGCGCACGAGGAGAGCGGTGAGCGCCGGTTCGCCGTCGCGGTGGAGAAGTTCGTCGGCTCCGACGGGATCCTGACCTCCGTGCAGCTGCGCGAGGTCGAGGTGCGCAAGGTCGACGGTGTGCGGGAAGTCGTGCCGGTCAGCGACGAAGTGCATGTGCTGCCCGCCGACCTGGTGCTGTTGGCCATCGGCTTCGAGGGTGTGGAGCAGATGCCGCTCCTCGACGGGCTCGGCCTGACGCTCACCAAGCGCGGAACGCTGTCCTGCGGCGCCGACTGGCAGACCACCGCGCCCGGTGTCTTCGTCTGCGGCGACGCGCATCGCGGTGCTTCGCTGGTGGTCTGGGCGATCGCGGAAGGACGCTCGGTCGCGCACGCGGTCGACGCCTTCCTCACCGGCGCGTCAGAGCTGCCCGCACCGGTACACCCGAACGCACTACCGCTCGCCGTGCGCTGAACATCGAACTAACGGTCGGTGAAGTGGCCTACGGGGTCTCCGACGCCTTCTTACGCTCAGCGCCTGACTGGTAGCGGGAAGTGGGCGCTTGATGTTCTCGTGGATGTTGAAGAACCTGGAGGCCTCGGTCGGGCTCGCCGGGCTCGTCATCATGTTGATCAGCTACCTGGTCGCCTGGTGGCGCAAGCGCAAGCGGGTGAGCTACCGCGTCCACCTGGACACCCCGGTCACCCCGGACCACGGCAACGACATCCCGCTGGAGCTGCGGTACCAGGGTGAGGTGCTCACCGAGCCGAGCTTCGCGCTGGTCCGGATCATGAACACCGGCAGCAGGGAGATCCGCCGCGGCGACTTCGCGCTGCCGCTCACCCTTGAGTTCGCGGGGCGCAAGGTGGTCGACGCCAAAGTCATCGAGGGCGACCCGGAGTTGCTGGCGATCGTCAAGCAGAACACCGACTGGCCGCCGCTCGGCGACACCACGCTGGCCCTGCCGCTGGTGCCGCTCAACCGGAAGAACCGGATCAAGGTGCTGGTCTTGCTCACCGGCACGCCCAAGCCGGGTGTCCCGTCGACCACGTGCGGCGGCTTCATCATCGGTGGGCAGATCCTGCGCGACACCACCCGTGGCGACGGTCCGAGCAGGCGGTCGATGTACGTCGGCGGCGGCGCGCTCGCACTTGTCGGCGCGTTCATCGCACTGCTGATCACCTCCCCGTTCGGCCCAGTCGATGCCGACTGCGCGTCCGGCAAGGTCAGGGTCGTCGGGTCGAGCGCGTTCGCGCCCGCCGTCGAGGAGATCAAGAAGTCCTACGAGGACAAGTGCGAGGGCGCCGACATCACGGTCATCGGTGACGGCAGCCTGCGCGGCCTTACCGACCTCGACAGCGGCGGCGAGAAAGAGGCCGAGGAACTCATCGCGATGTCCGACGGACCCGCGTCGCTCAACCAGTTCAACCTGACCCCGCACCCGGTCGGTGTGGTCGCCTTCGCCGTCGTGGTCAACAAGGGCACCGGCGTCACCAAGCTGTCGACTGACGACATCAAGGACATCTTCTCGGGCCGCAAGACCAATTGGAGCAAGTTGGGCGGCGTCGACAAGGAGATCCGCATCGTCAGCCGGGACAGCAAGTCCGGGACGAGGGTCGTGTTCGAGAGCAAGGTCCTCGACGGGTCCGAGCCCGCGGTCTCGTCCAACGACTGCGAGCACAAGGACCGGGTGCCGGGCGCGCTGGTCGTGCGGTGCGAACTGGACTCGACCGAGGACCTACTCGCCAAGGTCGACGGACTCGACGGCGCGATCGGCTACGCCGACGTCAACATCGCCAAGGAGCAGCCCAACTCGACCCTGGTGCGGCTGAACGACGTCGAGCCGAACGTCGACTCCGTGGCCAACCGCGAGTACCCGTTCTGGGCGATGGAGTACTTCTACAGCTACGGCCTGCCCAAGGAGGACGGGCTGGTCGCGTCGTTCGTGCGGTACATGGACACCGACGCGGCGAAGCTGGTGCTCCGCCGCGCCGGTTTCGCGCCATGTGACCAGCGCGCCAAGGACCAGGCGGGCGCGCTCTGCGGGGATTAGAGAATCGGAACGGCCCAGCAGTTCGACACGGCGGGCAGCCCGGCGAACCTGGCCTCCAGCCAGGCGAACGCGCCCGGGTAGCTCGCCACCGCGCCGCCGACGTGCGTCGGGCCGAGGTTCGGCGCGAGGCGGACGTTGGCGCCCTTGCCACACCAGTCAAGCGCCAGCTGCTTGCCGACGCCGTACGGGATGACGTCGTCGAGCGAGCTGTGCGAGATCAGGACAGGCACGGTCGGCTTGAGCTTGCCGATCCGCTGCTCGGCGATGGTCTCCCGCAGCTGCGTGTTGCTGTCGAGCAGCGACGGGATCGACTTGCCGTCGACGGTCAGCGACGATGACTGCTTGAACGCGAACTGCGGGATGGCGCCGAGCGTGCACGGCACCCGGACGTCGGCCATGAACTTCTGGCCCGCCGCGTTGAGCAGGGGGCTGATGTCGATGCCGTAGCCCGCCGTGAGTCCGACCGTCGCGTAGCCGAGGAACGCCATGTACAGGCCGCCGTCGAGGTTGCGCGCCACCGGGAACAGATCAGCGGGGACGGCGCCTGCTGACACGCCCTTGAGCTTGAGTTCAGGGGCATAGCCCGGCGCGAGTTCGGCTGCCGCGGCCGCGGCGCCACCGCCCTGGGAGTAGCCGTGCACGGCGACTGGGCCGTTGGCGGGCACACCCGCCGCGGGGAGGCGCTGCGCGGCCCGGATCGAGTCCAGCACGGCGCGGCCCTGCACGACCCGGTTCATGTACGTGTGGTCGCCCGCGGTGCCCAGGCCCTGGTAGTCGGTGATCGTCACGGCGTAGCCGCGGGCGATCAGCCCGGAGACGAACGGACCCTCGTACTCCGAGCCGACGCTGAGCTGCCGCGACGGCGCGCACTCGTCGGCCAGGCCCTGGGTGCCCGCCGCGTAGGCGACGATCGGCCGCTCGCCCACACCCAGCCACGCGGTCTTGGGTGTGATCACCGTGCCGGTGACGGCTATCGGCTTCCCTAGCCGGTCGGTCGTGCGGTACATGATCCGGTTGACGTTCGCGTCGATCTTGATGAGCTGGATCGGGTCCAGGTAGAAGATCGACGGCTCGCTGCGGATGACGTCGCCGTTCGCGGCGGGCAGCGTGGCGGGCGTCGAGTAGAACGACGGGGCTTCCTCGGCGTACAGGGCGGGTGCGGCGACGACGCCCGCGACGGCCAGCGCGGCCGCGGAGGTCAGGACGCCGATACGGCGGGTCAAGCGAAACGTCACGGTGAACTCCCGGAAACGTCGGGCCGCGCTACCGAGCGGTAACTTCATGGGTCCGACAGTGACCTGCGTCGCACCGCGAAGTCAACGAACGTTGTTCCGCCGGACTGTCCCGACTGTTCCCGGCGCTAAGGAAGCGAGTAACCCGCTCGTCACTCAGGCGTAGAGCGCGCGTAGCCGGGGATCCGGCGTCGCGGCTGGTCCGGCCATCGCGGTGAGCATCTCGCGCAGCCCGCGCACGGCCGCCGTGCCGTGTTCGCGGACCAGGCGCCGCTCGTAGCGGCGGTGGAACTCGCGCGCGGCGGCCAGCGCGGCCTCGCCGTGCGCGGACAGGTGCAGCAGACGGGCCCGCTTGTCGCGCGGGTCCGGCCGCCGCTCGACATAGCCGCGCCGCTCCATGTCGTCGACGAGCTGACCCGCGCCCTGCTTGGTGATCTCCAGCCGGACGGCCAGCTCGCTGACCGTCAGCGGAGTCGCGTTGAGCGCGCGCAGCACGTAGCCGTCAGAGCGGCCTTGGTCGGTGAACCCCTGCGCGTCGAGCGCGGCGCGCAGTTCGCGGACGAACTCCTGCCAGCCGAGTGTCAGCAGGATGCCGAGGTCGAGGGGTTGCGCGTCGGTGGCCATGTCGGTAACTATAGACAAGCCAGCTTGGTCAAGCCGGCTTGTCTATCTGGAGGGATCGCCCATGGCCGTCATCAAGGCCGCCGACGCACCACGCTTCGAACTGCCCGGCATCGAGTTCACCGGGCTCGCCGCGCCCAGCCGGGGCTCGGCCGACCTGTGCACCTGGCGCATCACCGTCGCGCCCGGTGTCGACTCCGCGCACCACACGATCGACCGCGACGAGGTCTTCATGATCACCTCGGGCACGCTGCGGATCACCCCGGACGGCGAGGAGCTGTCCGCGGGCGACGCCGTGATCGTCCCCGCGGGCGACCCGATCGCCCTGCGCAACGCCGGGACGGAACCCGCGACCGCCTACATCGCGATCCGGGCCGGCTTCACCCCGAAGGCGGCCGACGGCACCGTCATCCCGACCCCGCCGTGGGCGTGCTGACGGTAGGTCCGCCAGGATCGGTGGCGTGCGAACCGCTGTCACCGTGATCATCGCGTCCACCGCCCTCGCGCTCGCCGCGTGCTCGGACACCTCGACGCCGACGGGTGGACCCGCGTCGAGCGCCGCGGGCGCGTCGGCCCCGGCGTCCGGCTCGGCCAAGCCCGCCAGGAGCCTGGCCGAGGTCGACCCGTGCGCGCTGCTCACCGCGCCGGACCTGGCGCCGATCCTGCGGAACACCGCGCCCGACCCGAAGCGGGAGACCGCCGACGGGCAGGTCGGGTGCGCCTGGGGCGACGGCGAGTTCCGCGGCGTCTGGCTGTCCTTCGCCACCGGCGCCGCGCCCGAGTTCAAGCGCCCGATCCAGGTCGGCACCCGCCAGGGCGGGGTCGTCGAGGAGATGGAGTACACCTGCGACGTGCGGGTCGACATCGACGGCGTGGGCGTCGACCTGCGCGCGGTGGCCTCCGACAAGGTCGACTGGTGCCCCGAGGCGACCGCCGCGCTGACCGCCGCGGTGGGCAGGCTCGGCTGGTAGAGATTCACCCAGACGTCCGAATTGTCGCGTCAGGAATCTGAGTAACTTTCTACTTGGTGATCCTGTTAGTGATCCACGCCACAATCACTCGCAGTGAGGGGTAGTGATCATGAAGCGACATCTGGTGCTGGCGCTCGCCGCCGTCGCCGCGCTCGGCTTACCCGTCCCGGCCGCGGCCAGTCCCGACCCGGCCGCCTACTGGACGGCCAAGGCGATGCGGGAGGCGGTCCCACTCGACACGCTCATCGTCGACGCCAAGAAGATTCGGCCTGCCATCAGGAAGGGCGCCCCACAGGTCGTCGCGCCGCTCGCCTATCCCAACGGCGGCAGCGCCTGGACCGGTGGGGGAGCGGTGACCAGGACCGTCGGCCGCGTCTTCTTCACCTATCAGGGCCGCAGTGCCTCGTGTAGCGGCAACGCGGTGACCAGCACCAACAAGAGCACGGTGCTCACCGCGGGGCACTGCGTCAAACTCGACGGCGTCTATCACACCAACTGGGTCTTCGTCCCCGGCTACAACAACGGCAGCACCCCTTACGGCACATGGACCGCGCGGTCGACCTCGACCACGCCGCAGTGGCACGCCGGTGAGGACATCAACTACGACGTCGGCGCCGCCGTCGTCAACCCGCTCAACGGCCAGTCGCTGACCGACGTGGTCGGCGCCCAAGGCGTCGCCTTCAACCAGCCCAAGGCGCAGAACATGTACGCCTTCGGCTACCCGGCGGCCTCGCCGTACGACGGGAGCAAGCTGATCTACTGCTCCGGCCGCACGTTCAACGCGTTCCTCAGCAACGGGATCGGCATGACGTGCAACATGACCGGCGGCTCCAGCGGTGGCCCCTGGTTCCAGACGTTCAGCGAGGGGACCGCCACCGGCGTGCAGAACTCGGTGAACAGCTACAAGATCAACCTGATCCCCACATGGATGTTCGGCCCCTACTTCGGCGCCGACGCGCAGAACCTCTACAACGCCGCCCAGGCGAGCTGACCGCGACACGGTCCCGCGGGTGAGGTCCGCGGGACCGTGCGCCGGGCCCGGCATGGGAGACTGCCGGCGATGAGCGCGCGAGATGACTTCCAGCAGGCCGGATACGGCCACTACACCGCGATGCGGGTCGAACAGGGTCGCGTCCGCGGCCTGGCCCGCCACCTCGAACGACTCGACCGCGACGCCTGGGTGGTGTTCGGCACCGGCATCGCCGAGGACATCGTCCGCGCCGAGATCCGGCGCGCGGTCGACGGACACACCGAAGCCGTGTGCGCCAAGGCGACCGTGTTCGCGCCCGGCTTCGACAACCGCGTCCCCGAGGCCGACGTCGAGCCCCAGGTCAAGGTCGTCGTCAGCGCCCTGCCCGCCGACGACGGCGAGCCGCTGCGCGTGCGCACGGCCGGCTACCAGCGCGACCTGCCCACCATCAAGCACACCGGCACCTTCGGCCCGGTCTACCACCGCAGGCTCGCCCGCAAGGCCGGGTTCGACGACGTGCTGTTCGTCAACCACGACAACGAGGTGAGCGAGGGCGCGACGTGGAACGTCTGCTTCCTCGACGGTCAGACGGTCGTGTTCCCGAGCGCGCCCGCGCTGCCCGGCATCGCCGTCGGCCTGATCCAGAACGGGCTGACCCGGGCGGGCCTGGACTACGACGTGCGCCCGGTCGCCGCCGCCGACCTCGCCGGCTTCACCGCCGCGTTCGCCACCAACGCGCTGCGCCCGGTCCGCGCCATCACCACCATCGACGACGTCGAGTTCAAGGTCGACGCCGACGCGTTGGCCAGGTTGCGCCGCTGCCACGACTCGATCCCCGAGGAACGCGTGTGAGCGAGCGGTTCGAGGGCTTCGGCGAGTACGCGATCGACTTCTACGACGGTCTGGTCGCCGATAACTCCAAGACCTACTGGGACGCCAACAAGGCGACCTACGAGTCAGACGTACACGTTCCGATGAAGGCCCTCCTCACCGAACTGGAGAAGGAGTTCGGCGGCGAGTTCGGCGCGCCCAAGGTGTTCCGCCCGTACCGGGACGTCCGCTTCGCCAAGGACAAGACCCCGTACAAGACCAACTGCGGCGGGGTCATCGAGTCCGGCCGCGGCGGCGGGGCGTACTACGTCGAGGTGAGCCCGGCGGGCCTGCGCACCGGCGGCGGCTGCTTCCACCTCGCCGCCGACCAGATCGCCCGCTTCCGTAACGCGGTGGCCGAGGAGATCCACGGGGACCGGCTGCACGACATCCTGGCCACGCTGAGGCGTCAGGGCTGGGAGATCCACGGCGACCAGCTCAAGTCGACCCCGCGCGGCTACGCCAAGGACCACCCGCGCATCGACCTGCTGCGCTACCGCTCGGTCTACGCGGCCCGCGTGTGGGAGCCGGACGACGTCCTGCACGAACGCGACTGCTTGAACCGAGTGCGGAAGGCCTGGCGACAGCTGCGCCCCTTCAACGAATGGGCCTTCGACCACGTCGGTGTCTCCGAGGGCTAAGTGGTCGTCGGGGGAGCCGTGGTGGAGGTCGAGGTCGTCGACGTCTCGGAAGGCTTCGTCCTTTCCTCTGTGTTTGGTGCCGCCAGGTTCACGCTCGCCCAGAGCGCGGCCAGAACCAAGGCCGCGCCGATGAAGAGGGTCGCGATGGTGCCCCGCGCGAGGGTCAGCGAATCGAGCACGACCGATGCCTGCTTGCCAGGACTGTCAGCCGCGTCCCCGGCCGCCTCGCCGGGCTTGGGGCTATTGACGGTGCGCAGCCTGCCGCGTGTCTCCAGCGCCGCGAGCCAGCCGCCCACCAGTAGCAGCCCCACACCGCACATCAGGGCGATGAACTGGAGCTGGCCCGCCGATCGCTCCGGGAAAGACTCCTCGGTCCAGGCCGCCGTCAACCCGTTCAGGAAGCGGATCTGGTGCGACGCCAGATGGAACAGGACGATGACGCCGACCACCGTGACCGCGAAAGTCGCCCAGAGGAACGGTCCGTCGAGTTCGCCCGCCTCGATCTCGGACACGGACTTCGCGTCGTTCGCCTGCTGCTCGGGTTTGGCCTCGGCCAGCGTGATGGTGACCGGATCCGACTCGGTCGCCGGGTCGTCACCGAGCCGCACGGAGTACTTTCCGACCGCGGTCACCTTCGTGGTGAAGTCGGTGCCCGCGGCTTCGAAACCTCCGTCGGCGGGAGAGCCGTCGCGCCGGAGTTTGAGGCCCTCGGCGTCGGTGCCCGCGGGCGCGGTGACAGTCAGCACGATCTCGGCGACGGCCGGGTTCTCCTGAGCGGGCGCCCCGCCGGGCTTCGCGGTGAGTTTCAGGCGGTCGGCCATGGTTCCCCTCCTGTCGCGGGTCCCCTTCCCCCATATCGTCCGGCGGGCCGGTTCTGTGACAGCGTGAGTGCTCTCCGCGACTGGACTGTTCAGATACACGGTCAGATGTCCCCTGGAAGAACAATCTGAATCGAATCGCAAGCTACCGCCCGGTATCTCATGATCGGTACAGTCGGGCGGGCTATGCTCTACAAACGTGAGCCGACGCGCGAAGATCGTTTGTACGATGGGCCCCGCCACCTCCACTCCGGAGAAGATGCGGGAACTGGTGGCCGCGGGCATGGACGTGGCGAGGATGAACTTCAGCCACGGCAAGCACAGCGACCATAAAGAGATGTACGACCTGATCCGGGCCGCGAGCAACGAGGCCGGGCGCGCGGTCGGCGTCCTCGCCGACCTGCAGGGGCCGAAGATCCGCCTCGGCACCTTCGCCCACGGTCCCGTCCAGTGGAACACCGGCGACGTCGTGCGGGTCACCGTCGAGGACGTCGCGGGCACCCACGACCGGGTCTCCACCACCTACAAAGGACTGGCGAGCGACGCCAAGGTCGGCGACAAGCTGCTGGTCGACGACGGCAAGGTCGGCCTCGTGGTCACCGCCGTCGAGGGCCAGGACGTCGTCTGCGAGGTCACCGAGGGTGGCCCGGTCAGCAACAACAAGGGCCTCTCGCTGCCCGGCATGGACGTCTCCGTGCCCGCCATGTCCGACAAGGACATCGAGGACCTGGAGTTCGCCCTGCACCTGGGCGTCGACTTCATCGCCCTGTCGTTCGTCCGCTCGCCGGCCGACATCGACCTGGTCCACCAGGTGATGGACCGCGTCGGCGTCGGCAGGCTGCCGGTCATCGCCAAGCTGGAGAAGCCCGAGGCGGTCGACAACCTCGAAGCCATCGTGCTGGCCTTCGACGGTGTCATGGTCGCCCGCGGCGACCTGGGCGTCGAGCTGCCGCTGGAATACGTGCCGATCGTGCAGAAGCGCGCGGTCCAGATCGCCCGCGAGAACGCCAAGCCGGTCATCGTGGCGACGCAGATGCTCGACTCGATGATCAACAACTCCCGGCCGACCCGGGCCGAGGCGTCCGATGTGGCCAATGCCGTCCTCGACGGCGCCGACGCGCTGATGCTCTCCGGTGAGACCAGCGTCGGCCGCTACGCGGTGGAGACGGTGCAGACGATGGTCCGCATCATTGAGACCACCGAGACCGAGACCACCCCGGACGCCGTCCCGCCGCTCACGCACGTGCCCCGCACCAAGCGCGGCGTGATCTCCTACGCCGCCCGCGACATCGGCGAGCGCCTCAACGCCAAGGCCCTGGTCGCCTTCACCCAGTCCGGCGACACGGTCAAGCGCCTGGCCCGCCTGCACACGCGGCTGCCGCTGCTGGCGTTCACCCCGGAGCCCTCCGTGCGCAGCCAGCTCTCGCTGGTCTGGGGCACCGAGACGTTCCTGGTGCCCAAAGTGGACTCCACCGACGAGATGATGCGCCAGGTCGACATCTCGATGCTGTCGATCGGCCGCTACCAGCCAGGTGACCTTGTGGTGATCGTCGCCGGTTCCCCGCCGGGAACGGTCGGCTCGACTAACCTCATTCGAGTGCACCGGCTGGGCGAAGACGACCACGCCTGAGGTTTCCCATGCCGGTCCGGGAAGGACTTGACCGGCATGGCTGAGACCCTCACCACCGACGGTGTTCCGCGCGGCCAGCAGGTCCTCGACCGGCTGGTCGCGCTGCTCGATCTGGAGAAGATCGAGGAGAACATCTTCCGCGGGGTGAGCCCGAGCCATTCCCCGGTACGCGTGTTCGGCGGCCAGGTCGCCGGCCAAGCCCTGGTCGCCGCCGGCCGGACCGTACCCCCGGAGCGCGGGGTCCACTCGCTGCACGCCTACTTCATTCGAGGCGGCGACCCGAGCGTCCCGATCGTCTACGAGGTCGACCGAATCCGCGACGGCCGCTCGTTCACCACCAGGCGCGTCGTCGCCATCCAGCACGGCAAGGCGATCTTCGCCCTGTCCGCGTCGTTCCAGATCGCCGAGCCGGGCATCGAACACGCCGAGGCGATGCCAGACGTGCCACCGCCGGACGCGCTGCCCTCACACGGCGACCTGATGACCCCGGAACTCAAGGCGAAGTTCGGCCGCATCGCCGACCGTCCCCGCCCCATCGACATCCGCTACGTCTCCGAGCCACCGTGGCTGTCGCGTGAGTCCGGCCCCCGTGAGGCCGACAACCAGGTCTGGATGCGCGCCGACGGCACCCTGCCCGACGATCCGCTGCTCCAGGTCTGCGTCCTGGCCTACGCCTCGGACATGACCCTGCTCGACTCGGTACTCGCCCGCCACGGCGTCTACTGGGGCACCGACAACGTCATGGGCGCCAGCCTCGACCACGCCATGTGGTTCCACCGCCCGTTCCGCGCGGACGAGTGGGTCCTCTACGACTGCGTCTCCCCGAGCGCCTCAGGCGGGCGGGGACTGGCGACTGGCCGGTTCTTCACGCAGTCCGGGGAACTGGTCGCGACCGTGGTGCAGGAAGGCCTCCTGCGAATCGTTTCGTGAGCCGCCGCCTTCAAGGACTCGTCCACGGCAGGCGGCGGCCCGGCGCCGAACCGACGCAGGGCGTCAACCGTCACCACGCAGGTGGCGGCGAACTCGTTCTCGATGGCGTGCGTGAGTTCTCCGGTCGGGATCGCGGCCTGGAGCAGCGCGCATGCCTGTCGCAGGCGGCCCAGCAGGGCGATCACCTCGGCGGCGACCACGGTGTCGGTCATGGCCAGTGGACCGATGCGGTGTGGGTC
Source organism: Actinokineospora sp. (assembly GCA_035540215.1). Lineage (GTDB taxonomy): Bacteria > Actinomycetota > Actinomycetes > Mycobacteriales > Pseudonocardiaceae > Actinokineospora. The sequence continues at coordinate 20,469 of DATLIA010000197.1, read as the reverse complement.
GGAAAGACGATCCGGACGAACGCCAGGGCGCACTCCGGGCAGACGATCGGCGGTTCCGGCCGGGTCGTGTAGCGGGCGTGAACCGGAAGGCCGCACAGCCCGCCCGCCATCCCAGGAGGGACCAGGTGGGCGCGGCCTGGGTGGAATTCGCTGATGCCCCAGGCGAAGTCGTGCTCGGTCACGCGCTCACCCACGATCGCAGCGATGTCCTGCCGAACTCGGTCAGTTCGACCGTGATCCATCCGTCGAGCGGGTCACGGGAAGCCGCGAGCGCGATCATGCCGTCCCGGCGCAGGACGAACAGGGCGCTCGACAACCGCGAGGGTAGGTCCTCGGAGCGGTGCCGCATCGGTGAGGTCCGAGTCGTCGTGACGATCTCGCCACGCTCGACTTCGCGCAGGGCGCGCAACAGGAACGGTTCGCACGCAGGACCGTGACTCGCAGGCATCGATGGCACCGCCTTCAGGAGGAGAGGGACGGGTGCGGCGGACGAGACCGCCGCACCCGCTTTGTCGACCACCCCGCGATTCAGGGCGCTTCACCACCACGTTCAGCCACCTGATCCACACGGCACTTCGATCGACATACGCAGATTAGATCCGTGCAACTGCATGCCGCTATGACCTGATCGTGTAATTCCGCAGTTGCGGAGAGTGGAGATAGGTTGGCCGCATGGCCGCACCTACTCGCGCGAAGATCCGGCTGGGCAAGTTCCTCGCGGACTTGCGCAACCGCACGGGCATCACCCTTGTGATGGCCGCACAGGAGATCAAGACTGCCGACAGCACTGTCAGCCGCTACGAATCCGGCCACGTACTGCCGGTCTGGGGCACCGTGCTCACGTTGCTCCACCTGTATGAGGCGACGGCGAAGGAGCGCAAGATCGCCTCCGACATGTGGGACAGCGCCAACGACGAACCGCCGTCGATCCGCCTGCCCAGCGGCGCGTCGAAGGCATTCCGCCGCCTCGTCAACGCCGAACGGGAGGCGCCGTCCGCACGTCACATCGAGCCCTCGATCATTCCCGGCCTGCTTCAGACCGAGCACTACGCGCGTGCGCTGATGGAGGCGGGCCGGGCTATCCAACGTCCTGATCTCAAAACCGACGTCGTCGTGTCCAACCGGATGGCGCGACAGCAGCGGCTTGCCGGTGCTGATCCGATCACCCTGCACGTACTCCTCGATGAGGCGGCCATCATTCGTATCGTCGGCGGCGCTGACGTGATGCGTGAGCAGTTGGACTACCTGCTGGTGCTTGCGGCGCGGCCGAATGTCACTCTCCAGGTCATCCCGTTCGAGGCTGGCGCCTACGGGTCGATGAGTGGATCAGCCGTGATCGTCGACTACCCGCAGGACGACGAGGCGCCGGGTGTCTTCATTGAGTATCCAGCCGGAGGCGCATGGGTGGACAATGAGGAGGACGTACAACGCTTCACCACCATGTTCGACGGGATCGTCAAGCTGGCTCTGACGCCTGCGAAGACGATCGACCTGATCCGCAAACGAGCGAAGGCACTGGAGAACCCATGACAGACAGCAGGTGGCGCAAGAGCAGCTTCTCTGGCGGGGACAACACCAACTGCGTTGAACTCGATCTCGCCGATGCTGTGAGCGCTATCCGCGACAGCAAGAACCCGACAGGCCCGGTCCTCACCCTCGTCCCCACCGCCTGGTCCGCCTTGCTGCACGCCACCAAGAACCCGTAACGCCCGCCGCGCGAAGCGTGCGGCCCGCTCTGTCGATCAGCAGGCCGCACGCCTGCGCGAACTACCGACCTGATCCGCTAGCGAAGCAGTGGAGAACCCATGACGGACAGCAGGTGGCGCAAGAGCAGCTTCTCCGGCGGGGGGAACACCAACTGCGTTGAACTCGATCTCGCCGATACCGTCAGCGCCATCCGCGACAGCAAGAACCCGACAGGCCCGGTCCTCACCCTCGTCCCCACCGCCTGGTCCGCCTTGCTGTACGCCACCCAGAATCTGTGACGCGTGCATTGATTCCCGCCGTTCTGGAGATGTCGATCCAGCACGTGACTGATCTTCCAGCAGACGTCGATCTTGTCGCCGAGGTCCGCGCGTTCAACGACGCGGGCGTCGAGGTTCCATGGCTGTGGGGACTCTCCGCAGGCCCAAAGGACCCGCTGTCACTTGACCAGGTCACGCTGATGTTCGGCGTCGACAACGACAGCGGGACTCTCGAATGGCTGACCGGGACTGACACCTTCGTCCCCGCCGACGGAACCAACCCGGAGTGGACGACCCACTACCTCGGCGGAATGTACGACACGCCCGTGCCGCCGTTCGCCACCGTTCCAACTGACACCGTTTATGCCGCCGTCGCCGAGTTCCTGCGCACCGGCTCGCGACCGGCCTGCGTCACTTGGATGGCGGCAGCGGCCTTGTAGGCAAGCTACCGAAGCTGCGGGGAGTCGGTGTCCTCGGTCATCAACAGGCACAGGTTCGCCGTCAGATACGCCCGGCACGGCGAGGGCGCGCGGGTGAACAGCCGCGTCCGGCAGGTCGGGCACCGGCCCTGCTCGTCCGGGTGGTGCTCGTCGAGCAGCGCCTGCAGCGCCGCGACGACGCGGGGGAGTTCGGCTCTGGCGAGTTCGGCGGCGGTATGGTCGCCACCCGTCACGGCCCGTGAGCTGAGAGTGGACAGATAGTCCTGTAGCGACGCCTCCATGTGCCCGAAGATCGACTCGTTCACCCGTGTCCCTTCCGGTCGGTGGCGCGGCTCTCCCGCATGTTGTTTCCCAAGAGACTGCGTGGTCGCGCACGCATTCTGCAAGTTGCAGTACACGATCGGGTGACATTCGAGAGCGCGGTGGTTAACCGCTCACAGAATCGCGGCGAAACACGGCGGACTGTCCCTTGTGCCCGGCAAGATCAGCATTGAGACTTGCCCTGCGGTCCGCATCCACGGCGGCCGTCCGCTCGTTCGGTCGTACAGAGACGAGGTGAACACACGTGGCGCGTGATCTCAGTCCGACTGTGCGTCGCCGCAGGCTCGCTGGCGAGCTGCGGCGGTTCCGCGAGGCGGCGAACCTGACCATCGACGAGGTCGGCGAGAAGCTGGAGTGCTCGGCCTCGAAGATCAGTCGGATCGAGACCGGGCACGTCGGGGTCACCCCGCGCGACGTGCGCGACATGCTCGACCTGTACGGCATCGACGAGGACAAGCGCGAAGCGCTGGTCCAGCTCGCCCGCGAGGCCAGGCAGAAGGGCTGGTGGCACGCCTACACCGAGGTCTTCACCGGCTCCTTCGTCGGCCTGGAGTCCGAGGCCGCCTCGCTGCACACCCACCAGGCACTGCTGGTCCCCGGCCTGCTGCAGACCGAGGACTACACCCGCGCGGTCATCCGGGCCATCCGCCCGGACGTGGCCGACGCCGAGATCGACAAGCGGGTGCGCGGCCGGTTGGCCCGCCAGCGCCTGCTCACCGACCCCCACCCGCCGGAGTACTGGGCGGTGATCGACGAGGCCGTGCTGCACCGGCTCGTCGGCGGACCCAAGGTCATGCGCGCGCAGCTGCTCAGGCTCGCCGAGACGGCCGCGCTGCCGCACGTGACGCTCCAGGTCGTGCCGTTCGGCGCGGGCGCGCACGCGGGAATGGAAGGGCCATTCCTCATTCTGGGATTTCCCGAACAGGCCGACCCCGATGTGGTCTATGTGGAGAACACGACATCGGGTGTCTATTTGGAACAGCCTTCCGATGTACGCCGGTATACGTTGATGTTCGATCATCTGCGGGCGGCGGCGTTGAAACCCGATGACACCATCGCCATGATCAAGCGGTCGGCCGATCGGCTGACTCGCCAACCTGGAGAAAGCGAGAGGAGCGGGGCGTGACCGTTTCCGACCTGTCCGGCGCCCGACTTTCCCGAGCCGAGTGGCGCAAGAGCAGCCGCAGCGGCGCGGGGAACGACTGTGTGGAACTTGTCGTGCGCAGAAGCGGCGCGGCACTGCGGGACTCCAAGAACGCGGGCCACGGGCACCTCGCGTTCGCCGAGGGCTGGGCCGCTTTCCTCGCCGCGGTGAAGGCCGACGGCCTCACCGCCGACTGACCGCCCGGGACCCCTTACCCGGCCCCTCAGCGCCCGCGCAGGGGCAGGGTAAGGGGTCTCCCGCGCAGGACTGCGTGATCGTCCGATACCCGGTCGTCCGCCTCAGCGGCAATCTCGTCATCACCAAGGAAGCAGATGACGAGGGAGACAGACCATGTGGACACCGGAAGCCCTTCAGGCCGAGATCAGCTACCGCCGCAACGGCACCATGGACCGCACCAGCAGGCTGCACCTGCGTGAGGTCAGGAAGGCCACCCCCGCGTGGTGGCAGCGCATGCTCCGGCACCGGGGCGACCCCCAGGTGAACGGGCGTTCGGCTGCCTGACCCGCCGCGCCGAGGTTGTGCGACGATGCCAGCCATGCCGCGTCTCGGGTCAGGAATCCCGCTGGTGGCGCGCGGCCGCGAACTTCGCGGTCTGCGCGCCGCCTTCGACGCGTCCGCGTCCGGGAAGGCGGGCGCCGTGCTGCTCGCGGGCGACGCGGGCGTCGGCAAGACGCGGATGACCGAGGAGGTGTCCGCCTACGCCACCGAACAGGGCGCCGTGGTGCTGACCGGCCGCTGTCTCGACGTCGGCGAGACCGGCCTGCCCTACCTGCCGATCGCTGAGGCCCTCGCCGGGGTCCGCGACCGGATCACCGACTGGACCGCGCTGGGCAGGCTCTTCCCCGAGGTCGTGCTGCCCAACCGGACCGATCCCCGGCCGCTGGTGTCGGGAATGTCGTCGATGTCGTCGGTGGGGTCACGCTCCGAACAGGACATCGGGCAGCTGCAGCTGTTCGACGCGGTCTACGGGGTGCTTGGCGACCTGGCCGGAGAGACGCCGGTCGTGCTGGTGCTGGAGGACCTGCACTGGGCCGACGCGTCGACCCGCAGTCTGCTCTCGTTCTTGCTGTCGCGGCTGCGCGATCAGCGGCTGATGATCCTGGGTACGTACCGTTCGGACGATCTGCACCGGCGCCACCCGCTGCGGCCACTGCTGGCCGAGCTGGTCCGGCTGCCGCAGGTCGACCGCATCCAACTCGCCCCGTTCGGCCCGGCCGACTCGCGCGCGTTCGTCGCCGCGCTGGCCGAGGAACGGCTCAGCGAGCCCGTCCTGCGGGCGGTCGCGGGCCGCTCCGAGGGCAACGCGTTCTTCGCCGAGGAACTGCTGGCCGCCACCGCCGAGTGCGGCGGCGGGATCCCCACGACCCTGATGGACGTCCTGCTCGCCAGGATCGAGCGGCTCAGCCCGGCCGCGCAGGCCGTGGTGCGGGTCGCCTCGGTCGCGGGCCGCCGGGTGCCCGACGCGCGGTTGCGCGCGGTCAGCGATGTCGGCGACGCCGAGTTGGAGGAAGCGCTGCGCGAGGCCGTCCAGCACCACGTGCTCGTGCCCGGCGACGGCGACTTCTACATGTTCCGACACGCGCTCATGCGCGAGGCGGTCTACAACGATCTGCTGCCGGGGGAGCGGGTCCGCCTGCACGCCGCGTACGCGCGGGTGCTCACGGGCAAGTCCGGAATGCGCGGCATGGCGGCGGAACTGGCCCACCACAGCATGGAAAGCCACGCGCTCGGCCCGGCTTTGGCCGCGTCGGTGCTGGCCGCCGACGACGCCGAACGGCAGGGCGCCCCCGCCGAGGCACTTGAACACCTTGAGCGCGCGCTGAAGCTGTGGGAGGCCGTGCCCGCCGACGCGCGCCCCGACATCGACGAGATGGCCCTGCTGCGCCGCGCGTCGTGGACGGCGGGCACGTCAGGTGACCCGGAGCGGGCCATCGCGTTCGCCAAGTCCGCGACCGCGTTGGCGCGCAAGGGAAACGACCCGGTCGACCTGGCCAACCGGCTCGCTCGGCTGGCGATGGCGCTCTACGTCATCGACGGGCGTGAGCAGGAGTCGCTTGAGCACATCGAACAGGCGCTCGCCCTGGTCGAGGACCAACCCGCCGACGCCGACCGCGCCTGGGTGCTCGCCTACTACGCCACCATCCTGCGCGCCGTCGGCCGCTCGACCGAGGCCCGCGAAATGGCCTGCCGCGCGGTGGATGTCGCCCGCACGGTCGACGCGGGCGGCGCCGAGGCCGACGCGCTGATCACCCTGGCCATCCTCACCGAGGCCGACGGCGGCGGACCGGAGTCCCGCGAGCGCCTGGCCGAGGCCCGCACGCGCGCGGCGGACGCCGACGTGATCACGGTGGAACTGCGCGCGCTGTATTCCCTGTGCGTCAACCTCTACGAACACGGAATGCTCGCCGACGCCATGCGCGTCGTCGACGAAGGCGTCGAACGCGCCCGCGACACCGGGCTGACGTGGAGCACATACGGCCTGGAGTTGCGGGTCGTCCAGGTGGTGATCCGCTACGCCGCGGGCGACTGGGACGGCAGCGAGGTCGCCGCGGAACCCCCAGGGCACAAGGTGTCCAACACCGTCTCGGCCCGACTCGCCGCCGTCGGCGCCTACGTCGCCGTGGCCCGCGGCCGCTTCGCCGAAGCCGAGCGTCTGGTCACCGAACTCCGCGCCGACTGGCACCGCGACCTGCAGATCCCGTTGGTGGCAGGCGGAGTCGGCGCCGAACTCGCGACTTGGCGGGGTCGCCCGGAGCGGGCGGTGGAATGGGTCCACGACGCGCTCGAGTGGGTCACCCAGACCGGCGGTCCTGTGCTGCTGGCGGGAATCCGAATGGCCGCGCTGGGCATCACCGCGCACGCCGACCTGGCCCACGCCGCCCTGACCCGCCGCGACACCGAGGCAGCGCAAGTGGCGGTCGTGGAAGGAAAGCGGCTCATCGACCTGGCCCGCGAGACCGCCCGCACCGGCTGCCCCCGCACCGGCGACCTCGGCCCAGAAGGCCTCGCCTGGCTCGCCAGAGCCGAAGCGGAGGCGAGCAGGCTGGACGGCCCAGGCGACCCAGCTCTGTGGCAGGCCGCCGTAACCGCCTTCGGCTACGGCGCGATCTACGAACAGGCCGTCTGCCGCCGCCGCTACGCCGAAGCCCTCCTGGCAGCCGACCGCCGCGATGAAGCCGCCACCGAACTCCGCACAGCCGACGCGGTCGCGGCGGGTCTCAACGCCCGCCCCCTCCGCGAGGCGATCCGCAAGGTGGCCAGACGCGGCCGGGTTTCTTTGGACGAGAACACCGAGACACGTGACGAGTTGGACTTGTTCACGCCCCGGGAGCGGTCCGTGCTGGTGCTGGTGGCACAGGGCAGGACGAATCGGCAGGTGGGCGACGAGCTGTTCATCAGCGAGAAGACGGTGTCTGTCCACTTGAGCCGAATCATGGCGAAACTAGGCGCGAGCAGACGCGCGGAAGCCGTTGCGGTGGCCTACGAACGCGGTTTGCTCACGGAGCCCTCCGCAAGCTAGCCAGACAGCAGAATCACGAGCACCGCCGATTCCTTTGAAACCGCAACAGCACAACGGCAACAGAACCACAACGTGACCGCTTTGCCCCCAGCTCCCCGTACTGGCCATCTTTAACATCCGGGAGTTGGATGACCCACCTGCCTCCGCCCAAGGGATTGCCAGGACGAGGGGGCAGGGGCACTGCGGGGACCTTCGGTCCCCAAAGATCAAAAGCTCGCCGCGAGTTCGTCGGAATCCGCACGTCGTCGCGCTGTCGCTGTGCATGATGGTGCCGTGCCCGCCGAACAGCCTGACCGAGCCGAGACCCGACGCGCCAGACTGGTGTGCGAGGCGGGTCGGTTGATCCCCGAAGCGCTGGTCGAGGCGCTTCTCGGGATTTTGGTCGTCGCCGCCATCGTCGGTGTCGTCGTGCTGGTCGCCTGGGGATGGGATCTCGTCTATCCGCTCATCTGAGCGCGTGTCATCGCGGCAAACGCTTCAGAACCTTCAGCCCGATCGTCAGCGCCTTCGTCCAGACCTTCGACGGAACACCCTTCCATGGCCGCAAAGGCACGACCCGCTGGGCGGCGATCGTCTGCGTCTCCGTGTACTTTGTCAGGCCTTCCTCACCGTTCCGCCGCCCCACACCGGATTCGCCCATCCCGCCCATCGGCGAGTCCAGGCTCCCGAACGCCGCCCCATACCCGTCGTTGACGTTCACCGTCCCCGCGTGAATCCGCGCCGCGACCCGCTCGCCTGCCCGCCGATTCCGCGTCCACACACTCGCGTTGAGCCCATACCGAGTCGCGTTCGCCTGCCCGATGGCCTCGGATTCGTCGCTGTAGCCGTAGATCGAGACGACCGGGCCGAACGTCTCCTCCTTGAACAGCGTCATGCCGTCCCGCACGTCGGTCAGGATCGTCGGCTCATAGAACAGCGGCCCGACCTCAGGCCGCGCCTTCCCGCCCGCCAACACGGTCGCGCCCTTGCCGCGGGCGTCCTCCACGTGCGTGGTGATCGTCTCCAGTTGCTCCGCCGACGTCAGCGATCCCAGGTCCGCCGAGTACGACAGATCGGTCCCCAGCTTCAACGCGCGTGTCTTGGCGACGAAGGCCTGCGTGAACGAATCGCGCACGCTGTCGTGGACGTAGATCCGCTCCACCGACACACACAGCTGCCCGGCTGACGAGAAGCACGCGGTCACCGCGCCCGCCGCGGTCCGGTCGACGTCGGCGTCGGGGAGGACGATCATCGGGTTCTTGCCGCCGAGTTCCATCGAGTAGCTGGTCAGCAGGGCGGCGGCCTTGGCGGCCAAGCCCTTGCCGGTCTCGGTGGAGCCGGTGAAGCCGAGGTAGTCGCCTTCCTCGATCAGCGCGTTGCCGATCTTGGAACCACGCCCCAGCACGATCTGCCACACGTCGGCGGGCAGGCCGGCTTCCTCGGCGAGTTCGTTGAGCCACAGGGCCGTCAGCGCTGTCTGGTTGTCCGGCTTCTGGACCAGCGCGTTGCCCGCGATCAGCGCCGGGATCGCGTCCATCCCCGTCAGCGCGAGCGGGTAGTTCCACGGCGAGATCATCGCCACGACACCCTTGGGGTGGCGGACCTGAGTGGTCCGGGTGAACACCGGCAGCGCGCCCGCCTTGCGCTTCGGCGCGAGCAGCTTGCCCGCCTTGCGGCCGTAGTAGGAGGCGGTCATCGCGGTGACGGCGACCTCGTCATAGGCGTCGAGCCGGGACTTGCCGGTCTCCACCTGCATCAGGTCGAGCACCTCGTCCTGCCGCTCCAGCAGCAGGTCGTGCAGCTTGAGGAACACCCGCTGCCGCTGGCTCACCGGCGTGGCCGCCCACTCCGCCTGCGCGACCCTGGCCCTGGCGAACGCGCGACGCACGTCGGGGTCGTCGATCTGCGGGAGGCTGACCAGCGGCTGACCGGTGAACGGGGCCAACATCTGCACGGTCGTCGGCGTGGTGCCGGTGACGGCGCGGTCGATCAGGCTGGTGGCCCGGGCGATGGTGGGGGCGCCGGGCACCGCGCCAAGAGTGTTCGTGGTCGTTGCGGTGCTCATGGTGGCTCCTAAGCTCGCGTCCGAGCCACCATGTTACTTCCGAGTAGGTCCTGATGGGGAAGTGGCCGCCATCACTTTGAAACATATTCATGTTCGGTGACGGGAACCCGGGCCTGCTCAACCGACAGCGCGACCCGCAGCATGCTGTCCTCGTGCCGGACCGACACCGGCAGCCCGGACGCACTCGCCGCCCGCTCGAAGCCGACCTCCGAGAGCAAGCACCACGCGATCATCCGGCGGTGGCCACCCGCGCGCGCGATCTGGCCGAGCCTGCCGATCATCGCCGCGCCGAGGCCCTGCTTCTGCCAGCCGTCCTCGACCAGCAGCGAGATCTCCGCCTCCGCGGGGTCGTTGGTGCGGATGAGCTGCGCCATGCCGATGACCTCGGTGCCGCACACCGCCAGCAGCGTCCGCCCACGCGGCGGCTGCAGCAGCCGGTGCAGCCAGCGCCGGGGCAGGGTCCGCAGGCCCGCGTGGTACCGGGCGAACAGCGTCTGCGCCGAGCACCGCGCGTGCAGATCGGACACCGCCTCGGCGTCGGCCGGGGTGCCGTCCCGCAGGACGATGCCCGCGCCGGACCGGGTGATCACCGCCGTCGGGGCGGCCGCGCTGGTGGCACCGGCGGTCAGCACGTCCCCGAAGGCGGCCAGCCTGGCCAGCTCGACCTCGGTGAACGGGGCCCACCCCCGTCGGGCCACCAGCGTGGCCTCCTCGGACAGGGCGAGCACCGCGAGGTGCCCACCCTCGTCGCCTTGGACGGACCCGGCGTCCACGATGGTGACCGAGTCGGCGCCAAGCAGCGTGCGCACCGAATCGGTGGTCGCGCCGGGATCCCGCATCGCCGCGCCCGTTGCCCGCAGCGCGGCGGTGGTCCGGTCGACCATCTGGCGCAGGTCGGCCCGGGTGATGCCGACACACCGGCCGCCCTCGGCCCGGATGTCGTCGATCAGCGAGGCGGGTTCGACCCCGGCGGGCGTGTTGACCACAAGCTCGTCGATGACGCCGCCGGGCACCAGCAGCACCGAGAGCCCGAGCACGTTGCAATCCCGCGCCGCCAACCGGGTGGTGACGCGCGCGAGGGTGCCCGGCCGGTCGTCGATGCGGATCCGCAGGCGCCAGGTCGTGGGGGTACCGGTCGTGTCCATGCCACTTATCGTGCTTGTCGACTGTTGCCAAGTGGGGGCTCGCGTGTTTCGAGTGTGTGAGGCCTGCGGCCACGCCCCATCTTCTGCCCCTTCGGTCGTCGTGGCCCGGTGGGCCGCTTCCTACGGTTAGGTGGTGCGAGAGGCGGCGACCATGGGTGCGTCTGAGATCTCCCGGGGCTGTGTCGGCTTCGGGTATGTGCTGCCCCGGTCGCCGGTCGCGACCGCATCGGTGGACATCGGGCACGTGGCGGTGACGGTGTCGCTGCGCCTCGACGGCGAGATCCACGTCATGACCCAGGTCGACCCGGCAGCCGAGGTCCGCACCCGCTCCCTCGCCGCCCTGCGCGACGTCGCGACCGGCGTGATGGTCGGCGGCATCGGCTCCACCGCGCCCCGGATCACGGCGGGCGCGGGCCACGCGTTCACGCAGAACGGGCGGATGTTCCGACCGCCGAACATCGTCGCCTTCACCGGGCTCTGCGACGTGCGCTACACCCGTGGGGACACCGAGGTCTGGGGCCGGGTCGGCTACGTACTTGACGTGTCCGCGCTGCCGCACCGCGAACCCGCCGTGCCGCCGTGGGACGGATCGCCGGACGCGCAGGCGTGGTTCATGCGGCACGACCACGAGCTGTCGGCGGTCGGGGTGATGGTGCTTGTCGCCGTGCCGTTCGCGCCCGGACCGTTGGTGGAGGTCAGCAGACGTTAGCGGCCGGTCGTACCCCTCGATCATCTAAAGTGGCCATCGGTCTGATCGAGGGGACACCGTGAGCGACCTGGACAACACCGAGAAGTCTCTCAAGGCGCTGCGTACGCGAGTCGAGTCGTTGGAGGACGACGCGCGACGGATGCGGGCGGGCGCGGGCAGACTGGTCGTGCTGGCCGCGACGGCGGGTGCGTTGATCGCCTTGTCCACGGCGACTTGGTACGTCGACCGTCCCCGTTCCGGCGCTCGACCGATGTCACTGTGGTCTCTCGCGGGATTCGACGACACAGCCGCACCCGCTTTGGTCCTTCTGGGAATCATCGTGACCCTGGTTGTCGCGGGACTGGCGCTGGCAAGGCGTGCGCCGGTCACCGCGGCATCGTGGGTGGTCGGGGTCCTCAGCGCGGCGACCGTGCCCCTGATGATCTGGCTGCACGTCGCCATGCCGGGCACGGACAACGGCTGGTCGGCAGCGGGCTTGTTCACTGTGGTGTGTGCGCTGGCTTCGGCGGTGGCCACCGGTTCGCGCGGGGCGGGCGGGCCGCACTGACGGTCAGCCGCCGATGATCACTGTGCCCGCGGCGATGATCGATCCCTTGGGCTGCGGCACCGGGTCGTTGCAGGTGTTGACCTTGTCGCCGTTGCGGGCGGCGGGTTTGTTGTTGATCAGAACCGTGCCGCTGCCCTTCACCACGGTGCCCTGATTCGTCGGCGGCACCTGGAAAGTCGCGGGCGGCGGGCAGATGTGCGGCGGCGAGTTCGTCACCGTGCTCCCGACAACGGCGGCCGGTGCCCCGCCGATCATCACGTCCGTACTGCACCCGCTGGTGATGGTGCCCACGAACGGAAGTGGCGTGGGGGTGGCGACCGGGCCGCCGGGGGAGGGCACCATCAGGATGTGGGTGTCGGTGGCGAGGACCTTGTCGCCCTGTTTGGCCGCGAAGCTCATGTGCGCACCCAGCGCTTGTCGCCCGCGGGGGCCAGTTTCCCGGCCGGTTCGGGTTTCGAGCCCTGGTTCGAGCGCAGGGACATCTTCTCGGCGGGCGGCGCGATATCTGTGTCCTCCGGCGCCAGGTAGGGCGCGCTCACGGAGACGATGAACGCCGCGCGCGCGGGCATTCCCAGGCTGCTCCAGAGATCGCCCGGCGCCTCCGGGGACACCGAAAGGAACACCGTCGACTCGGTGAGTGTCCCAGTGAGACAGTCGGCGGGGATGGCGTCGGCGAAGATCATAGTGCGCAGCGCCAGGTCCAGCAGCAGGTGTTCCTCGCTGACCTTGGGCGCCCGCGCGGTGACCAGATAGGACAGTACGCACCGGCGGACCGGTTCACGCCGGGCGACCACGGCGCCGCGGTCGTCGCGGGTCTGGTCGAAGCCGGACTCGCGGCCGAGGGGGTCGCCGCGCAGGCCGAAGAGGAACAGGTCGATGACCTTCGACGGGCGCTCGGTCTGCCACGTCGGCTTCGGCGGGTCGAGCCGGACCGCGGTGCCCTCGGGCAGGTTGCGGCCGAGCAGCTGGCAGAGCGCGTCGTCCACCTCGGGGATCACGGGTGTCAGTCTCCGCTGCCCGTCGGGACTCCACACCGGTCCGAAGCCCGTCCGATCGGCGCCCCGGATCCGCCCGAAGGGGCGGTCCCACCTGCCCTTGCCCACGCCCCCGGGCGACTGCGCGCCGGTGCGTCGCCGCAGCAAGCTCGGGGGAAGTGTCCCGCCTTTCGACGCAGGGAGATCCTTCGATGGCCAGCAGCTATCTCGCGCCCGGCGTGTATATGGAGGAGGTCTCCTCCGGCTCGCGGCCCATCGAGGCCGTGGGTACCGCCGTGGCCGCCTTTGTCGGGTTCGCCGAGCGCGGACCCCTGCACGAGCCCGTCCTGGTGACCAACTGGACCCAGTTCAAGACCAACTTCGGCGACTTCGTCGAGGGCTACTACCTGGCCCACGCCGTCTACGGCTACTTCCAGAACGGCGGCGGCGTCGCCTACGTCGTCCGCGTCGGCGGGGCGGGCGCCGAGGGCAACGGCCACACCAACGGGCAGCTGACGTCGGTGCCGATGGCCGAGCTGCCCGGCGCGTCCGGGCCAGGACTGACCATCACCGCGCGCGCCGCCGAGGCCGCCGACCTGACCGTCGAGGTCGCGCCCGCGAGCGAGGAAGGTGAGGACACCTTCAAGCTGGTGGTCAAGAAGGCCGGGACGCCTGTCGAGACCTTCGACAACGTCAGCACCCGGCGCGGGCCGAACAACGTGGCCACCGTGCTGAAGACCCAGTCGAAGCTGATCTCCGTCGAGGAGACCAAGGGCAAGGCGCTCACCGTGCCCGCGCAGGGCGAGACCGCCCTGGCCGCGCCTCCGCCGACGCCCGCCAAGGTCGACGCCAAGGAGTACGTCGGCAACTCCGCCGACCGCACCGGCTTCGGCGGCCTGGAGGCGCTCGACGAGGTCACCATGCTGTGTGTGCCCGACCTGATGGCGGCCCTGGAGCGCGGCGCGCTGACCATGGAGGACGTCAAGGCCGTCCAGCTCGCCATGATCGCGCACTGCGAGCTGATGGCCGACCGAGTGGCCATTTTGGACACTCCGCCCGGGCTGAAAGCCCAGGAGGTCAAGGACTGGCGGATGGACTTCGCCGGGTACGACTCCAAGTACGCCGCGCTGTACTGGCCGTGGATCAAGGTGGCCGACCCGGTCGCGGGCAAGCAGGTGTTCATCCCGCCGAGCGGGCACATGGCGGGCATCTGGGCGCGCAACGACTCCAGCCGCGGTGTCCACAAAGCACCGGCCAACGAGGTCATCCGCGGCGCGGTGACGCTGGAGCTCAACATCACCAAGGGCGAGCACGACCTGCTCAACCCGATCGCGGTGAACTGCATCCGCTCCTTCCGCGGCCAGGGCATCCGGGTCTGGGGCGCGCGCACCCTGTCCAGCGACCCGGAATGGCGCTACCTCAACGTCCGCAGGCTCTTCAACTACGTGGAGAAGTCGATCCTGCAGGGGACGAACTGGGTGGTGTTCGAGCCGAACGACCCGAAGCTGTGGGACTCCGTCAAGCGCACGGTGACGATGTTCCTGCGTCGTGTGTGGCGCGACGGCGCGCTGTTCGGCCGCACCCCGGCCGAGGCGTTCTTCGTCAAGTGCGACGAGGAGAACAACCCGCCGGAGAACCGCGATGTCGGCATCCTGACCGTCGAGATCGGCATCGCCCCGGTCAAGCCCGCTGAGTTCGTCGTCTTCCGCATCTCGCAGTTCGCCGAGGGCGCGGGTCTCGAAGAATAACTAGAAGGGATTCGCCATGGCCGGAGGCCTGAGCTCAAGCCAACCGAACGACGCGCTGACCGCGGCCCGCTTCTCGATCACCATCGACGGCTACGAGATCGCCTCGTTCTCCGAACTGCAGGGGATCACCACCGAGGTCGAGCCGGTCGAGCTGATGGAGTCGACCGACAAGGAGGTCGTGCTCAAGAAGCTGCCTGGCAAGACCAAGCCCGCCACGCTGGTTCTGCGGCGCGGCAAGAACTCCAGCATGGAACTGTGGGCGTGGCACGAGGCCGTGCTCATGGGCGACATCGTCGCCGCGCGCAAGAGCTGCTCGCTGGTCATGTACGGCACCGACGGAAAGCCGGTCGCGCGGTACCACCTTGAGCACGCGTGGCCGTCGAAGCTGGAGATCGGCGCGTTGAAGGCCGGGTCGAGCGAGGTGCTGATGGAGACGGTCACCATCGTGTCCGAGCGCATCCAGCGCGTGTCCGTATGACGGCTCTGCAAGAGGGGCTGCGCACGGAATACCCGTTCACCCTCCCGCGCGGCTATGTCGACGAGAACGGCCAGGTGCACCGCGACGGTGTGATGCGCCTGGCCACGGCTCGCGACGAGATCACCACGCAGGCCGACCAGCGGTCCAAGCAGAACCCGGCGTACCTGACGGTGTTGCTGCTGGAGCGGACGGTCACTTCGCTGGGAGCGCTGCCCGCGGTCGACACGTTCGTCGTGGAGAACCTGTTCGCCTCGGACATGGCTTTCCTGCAGGACCTGTACCGGCGCGTCAACGCCGACGGGCACACGGAGGTCGCGGTGCACTGTCCGCAGTGCGGCACCGGATTCGCCGTGGACGTGGCGGGTGATGCCCCGGGGGGATCGTGACGTACGCGCCTGACCGGCTGTGGGAGGAGGTCGCGTACGTCGCTTATTACCTGCACTGGACGTTCGACTCGATCCTCGACCTCGAACACCCGGTGCGCGACCGGCTGATCAACGAGATCGGCCGGATCCACAGCAGACAGGACGAATGAGACGGGAGGGGCGCCGATGCGCTGGCCATTCCGCCGCCGCCGCGGCGCCACACCGCCGACAAACCAGCCACATCCAGACGCGCCCTCGTCGGCCCCACACTCCATGAACGCAGCCCCCACCCAACCCCGGGGGGACGGCCCTTGGCCAGTCTACCCGGCGGAGGTGACGGATGATCTTGGTTCGGTGGGGGGTGTGGATAACTCGGGGTCGCCCGAACGGGTGGAAAATCGGGGGCATGACTGGGTTCTGCTGCCGCCGTTGCGGACGACGGTCGCCCTGGCCGCGCCACTGGTGACTGGGGCCGCGCCGGTTCAGCCGCCCTTGCCTGGCCGCCCGTCTGTTGCCCGGGCGGCGATCGAGCCCGCGGTCGGTCGGGTCGAGGGGCTGGCGTTGGTGCTGCCCACCCGCAGGCCGGACGCCGCGCCACCTGTGGTCCGTCAAGCCTGGCGACCGCGGGCCGAACCGATGCCCGAGGAACGAGCGCCCGAAGAACCAGCGCCCGAAGAACCAGCGCGCGAAGAACGAACGCCCGACGAGCTTGTCGCCGAACCTCGTCCCGTTGTGGCCGCGTCGGTGGGTGCGCGGCCGTCCCTGACAGTCGCGTCCGACGAGTTCGTCGGCGCGGCCCGCGAGCCCGCCGTGCCGCACCGGGCGCCTGGGTGGATGCGCTATGTGCCGACCTGGATGGAACAGGCCGGTCCCGAACCCGAGCAGTCCGCCCCGTTCGTCATCCCGTCCAACATCCCGGCGAACCCGCCCATCCCCAAGCCGGAACCGGTCTTGCCGGACCGGGTCGTGGAGGTCCGGGCGGCCGCGCCCGCGCCGCTGGTGTCGAGGCGACGGCCCTCCTTGGGACAGACCCGCAGGCTCGGCCTTGGCGCGCCGATCTCCCGGCAGGAGGACGAGCCGGTCGCCGAGCAGGCGGTCCCGCCCCCAGAGCCGCGCCAAGAACCACCACCACTCCCGCAACCGCCGCCGCCTGACCAGGTGACGGCGGCGCCGTTGGTCTATCGCGCGGTGGATGCCCAGTCGCCCCGGGTAACCGGTCAGGTCGTCCGCGAGCAGGTTCCGCCCGACCTCGCCGGGGCCGTTCGTCGTGACCGTGGCGCTGACGTCGCGGACGTGCCGGTGTTCCGGGGGCAGGCGGTCGACGCCGAGGCGCGGTCAAGAGGTGCGCGGGCATTCGCGAAGGACGGCGCCGTCTACCTGCCCGACAGTGCGGGGCCGATCAGCAGCGGCAAGACGAAAGCGTTGCTGGCACACGAACTCGTGCACGTCGTCCAGCAGCGGACCATCGGCGCGAACCTGCCCGGACTGTCCACACCGGAGGGTCGACGGCTGGAGGCCGAGGCGGTCGCGGCCGAGCACCGCCACGGTGGGCTCGCCGACACGCCGCTGATCCACCCGCCCCACCCGACGTTCGACGCTCCCGAGCCAAGTTTGTCCGGTGCCGCCCAGCTCGCGACGACTACCACTCCGCCGGATCCCACCCGGTCGCACTTCGACCAGGAGGCGCGCGAGGAGATCCAGCAGGTAGCCGAGAGCTCCGCGCACCGCGTCCTGGAGGAGTGGCACGCCCCGGAGGCACAGGCGGATCGCGCGCGGCGGACCGGGACGCCGCCGACCACCGGTGGCGCGTTCGGCGACACGGTCAGCTTCACCGAGCGGCGCGGCGCCGACGCGACATCCACGCCCCGCACCGGGTCGACTTCCTCAGCCCGGCGCCGCACCGGTGGTGGGGCGTCGGGCGCGGCCACGTTCGACCGCGAGGCCCGCCACGCGCAGCTGGTGGACGAGATGCTGGAGAACCTGAACATGGACCGCGCGTCCCGTGGCGAGGCCATGCTGAGCTACCTGGACGACTCCCACCTCGAAACCATCGAGCGTCAGCTGGACCGGGAGGAGGCGGGCGGCGCGCGAACCACGCCTTCTGGGAGTTCGGCCCGGCCCATCAACGCCGCGGAGGGCGGCGCGTTCGGTGACACCGTCAGCTTCACCACCCGCTCTGGTGACGATCTGCTCCCCGGGGGACGCCGCGACAGCGGGACCGGCGCGAGCCCGAGCCCGACGGCCGCCGCGGGGCGACTGGCCCTGGCCGCCGCGCTGGCCCAGTCCGGCGACAGCTCGACCCCGACGCGCGGGAGCGGCGGTGCCGCCTCCAGACAGCCCGAGATCCTGGAACCTGGGGCGGGCGGCGCCTTCGGCGACACCGTCAGCTTCCAGGAACGCTCCGGCGACGATCTGTTCCGCGGTGGCAGGCGCCCCGACTCCGGCTCGACGACAGGAGGATCGGGGTCCACAAGGGACATGCACGGCAGCGAAGAGGAGCCCATCGACCTCGACCGCGTCGACATCGAGGACCTTACCGCCCGCCTCTACGACCGATTGCGCAGCAGGTTGCGCCTGGAACTGCTGGTGGACCGGGAACGGTCCGGCCTGCTCACCGATTTCCGATAGGAGGACACCGTGCCGCTCACCGACTCCAGCTCGATCGCCCTGTCCAATAGGTTCTTGGTCTCGATGATCGGCAAATCCGAATACGACCTCGGCAGCTGGTACAAGGCCGAGGGCCTCGATGTCAGCTGGGACGTCGCCGAGTACCGCACCGGTGACTCGGGCAACGAACGCTTCTACTTCCCCGGCAACACCAAGTACAGCAACGTCAAGCTGACCCGCGCGGTCTCCGACGAGACCATGAAGGTGCGCAAGTGGCTGAGCTCGAACTCGTTCGCCAGCGAGCCGTTCGTCGGCGTCATCAAGCTCTTCACGTCCAAGCAGGGGGACGGATCGATCACCGAGTGGGAACTGCGTGACGTCATGCCGGTCAAGTGGGCGATCGCCGGATTCGACGCGGGAGCCAGCCAGGTGTCGCTGGAGTCGCTCGAACTGGCGCACAAGGGATTCCTCGACGACGAGATGAAGTTGGGCTGACCGATGCCCCTCAGCATTTCCTCGATGCTCGCGCTCACGCTGCGCTTCCACGTCTCCATCGACGGCGTGGACCTCGGCGGCTGGGCGCGGTGCAAAGGCCTGGCGGTGAAGTTCAACCCCGTCAAGGTCAAGGAGGGCGCCAACTACCTCTACGAACCGCTGCTGCCCGGTCACCTCGAATACCCCGAGGTGACCCTGGAGCGGGCGATGGACAAGGACGGCGCGGCGAGCGTGCAGAGCTGGCTGCGCGGGCGCGCCAACGGCTGGGTGCAGTCGATGATCGGCGCCCCCGGCGGCACGGCGCAGATCACCCTGTACGACGCCCACGCCGCGAAGGTCGCGAGCTGGCAGCTGCGCAACGTGTACCCGAGCTCGTGGAAGGGGCCGGACCTGGACGCGATGACCCTGGGAATCGCTATCGAGAGCCTGACATTGGTGCACGAGGGTTTCCTGTAAGGGGCACGCGATGACGATGAGTGTTGGCTTCGGTGCCGCGGCGGCCACCGGGACGGGGACCGCGGGCGCTGTCGGCGAGGTGAGCGCCGCGGTCGGCGCGCCGGTCAGCGCGGCGATGGCGGCCGGGGCGCGGGTTCCCGCCGTCCTCTACTGCATCGACGTGAAGACGCCCGGCCTGGTGCCGTTCGACTTCAACCCGGAGAAGATCTCGATCAAGCGCAGCGCCACCTACACGGTCAAGCCGAACACGCAGTCGCTGCACCAGCCCGGTGGCGCGTCCGGCACGATCACCAAACAGGTGCAGGCGCCGATGATCTCCATCAGCAAGATCATCTTGGAGGGCGTCACCGCCAAGCTGCGCTGCGACCAGCTGCTGCGCTGGATGAGCCCGTTCAGCGGCATCGGCAGCATGGGCATCGCGGGCGCCACCCTGGAGACCACGCTGCCGGTGATCACCTTCCAGTGGGGCCCGCCGATGGTGGCGTTCATGTACCAGGTTCGGCTGGTCAGCGTGAGCATCAACTACGTCAGGTTCGACTTCACCGGCATCCCGCTGCGCGCCGAGGTCGACCTGTCGATGCGCGAGCAGCCCAGCATGCTGGCCAGTCTGCCGACCAACCCGACCTCCGGTGGCCTGCCCGGCAGGCGCACCCACGTCGTCGCGGCGGGCGAGTCGCTGCAGTCGATCGCCACCGCCGCCTACGGCCGCCCCGGCCTCTGGCGGCGCATCGCCGAGGTCAACCGGATCCAGGACCCGACCAGGGTGCGCCCCGGCCGGACCATCTACCTGCCGAATCCGGAGGAACTGGGATGAGCCTTCCGGGTGCCGACACCACGGGCGTGGTGATGCCAGCGCTGCTGGTCGGCAAGATCGGCTTCCCGATGCTGCCCACGGCCTCCCAGCTGCTGGTGCGCGCGGTCGTCGACACCCACCTGCACCTCCCGGACATGTTCGAGCTGACGTTCCTAGACCAGGCGGGCACTCTCCTTGGCGACGCGGGCATCGCCATCGGCGTGCAGATCGAGGTCAAGGGCAGCAAGGCCGGGTCGAGCACCGCGAAGTCGCTGATCACCGGCGAGGTCACCGCCGTGGAGGCGCTCTGCCAGGACTCGATGATCCTCACCGTCGTGCGCGGCTACGCCAAGGAGCACCGGCTGCAGCGGGCGAAGCGGACCCGCACGTTCGTCAACATGAAGGACTCCGACATCGCCCGCCAGATCGCCAAGAACGCCGGCCTGAAGATCGGCACGGTCGAGCCGACCACGACCACGCACCAGCACCTCGCCCAGATCGCCCAGACCGACTGGGACTTCCTGACCGAGCGCGCCCGCGAGGTCGGCTTCGAGACCGGGGTGGCGGCGGGCGAGTTCTTCTTCCGCAAGGCATCCAGCGGCGCGGGCGGCGGCAACGGCCTGATGGACGCGGCGGCGTCGATGGTCGGGCTGGGGTCGACGCTGACGTTCAAGGGCAACCTGCACACCTTCCTGCCC
>DATLIA010000196.1:0-29105 GCA_035540215.1 Actinokineospora sp. | reverse complement strand
CCCTGGGGTGCTGCCCTGCTCCAGTCTATCGGCGCTACATGATCGACAGGGTGGGCGGCGTTGGGCTGTGGACAGCTCGGCCGGATGTGGACGGGCGCCCCCGGGCCAGTGGCTCGGGGGCGCCCGGGTGGCCTACTCGGGGCGCTTCTTGTCCAACAGGGCCGCTTCCTCAGGCGTCGGGGCCGAGCCGCCCAGGTGGTTGGGCAGCCACCACGAGTCCGCGTCGGACGCCGGGGACTCGGGGTAGTCCTTCTGGACTCGGTCCAGCAGTTCCGCCATCCGGGTGCGGAGGTCGGCCGTCTTCGCGTCCAGGTCGTCGTCGAGGCTGACGGTGAACGGTTCTCCCGCGCGGATCAGGATGGGGATATGGCGCTGTTTGAGGTCCTTGGGCCTGCCCTTGGTCCACAGGCGCTGGGTTCCCCACAGGGCCATCGGGACGACCGGCACGCCCGCCTCCGCGGCCATCCGGACCGCGCCCGTCTTGATCTCCTTGACGGTGAAGGACTGGCTGATGGTGGCCTCCGGGAACACCCCGACGACCTCGCCGTCCTTCAGTTTGGCGACGGCCTCCTGGTAGGAGGCCTGGCCCGCGGCGCGGTCGACGGAGATGTGATGCATGCCGCGCATCAGGGGTCCGGCGATCTTGTTGCGGAAGATCTCCTGCTTGGCCATGAACCGCACGAGCCGCTTGGCGGGCTGGGCGCCGAAGCCCGCGAAGATGAAGTCGAGGTAGCTGACGTGGTTGCACGCGATCACCGCCCCGCCGGTGGCGGGGATGTGTTCGACGCCCTGGACGTCCAGTTTGTAGTCCATGACCCGGAACAGGGTCTTGGCCGCCAGCACCACCGGCGGGTAGACGAGCTCGGCCACTAGCCGCTCGCTGTCTTGGAGGCCTGCTCGCGCAGCGCGATTGGCGCGCCCGCGAGGTCTTCCTCGTTGCAGAGCAGCTTGACGTCGTAGTACGGCGATCCCTCGCCGTCGTCGTAGTCGAGATGGATGGCGATGACGTCCACCGGTTCTCCGAGCCACTGCTGCGTACTTCGCAACCACGACGCGGCCCGTTCCAGGGCCGTGGGCAGATCGTCGTCGCGGAACTCGACGGGGCGGTAGGGCACGCCCTGCACTTGATCGCCTCGGTGTTCGGGGCGGGGCAGGTCGACGGATACGCCCGCTTCGTCGAGGTCTAGCGCGATGGACTCGGTGTTCTCGATCCCGGATTTCTGGCTGGCGAGCTCGCTCACAGTCAAAGCGTCTCCCAGCAGGGGTAGCGCCGCAACCCCCGACCCGGTGTCACGGCACACGTGCGGAGTGCCGGTGGTATGTGGTTGACTGTGTGAGGTCGTAAGTTTTCTTGAGTACGTGTTAGATCACGCTCGCAAGAGATCGTTGCGGGCGCGCGGTTTTCCTCCAGGTCAAGCCGGAGAAGTCGCCGTCTGAAACCGACCAGGGCGCGCACATCCGTGTGCGCTTTAGCGGTACCTGTTGAGGAGATAGACGTGGCACAGGGCACAGTGAAGTGGTTCAACTCCGAAAAGGGCTTCGGCTTCATCCAGCCGGACGACGGCGGCGCTGACGTCTTCGTTCACTACTCGGAGATCCAGGGTTCGGGCTTCAAGAGCCTGGACGAGAACGCCCGCGTGGAGTTCGAGATCGGCCAGGGCCAGAAGGGCCCGCAGGCCACCGGCGTCCGCGCCATCTGAGTCTGTTGAGTTAGCGGTGGGCCCGCTCCCCTTCGGGGGAGCGGGCCCACTGTCGTCCCGAGAGGTCCCACCGCAGGCATGCACTCCCCTTCCACCGTGCTCGACAGCGTCGACCCCACGCCCGAGGTGACACCGGCTCGTCGGAGCCCCCGGCTGGGCCGTCTCGCCGTGCACGCGGCGTGGGTCGCGTTGCTCGCGGTCGGCGCGGTCGCCCGGGTCGGCCGGTTCGGGTTCAACCCCACCGACCAGGGGTTCGTGCTGAGTCTCAGCCACCGCCTGCTCGACGGCCAGGTCCCGCACCGCGACATCATCTCGCCGCGGCCGCTGGGCTCGGCGGCGCTGCACGTGGTCGACCTGCTGCTGCCTGGTCCGCTGTTCGCCGTGTCCGGGTTCATCGTGATGGTCGAGATCGCGGTCGCCACGATCGCGTGCGCCGCGCTGGTCACCCGCACTTCGCCGCTGGCCTGGAATCCGCTGGTCACCGGCCTGGTCGCGGCCGCGACGCTGCTCAACATGAACGTGTTCCCGCTCATGGCGTGGCACACGATCGACGGCATCATGCTCACCGCGGTCGGCTGGTGGGCGGTCGACTCCGGGCTGCGCGTCGGGTCGACGCCGCGCAGGCTGCTGGGGCTGGCGCTGCTGGGCTTCGCGGTGATGACCAAACAGAGCTTCATGTTCGCTGTCCCCGTCGGTCTGCTGCTCGTCGTGGCGCACCCGGCCGCGAGGGCGTCGGCCGGTCCCCGCGAGCGGCGTTGGTGGGGCCGCCTCGGCATCGACCTCGTGGCGCTCGGTCTGGTCCCCGTCGGGTACTTCGCGCTGGTCACGGTGGCGGGCGGGCTGCCTGCCGCGATCGCCCAGCTGACCGGCGGCACCGGGACCTGGGGCGACCGGTTCATCGACCTGTGGAACACGGCAGGGCCGCGGGACACCGTCCTGCTGGCGGTCGTGTGCGCCCTGGTGGGCGCCGTGCTGACGCTGGTGGCGCGAGCCCGGCCGTGGCTGCCCGGGATACCGGCCTCGGTCATCGCCGCCTGCGCGCTCTACACCGTCGTCGACGGCGGGCTCGCGGGCGCGGGTAACTGGGCGGTCACCCTGACCTGGCTGCTGGTGTGCGCCGCGGTCCTGCACGGCGCGGTCCACCGCGCGCTGCCGTGGCGGCCGCTGCTGGTCGCGTTGCTGGCCTACATGGCCGCCCTGTCCTGGGGATATCCGTCGCCGACCCTGATGGGCGGCACCCTCACGCTCAGCGTCCTGGCCGTCGCGTACGACGTGCTGCCGCGGTGGTCACCGGCCATCCCCCGCCGGGCCGCGACCGTCGTCTCGGCCGCGGTCGCCGCGGCGCTCGTGGTGGGTACCGGGGTCGCCGTGGCCGACGCGCACGACCGGGCGCCGTACGCCGACCAGCCGCAGGGCGCGCTCACCGTCGACCTGGGGTCGATCAGCCCGGAGCTGCGGTTCGTCCGGACCACGCCCGAGGTCGCGCGGTATGTCGGCCAGATCAAGGACTGTCTGGACCGGCACCCCGCGGGCCAGGTGGCGATCCTGCCGGACAACCCGTTCGCGTACCCGGTGTTCGGCCTGCGCAGCCCGTTCCCGATGGACTGGCCGCTCACCCTGGAACTCGTCGCCGACGCGCGGGACCGGATGTTGACCGCGGCGACCGACCTCGATGCTCGCGGCGACTACCTCGTGCTGTTCCAGACCGTCCGCGCCCACGACCTGACGTTGGGCGCGCGGGCGCCGGAGAGCATCGCCCCCACGACTCCCATCGCCGCGTACGGGCCGCTTGAGGGGCAGATCAACGCGCGGCTGACCGGTGCGCGGATCACCTGCGGCAGCTTCCACGGGGTGTGGGCCCGCTAAGGCCCACACCCCGGTTCGGAAATCAGTTCTCGAAGACCTTGCGCCAGGACTCGACCGAGGTCAGCTCCGGCAGGGCGGCCCGGTACTCCTGAATCAGTTCTCGAAGACCTTGCGCCAGGACTCGACCGAGGTCAACTCCGGCAGGGCGGCCCGGTACTCCTGCTGCAGCCGCGGCCACTCGGCGATGAGGCGCCGGTAGGTGCGGGCCGAGCGCTGCGACAGGTCCTTGAAGATCTCCGGGTCGCGGCGACGGAAGGCCACCCCGGAGCCGTCGGGGTTGGACACAGTCGCGCTGTCGAGGTTGCCCAGCAGGAACCACAGCGCGCTTCCGGCGGGGATGTTGACCTGCGGACGCTCCGCGGTGTCCGGCTGCGGCTTGCGCAGGTTGTGCAGCAGCGCCTTCGACGCCTGCGCGGCGATCTTCACCGGGTGCACCGGCGGGCGCAGCATGCCCTCCGCCGCGATGGCGTCGATGGTGGGCGCAGGGAACTCACCGGCCGAGGACAGCACCTGCGCGTCGGTGTACTGCTTGCGCAGGGTCTGCACCCTCGGCAGCGCCGTGCCGAGCAGCTCGAAGAGCTTCTCGGGGCCGGAGAGGAAGTCCTCGATCGCCAGCAGCTCGATCGCCACCGTCGAGTACTCCATGGAGAACAGCTTGCGCACCGACGACCGCAGGCCCTGCTTGAGCAGCGTCTTGCGCAGGTCGTGCGGCGAGTGCAGCGCGGCGATGATCAGCCGGTTGCGGAGGTGGAAGTAGACCGTCCAGTCGGACAGGTCGTTCTTGTCCGTCCACGGCATGTGCCACACGCCGGAACCGGGGAGCGTCACCGTCGGGTAGCCGAGGTCGGCGGCGCGCATCGAGTACTCGGCGTCGTCCCACTTGATGAACAGGGGCAGCGGCAGACCGGTCTTCTGGACGACCTCGCGCGGGAACAGGCACATCCACCAGCCGTTGTAGCTGGACTCGATGCGCCGGTGCGCCTCGCGGGTCTCGCGCAGCGAGCTGGTGCCGAAGTCGTGGTCGGTGATCGCGCCCGGCGCGGGCCGCCACACGCACGACACGCGGTCGACGACCTCGCCCATGCTGTGCAGCCGGGACTTGGCCTGCAGGTTGAGCATCTGGCTGCCGACGATCATCGGGCGCTTGGCGGCCCTGGCGAACGCGCTGGCCCGCAGGATGCTGTCCGGTTCGAGGGCGATGTCGTCGTCCATGAGCATCACCTGGTCGACATCGGTGTGCTCGATGGCCTCGTACAGGCCGCGGCTGAACCCGCCCGATCCGCCGAGGTTGCCCTGCTCGATCACGGTGAGCCTGCCGCCGAGTTTGGCGACAGCCTCTTCGTAGCGCGGGTGCCCGGTGATCTTGCTGGTGCCCTGGTCGGCGACGAACACGCGGTCGACCACGTCGAGGACGGCCGGGTCGTCGCTCAGCGCGAGCAGTGCGGTGACGCAGTCGTCGACCCGGTTGAACGTCGTGGTGCCGATCGCCAGCTTCTGCTTGGGCAGCGGCCGGTCCGACAGCCACGCCGCCTCGCCGACCTCCAGCTTCGAGTCGTCGGTGAACACGTCGAACCAGATCCAGCCGCCGTCCTCGAACGGGGCCAGGCTGACGTCGAACTCGATGGTCTCCCAGTCCGACTCGGCGTGCACCGGCGTGCCGGTCACGTAGACCTGGTCGCCGTTGGGCTTCGAGCGGTAGACGTCGACGCGGCCCGCGCCGCGCACCTTCAGCCGCAGCTGGACGGCCTCGATCGTCGTCCACCGCTTCCAGTAGCTCGCGGGGAAGGCGTTGAAGTAGGACGCGAACGACACCCGCGCCGACGCGGGCACCGTCACCGCGCGCCGGGACGAGACGTGGCTGTGCACGTTGGCTGGTTCGTCCAGGTAGAGCGGCCGCACGTCGAGCGGGTCGGCGTCGCGGGGCAGGATCACCCGCTGAAGCACCGCGCGGGCCGAGGAATCCGTGATCATTTCCTGGTCAGTCACTTAGTTTCCCTTACCCGGCGGGCCCTCACAGGCCGTAGAGCCGCTTCCAGTTGTCCTTGTCCACGACCTCCGCGACGGCGCCGCGGTACTCGCCACGCAGCCGGGGCGTCTCCGACACGATCAGCTTCGCGACCGTCATGGCCCACTTGGCCAGTTCCTTGGCCTTGGCGGAGTCGCGGGTGCGCACCCGGACCCCTTCCTGCGAGGCGTCGGTGACCACGGCGGTGCCGAACTGGGAGATGTGCCACCAGGTCGAGTCGGACGCGGGCACGGCACCGACGGGGTGCACGGTCTTGCCCATCGCCGAGTACGCGAGCCGCTTGAGCAGCACGAGCCTGCTGCGGGACGGCTTCGGACCCGCCTTGATCATCGGGATGTTGCGCACGTCGACGTCTGGCAGGTCGGTTGGCTGGTGCAGCACCGTGTCGGGGTACGCGGCGCGCATCTTGCGGATCTCCGACGCGGCGGCGGCGCCACCGTCGGCGAAGATCGACGGGCCCGCGAGGAAGTCCTCAGCGCCCTTGATCACGGTGGCGGCGAGGCCGTACTGCATGCTCAGCAGGTAGCGGGAGACGCGGGACAGCAGCACCCTGGCGATCCGCTTCGGGTCGGTCTCGGAGTGCAGCGCCGAGACGACCATCGAGTTGCGGACCGCGAAGTACTCGTTCCACTTGTCCGCGTCCTTCCAGTCGAAGTCCGCGTGCCACAGCCCGGCGCCGGGCAGGGTGACCGTCGGGATGCCCTGGGCGCGGGCGCGGTAGCCGTACTCGACGTCGTCCCACTGGAAGAACAGCGGCAGCGGCAGGCCGAGCCGGTTGATGACCTCGGTCGGGATCAGGCACGACCACCACGCGTTGTAGTGCGAGTCGACGCGCTTGTCGCCGCGGGGCAGCTTGCCGGTGCGCAGGCCGTCCTCGTCGACCTCCTCCTCCAGCAGGTCGACGTCGTCGAGCGCGCCGTCGATGATCATGCCGGGGCGGAGCTGGGCGAAGTCGGCGAACTCGGCGCCCGCGTAGAGGTGCGTCGGGTGCAGCAGGCGCAGCATCTGGCCACCGACGATGGTGGGCTGCGCGGTCTGGTTGGCGAACGCGCTCAGCCGCACCACGATCTCGGGGTCGAGCAGCACGTCGTCGTCCATGAGCAGCACATTGGCGTGCTCGCTGCGGCTGACCTCGGTCACCTCGTACATGCCGCGGCCGAAGCCGCCCGCGCCGCCGAGGTTGGGCTGGCGCAGGTAGCGCAGCCTGCCGTCCAGCGCCTTCTCCGTGTCGGGGAAGGCCGCGCGCGACTCGACGGTGTCGTTGCCCTGGTCGACGACGTAGACGGAGTCGACGACGGCGAGCGCGTCGTGGTCGCCGGCCAGCGCGCCGAGGGTGGCGACGCAGTCGTCGGCACGGTTGAACGTGCAGATCACCACGGCCGTCGGCCGGACCGTGTCCGGCGCGGCCACGGTCCACCGCAGGCGCTCGACCCGCAGCGGCGCGTCGCCCGCGGTCATGTCGACCCAGAGGAAGCCGCCGTCGAGGAAGGTGTTGATCTTGGTGCTGAACGTCACGACCGCGGCGTCGGCGTCGCTGACGGTCTCCGCGGCGAGCACCCTGGTCTTGCCGTCGTGGTCGGAGGCGACCAGCGTGACCCGGCCGGAGCCGGTGACCGTCATCTCCACGGCGACCTCGTCGACCACGGTCCACCGCTGCCAGTACGAGGCGGGGAACCGGCCGAAGTAGCTGTCGCCGGTGACCGCGGAGTTCGGGTTCACGACCAGCGTGTCGCGGCCCTTCACGGCCGACCCGGCGGTGACGCGGAGATAGAGGTCGTCCGGGATGACCGACGGACCTTGGAACAGGCCACGCTGCGCGACCATGCGGCCACTGTTCGCGGGTAGCGGCGACTCCAGCTCACTGGTGTGCGCGCTCGACGGGATCTCAGTGCCTGCCATAGCACGGGACATACGGGCTCGGTCCTCCAGAACACGACGAGAGACGCCGCAAACTAGTCGATGCTCGAACTCGGGCACACGGTGTGCTCGACGCTGTCAGCCGAAGGCAGCGTACCCGTTCGCGTTCGCGCTCCCGATCCTGACGTGAACCTGCGTTCACGCCGGGACGTGCGCGACCACCACGAACTCGTTGTACGGGAACAGTTTGCCCGCCGCCCTGGGGAAGGGGAACGAGTGCCGCGCCTCGACCGTCAGTCCCAGCTTGCCACACACGTCGGCGAGGCCGTCGAAGTCGGTGAACTCCACGTGGGTGCTGTCGGTGGCGTAGCCCTTTTCCTGCGGGCAGATCAGCACCACCCGGGCACCGGGCGCCAGGTAGGGCAGGTAGCCGCGCAGGACATCCACCGAGTCGGCCCGTGGCATGTGCTCGACCAGGTGCGCGGCGAGCAGGCCGGTGTAGCGGCCGTGCACGCCGTACTCGGTGTCGGCGAACTCGTCGCTGGTGAAGGCGACAAGGCCGCGATCGCGGCACGCCTGAACCGAGTGCGGGTTGTGGTCGACGCCCACTCCGTGCGGCGCGAGGTGGGCCAGGTTGCGGCCGATGCCACAGCCGATGTCGAGCACCTCGCGGTCGCCGAACAGGCGGCGCACGTTGCGCCGGTACGGCGCCTGCACATCAAGGACTCGCTTCCACAGCGGCAACTCCAACCGCTGGAGGCGGTCGGTGTAGTCCTGTCCGTCTGTCGGGTTCGGCGCGGCCACGGCAGGAACGGTATCTCAGCTCACACCGGCGGTGAACCTGGCCCCGTCAGCCGCGCTACGCCTTGGGCCACTCGAAGGCGTGGCGCGCCAGTTCGCGCACGCCGGAGCGGTGCTTGAGCGCGGCGGGCAGGTATGTGAGCGCGAACACCCGTGACGACAGGTGCAGCCGCGCCACCCGCGCGGCGCGCCGCCACCCGTGGCCGGCCATCGTCGAGGCGACGGCGGCGAAGAACCGTCCGGCCTCGGTGAACCGGGACCCGTTGACCGCGGTCTCCGAGGACTTGCTGTGCGAGTGCCTGCGGTACTGGAAGCACAGGGTGTCGTCGACGACCATGTTCTCGCCGCGCCGGATCAGCTCCAGCAGCAGCGCCAGGTCCTGGATCACCGCGTATTCCTCGCTGAAGGCGACCTGCTTGAGCGCGGCGGACCTCCAGCACAGCGACGGGAAGTACAGCCAGTCCGCGCGCAGCAGGCTGACCGCGAGGTCCTCGCCCGCCATGACCAGCCTGCGGCGGAAACGCGGGGCGTAGACGCGCCGCTTGACCTCGTCGACCAGGGTCCGCGCGGGCGCCCCCGCGGCGTCGATCACCTGCACGCCGGGCTGGATGATCCCGGCGTCGGGGTGGTCGGCGTGCACGGCGAGGATCGTGTCGACGTAGTTGGGCAGCATCACGTCGTCGCAGCCCATGATCACCGCGAGGTCGTGTTCGATGAGGCCGACGCACTTGTTGAAGTTGGCGGTGACGCCGAGGTTGCGCTCATTGCGCTCGTAGCGGACCCGGTCGTCGCCAAGTTTCTCGAACCACTGCGGCACGCCGGGTTCAGTGCCATCATCGACGACAGTGAGCCGCCAACTCTTGTTGTCTTGGGCGAGAACGCTGTTGACCGCGATCCGCATGAGCGCGACATCCCCGTAGTAGGGCATGACGATGTCCACCACAGTTGTGTCACGACTCATGTGCGAGTACCACCTGCCAACGGCTCCGCGCTCGACTAGGTCAATTCCGTGCGTGTCCTGGGACGAGCGACAAGTTACCTGACCGGCTCCGGCCCCAACGACGGCGCTGACCTTGCTCTGGACCCAAGGCCTGCCCGCAGGGCGACGGCCATCCCGACCGCGACGACCGACGACGCCACCACCTGCCCAAACGCCGCGATCGCGACCGGACTACCCGGCAGGACAAGCATGGCCACCAGAGTCACTGTGGACAAGCCCCAGGCGATGGTGACGTGGCGGTGCCTGCCGATGGCGACCAGTCCTGGCTGCAGTGCCTGCGCGATCATGAGCGCGACCGTGCCGAGGCCGAGCAAGCCGACCATGGACCCGGACAGGTCGATCTTGGCGCCGAAGAGCAGCCGGGCGGCCTGTGGGCCGACCAAGGCGGCCAGTGCGGCGCTAGGCAGGCCGATGGCCAGCACGGCGAGCACGATGGTGCGCACCCGCGCGCGCACCGCGGCGAAGTCGCCCGCCGCCGCGGCCCGCGTCAGGTCTGGCAGCAACATCGCCTGTACCGGCGCGAACAGGAACAACGGCACCCTGACCAGCACGAACGCCGCGGCGAACGCGGCGGCCGTCGCCGCTCCCGCGGTGCCGAGCCGCGCGGTCACCACGATCGGGGCCAGGTTGGCCACGGCCTGCATCAGCAGCGTCCCGCCGAGCAGCAGCCCCAGACCCCGGGCCATGGCGCCGAGGCTGACCGAGGCGGGCACTTCAGCGGGAGCGGAGAGGTCGGGCGTGGTGGGATCGGGAGCGGTGGCCGGGTCAGGCGCGCCGCGGCGTACGCCGGGCAGTCCGGCGAGCGCGCCGACCGCCGAGCCCGCGGCGAAGACCAGCGCGTAGGCGAGGCCGGTGGCGCCGCCGAACACGGTCAGCGCCACGCACGGGAGCAGCCTGGCCAGTCCTTCGACGGTGAGGGTGGCGGCGTAGGACGGGAAGCGCCGCAGCCCGCCGAGCAGGCCGCGGGTCAGGTAGACCATGGCGGAGGTGACGACGCTGAGCACGACCGCGAGGAACAGCCCGGTCTGGCCCGCGAGCACGCGCTCGGTGAGCGGGCCGGACAGGGCGAACAGCGCGGCCAGGACCACCGCCAGCACGCCACCGGCCAGCAGCAGGCCGTTGCGGACCACCGGTCCGAGGGTGCCGTACACGGCAAGCCGGACGCTCGTGGCCCGGCTCGTCTCCTGCTCAAGGGCGAAGAACAGCCCGGGGCCGATGATGTTGATCAGCAGGTACACGCTGGCCAGCGCGGCCGCATCGACCGGGGCCAGCACATGCCCGGTCAGCGAGACGAAGCCGTACCCGGCCGCGCCGACGGCGACGGTGCCGACCGCCATCGAGACCGCGGGGCCACCGCGCAGGGCCACCGCCCGACCTCAGCCGTTGCCGTGCGCTGAAAGGCTTCCCGGCCGGTCCGCGCCGTTGCGGCCCGCGCCCGCCGCCGGGACCCGGTCCCGGTCGGCGAGTTCATCGATGCGCCGCTGCAGCTCGGCCCTGGTCTGTTCCAGTTCGCAGCGCAGCAGCGCGGTGTCCTCGATCGCCGTGCGGGTCTCCTCCTCCAGGTGACCGACCTCGCTGCTCAGGTGCAGCGCGACGATCGCCAGGACGATGCCCGCGAGGAAGAAGGTGAGGTTCGACGCCGTCTGCACGCCGACCAGGTCGGCGAGGTACTGGGCGGTGTTCGGGAACACACCGAAGACCACCACGCCGATCCCGACGAGCAGCCACATGCCCGCGTACTTCTCCCGCAGCTTGCGCCTGCGCATCATCTCCAGGACGACGACCAGGACAAGACACGCGACGACGACGCTGAGCAACCGCCATCCGGCCATCAGGACCTCCTAGACCGAATCAGCCGACTCGACCGACGGGCCCCGGCGCACCAAGGCCAGAAGCAACGCCAGTCCGGCGCGAACAAGGTAAACAGCGGCTTTCACGGGGCTCTGGCTCGGCTTGCCGCCGCCGCGCTCCCGCATCTCGACCGGGACCTGGCGCACGACCAGTCCCGCGCGGATCGCCAGGACCAGCGACTCGATGGTGTCGCCGAGGTACTCGGCGGGATAGTTCCTGGCGAACAGCTTGACCGCGCGCGGGCCCGCGGCCTTGAAGCCGGACGTGACGTCGGTGAGCTTGACCTTGGCGATGCGCGAGAGCACGAAGGCCAGCACCCACATCGCCCAGCGGCGCGGGCCGCGGGCGCGGTAGTCGCCGCGGCCTGCGAACCGGGCGCCGATGACGAGGTCGGCGTCGTCGAGCGCGGCGATCAGCTCGCGCACGTGCTCGGGGTCGTGCTGCCCGTCGGCGTCGACCTGGACGACGACGTCGTAGCCGTTGGCGACGGCGTAGCGGAAGCCGGTGCGCATCGCGCCGCCGACACCGAGGTTCATCGCCAGCCGGGCGACGGTGGCTCCGGCCTCCCGCGCGCGCTGTGACGTCGCGTCGGATGAACCGTCATCGACGACGAGGACGGCGGCTTCCGGGAGGGAGCGGCGCACGTTCTCGACGACGCCACCGACGTTGTCTTCCTCGTTCAGCGCGGGGAGGACAATGAGGACTCGCTTGGTGGCAAGAGTGCCTTGAGTCATGGGAAGAGCCTACCGTCCTGGCCTCGGTCAGTTTCCATCAGTGCTGGGCCGTGCCTGGCCCGACTGCTCGGCCCCGATCAGCTCGACCACGGTCGCGTCGGAGTTCTGGAAGACCACCCGAGTCCACGACACCGAGGTGATTCCGAGCAGCCCGGGCTGGCGGAATCCGTGCGGCCGGACCCAGCCGGTGCCGACCACGGCGTAGCGCACATTGAGGTCGCGAACGGCCTTTCGGACCTCGGTGCGAACCTCGGAGTCGTTCTCGTCGGCGTAGTGGTTGAACTCGCGGCTGAGCAGGTTCTCCTGGGTGCCCTCGGCGGCGCCGTAGTGCGTCCACTCGACAGGTGTGACGCCCGCGATGGCGTACATCCACACCGAGCCGTCACGCAGGTCGTTCATGACCCGCTCGCCTGGCTTGCTGTGCTCGGCCAGCCACAGGTAGGCCTCCTGCTCGGCGCGGGAGACGCCCGGGCCGTCGTGGTACTGGATGCCGAGGCGGGTGACGTTGCGGTTCACGTAGGCGCCGGTCAGTCCGACGAGGACGAGTACGACGGCGACCGCGGAGCCCGCGGCGACCAGCGGCGCGGTGGCGAAGCCGGGTCGGGCCCGGTCGCGCAGCCGGACCGCGGCCTGGCTGACGGTCCACACGAACTCGCCGAACGCGACGGCACCCGCCAGCGAAAGCAGCGCGGCGAAGCGCCAGGCGTCGTCGTAGAACGGCCCGGTGATCTTGTGCACCAGCGGTGACTCCAACGACACCGTCGCGGCGTAGAGGACCGCGAACGCCACATACGACGTCGCCAACCACAGCAGCCTGCGGTGCCGGAACATCAGCACGAGGCCGATGAGCGCGCACAGGCCGAGCCACCACTGCGGGAACGGCGACGACGGGCTGAACAGCATGATCTGCCCGAACGCCTCGGCCGGGGTCGACTCGATCGGCCAGATCGTGGAGGTCACCCCACCCGCGTTGAACAGCGCGGGCAGCATCATCACCACGACGAACACCGCGCCCAGCGCGCCCGCGCCGACCACCGGCTTCCAGCTGCGCCGCCAGTCGATCGGCTCGACCTTGACCAGCACGGCGAGCAGGATCACCCCGAGGTAGGCGGCCAGGATGAAAGCCAGGCTGGTGTGCAGGCCGACCAGGCCCGCGGCCGCGATGGCCAGCGCGATCGGGCCGCCGACACCGCGGCCGACGAACAGCTCACGGGTGACGGCGAGCACGGCGGGGACCAACGCGAGACCCGCGACGTACGGCCACAGCGGTCCGCGCCACAGCGAGTCGAACGGGAAGGTGCTGAACCAGGTCGACACGGCGGCGGCGGCGCCGACTGAGATCGCGGGCAGCCGCCAGGTGACGCCGAGGGCGGCGACGCCCAGCGGGAACGCGATGACACCCATCAGCGCGGCCAGGTTGAGCAGCTGCGGCATCTCCAGCCCGCCAACGCGCTCAAGGAGCAGCGCGAGCAGGGCGTGGTAGGTGTCCGGGTAGAAGTAGTCGGCCTGGTTCGGCAGGTTCGCGGTCGCGCCGAGGGTCGACGGCGTGGCGTTGGCGTGCTCGGCGATCCAGCGGACCGCGTTGCCGTGGAACGGCGAGTCCCAGTCCTGGTTGAGCATGTCCAGGCTTCCGATGCCGCGCAGGAACGACAGCGCGCCGACACCGATGCCCGCCGCGACGCCCGCGCCGACGAAGAGGTGCCCTCGCGTGGTCAGCCTGCGCGGGGAGAGCACGTCATCCGGGTCGGTGGCCTGCGCGCGGCCCTTGACCAGCAGCGTCAGCGCCAGCAGGACGACGGCCAGTGCGGCGAACCAGCCCGCGACGATCAGCGGCGTCCAGCGCAGTCCGAGCGGCTGGAACGCCACGACGCCCAGCGCGATACCGCCGAAGGTGAGCGCGGGAGCGGCGGCGGCCAGGGTCCAGCCGCGCAGGCGCAGCACGGTGCCGAGCACCAATCCGGGGACCCAGAACGCCAGGATCACAACAAGCACGTTCATCGAGGCTACTCACAGTCACATAGATGACCGGCCGAGTGACAACCCAGCCGTCGCACGGGCAGGCCCAAGGTACCGTGCGGTCAGTTCCCGACCGATTCGCGGTGTCGGCCCGCGGCCCGGGCCACGAAGACCACCGCGACCACCAAACCCACCGTCGGCGCGATGGCAAGGCCCCAGACGGCCCGTTCGACCGGGTCGGCGAAGTCGACGACGAGCACGCCCGCCGCGGTCACCGCGACGGCGAGCCAGGTCAGGAGCACCTGGCCCGGCCGGACCAGCGCGACAAGCGCGGCGGTGAGCAGCTGCACCGCGACGAGGATCACCGACGACCACACGAGTCCGGCGACACTGGCGCCGCCGACCTCGTAGCGCGCGCCGAAGAGCAGCGAGACCACCCACGGCCCGATCAGCGCGCCGACCAGCGCGCCGAGCGCGGCGAGCGCGACGGACCCGACGGTGCCGACAGCGAGGATCCTGCGCAGTCTGCGCACACCTTCGGCCGCCGAGGCCAGGCGCACCACCATCGGCACGGCGAGCGCCTGGACCGGGGCGAACATCAGCAGCGGTATCCGGGCCACGGCCAGCGCGGCGTAGAGCCCGGCGAGGGCGTCGCGGTCGCCGCCGGGTGCGAGCAGTCCGACCATGGCTGGATAGCCGGTGATGACGCTCGCGGTCAGCGCCGCGCCCGCGAGCAGCAACAGAACCCGGGGAGTGACCACCCGCACCGGATCGCCGGGAAGTGAGCGGTCGACCCGGCCCACCGCGGACCGGACGAACAAGATCCACGCGAACGACCCGACGCCGACCGCGATCGCCAGCGACACCATCCCTGACATGCCCAGGACGACGACCACGGCGATCAGCAGGGGCCGCACGGCCGCCTCGGCGACGATGAGCTTGGCGTACGGCCTGATCTGGTCGGTGCCGATGAGCAGACCGCGCACCGCGAACTGGGCGGCGAAGGCCACACCGCAGACGGCGACGACGACGCCGAGCACGGCGTTCCCGCCGAAGAGCCGGTCCGTGGCCGCCGGGGTCACCAGAGCCAACCCGACGGCGGCGACCGCGACCGCGCCGACGACCGTGGTGGTCACCGCGTCCCGACCGACCGGGCGCCCGGTGACGGCGGCGTGCGCGGACAGGCGGGACAGCTCCTGCTCGATCGGCCCGAGCGCGCTTCCCAACCCGAACAGCGCGC
This sequence comes from Actinokineospora sp., assembly GCA_035540215.1. Taxonomy (GTDB): domain Bacteria; phylum Actinomycetota; class Actinomycetes; order Mycobacteriales; family Pseudonocardiaceae; genus Actinokineospora. The sequence continues at coordinate 14,074 of DATLIA010000196.1, read as the reverse complement.
CCCAGAAGGTCATGAAGATCGCGTAGTCGGCGTTGTCGAGCAGCCTGCCGGTGCCGACCACCACGAGATAGCCCAGAGCCGAACCGACAAGGATCGCGATGCCGATGCGGCCACCGGTACGGCCGATGCTTTCGGTCGGGGTCACCGCGCTCACCGGCGCAGCCGCGCCCGCAACGCGAGCACCAGCCCGCGAATGACGCCCGCGCCGAACCCGCCCGCGAACAGCGGCAGCAGCGTGGACACCGCGCGCGCCTCCGACGCGGTGGCGCCACACCGGCGCACGACGACTCCGGCCGCCGCCGACCCGGCCACACCGGCGGCGATCGCGGTCACCGGGCGACGCAGGGCCACGACGGCACCGACCGCGCCGACGCCCAGCGCGCCGAACAGCGCGGTCCTGGCGGGACCGGGCGAGGTCAGGTAGCTGTCGACGTAGGTCGTGCCGCGGTAGTAGGACTGCGCGACGAACTTCTTGAGCGTGTCGCGGCCGTTGTAGGTCGCGGAGAAGTCGGGGGCGAGGTGGATGCGCTCGCGTTCGACGATCCAGCGCAGCACGCCGGTGTCGTCGCTGGCGAGCTTGATGTCGTCGTAGAGCGAGTCGAACCCCATGACCGCGCCGTCGAGCAGGGCCTTCGGCGCGAAGAAGAACCCGGTGCCCTTCGGGTAGAGGTCGTAGTCCTCGACGCCGAACGAGGTGAGCTTCGGGTCGGCCATGTAGCGCCGCCACGGGATCTTCACCAGGCCCGCCATGAACCCGGCGTACGGGTTGCCGTCGGAGGCGACGTTGATGTGACCGTTCCAGACCGCGCGCTCCGGGTGGTCGGCCAGCTGGCCGCGCAGGTACGTCAGTGCGTCCGGGTCGATGATGACGCGGCTGTCGAGCAGCAGGACGTGGCTGCCCGCAGCCTTGGCCAGGCCGGCCTTGCGGGCCTCGAACCGGCCGAGATTGGCCTGCCCGACGACGGTGACACCGTGTCGCGCCGCGAGGTCGGACAGCGCAGCCGCGGTGCCGTCGGTGCTGCCGTCATCGACGACGACGACCTGGGCTGACCAGCCCGCTCTGGCGATGGCGACCATGAGCGAGTCGACGCAGCGGACGATCCACTGTTCCTCATTGAAGACCGGGATGACCACACTCAGTGTCGGCTGCATATCACTTGCGCTCACCACGCCGAGGCTACCGTGCAGGGATCGAAGTGGACCGACCAGTATCCTGGCCTTACTTCCGTCCCGTTAAAGAGGCGTCTGGTGATCTCATTTCTTGTCGGCACGACCGCTGAGTTGATCAAGATCGCGCCGGTGTACCACGCTGTCAAGGCAGCAGGCACCCGGCCGAAGCTGTGGTTCACCGCTCAGCATGTCGACGAGGTCGACGATGTGCTGAGCGACCTGGACATGCACGAGCCGGACGTGTGGCTGGTGCCCAAGGCCAAAGCGCACAACCTGGAGACGCCCGCGCAGGTGCCCGGCTGGGCGCTGACCGTCGCGCGCAACGCGTGGCGGCGCCGGGCCGAGCTGCGCGCGCAGCTCACCGAGGACGGCAAGCCCCCGCTGGTAATCGTGCACGGCGACACGTTCACCACCCCCGGTGGCGCGTTCATCGGCAAGCGGTTCCTCGGCGCCCGGGTCGCGCACGTCGAGGCTGGCTGCCGCTCCGGCAGCCTGCTGAGCCCGCTGCCGGAGGAGATCAACCGCAAGATCGCGGCCAAGATCGTCGACCTGCACTTCGCCCCGAGCGCGCGCGAGGCACACAACCTGCGCAAGGCCCGCGGCGCGGTGATCGACACCGGCGCGAACACCGCCATCGACGCGATGCGGCTGGCCATCGACGGCACCCCCGCCGATGACGACCTGCCGGAGGACTACGGCCTGGCCACGCTGCACCGGTTCGAGCTGCTTTCGCGGCCCGACGTGTACCGCGACGCCATGAACGCGCTGAAGGAGAAGAGCGCGGAGATCCCGATCGTCTACTTCGCAGGCGCGCACGAGCGTGAGCGGATGGAGCGCGCGGGCATCGGCGACATCTTCGACGACCGGTTCATCCTGCGCCCGAAGACGCGGTACCTGAAGTTCCTGCCGCTGGTGGCGCGGGCGAAGTTCGTCGTCACCGACTCCGGCGGCCTCGGCGCGGAGTGCTTCTACCTCGGCAAGCCGTGCGCGATCCACCGCGAGCGCACCGAGTCACCGCAGCACATCGGCGAGACCGTGGTGCTGACCGGGATGCGCAAGGCTGACCTCGACGACTTCCTGGCCACCTACAAGGACCGGGTCGGCACGTCGATGCTCGACGAGTTCCACCCGACCCAAATCATCATCGACACGCTGCGGACACTCGGCTACGTCTGACACAGCCCGGGTCGGCACGTCGATGCTCGACGAATTCCACCCGACCCAAATCATCACCGACACGCTGCGGACACTCGGCTACGTCTGACACAGCCCGGGTCGGCACGTCGATGCTCGACGAATTCCACCCGACCCAAATCATCACCGACACGCCGCGGACACTCGGCTACGTCTGACACAGCCCGGGTCGGCACGTCGATGCTCGACGAGTTCCACCCGACCCAAATCATCACCGACACGCCGCGGACACTCGGCTACGTCTGAGCCCCGACGAGGAGGGTGGCGAGGTCTGAGGGCAGCCCCTCGGGCAAGGGCTCGCCGTGCTCCAGGTGCGCCACGACGCCCGCGACCAGGTCGGCGGGGCAGCCGCGGCGTTCGAGTCCGACGGTGTTGAAGCCGATCGACCGGCTCGGGTTGCCGACGACCTTGGCGAAAGCGCCGACTGGGCGGATCACCACCGAGCCCATGCCGACCATCGCACCGGGGCCGATCGAGGTCCGCTGGTGCACCACGGTGCCCAGCCCCAGGTTCGCGCCGGCGCCGATGCGGCAGTGGCCAGCGACCTGCACTCCACTGGTGATGGTCACCCCGGACTCGACGACGCAGTCGTGGGCGATCCAGGAGCGGCCCATCACGTAGCAGTCGTCGCCGACGGTGGTCGTGCCGAACATCCCCTGGGTGATCGACACCGATTCCTTGAAGACGTTGCCGCTGCCGATCACCACGCCGCCGCCGTCGCGTTCACCGGCCCAGCCGACCGGGTGCGGCCCGCCGCGGTAGTCCGCGGGCTGCCCGATGTCGACCCGGGGGCCCAACCAGTTGCCGTCGCCGATGACAGCGGGGCCGATGATGACGGTGTAGGGGCCGATGACGTTGTCGTCGCCGAGTTCGACGCCGTCGCCGATGACCGCGGTGGGGTGGATGCGGTTGGCCACGTCAGACTCCGGCGCCCGCCATGACGGCGTCGACCGCGCGGTGGGACGGCAGGATGGACTGGCGCTCGGCGTCGGCGTCGATCCGGCCCGCGATCAGGTCGAGGAACCGGTCGAGCTGCGTGGCCAGCGGCTCGCGCGCGGTGACCAGCTCGGGGATCTCGATCACGGTCTGCTGGCGGTAGCCGCGGCCGTCCGGGGTGGCCGCGTCCTGCGACACGTGCCGGTAGATCGTGACGTTGCGGGTGAGCAGGTCGACCTCGATGAGCCGCTCCAGCTCGTTGATCACCAGGCCGCGCTTCTTGCGCTGGCCGATCCGGCTGGCCGAGACGGTGGCCACGCCGGACGGGAACTTCAGCACCGACTCGACCACGTCCTCGGCACCAGGCGCCGACGACGGGTGGAAGTGGCCGACACCGGAGGACACCGAGGTCGGCTCGACCCCGCCGAAGCACTGGATGGCCAGGTCGACGTCGTGCACGAGCAGGTCCCACGCCACCCCGGTGCGGATGCGTGGGGCGTAGGGCGAGTGCCGCACCGCGGCGACGTGCACCGGGGCGTCGATGAGGCTCATCGCGGTCATCACGGCCGGGTTGTAGCGCTCCAGCAGCCCGCACATGACCGGCAGGCCCGCGCGCTCCGCGGCGTCGAGCACCTCCTCGGTCTGGGTCAGGCTCGCGCAGACCGGCTTCTCCACCAGCAGCGGCTTGCCCTGCCCGAGGATGTCCAGCGCCAGCCCGTGGTGGCTCTCCGTGGCCGAGGCGAGCACCACGGCGTCCACATCGGACAGATCGCCGAGCTCGGGCCGCCACTGGGTCTCGTACTTCTCGGCCACCGCCTGGCCGGTCTCCTGGCGGGGGTCGATCACCACGGCGAGCTCGCAGTCGGGTGACTGGGCCACGACCCGCGCGTGCAGCGAGCCCATCGCGCCGACACCGACCAGCGCGATCCGGGGAAGCGCGGTCATGCGCCCATCACCTCACGGACAGCGGTGACGATCTTGTCGAGGTCGCCGTCGGTGAGCTTCGGGTGCACCGGCAGCGACAGGACGCGGGACGCGACGTCCGCGGCGACGGGGGTGTCCGCGGCGATCACGTTCGGGTTGTCCCGGTAGCAGTCGTAGTCGAAGACGAGCTTCGGGTAGTAGATCCCGGAGCCGACGCCACGCTCGGCCAGCTTCGCGGAGAGCTCGTCGCGGTCGCACCGGGCGTCGTCACCGACGATGACCGTGTACTGGTGCCACACGTGGGTGCGGCCCGCGGCGACACCGGGCGTGGTCAGGCCACTGACGTCGGCAAGGCCCTTGGACAGCGTCTCGGCGTTGGCCCTGCGCGTCTCGGTGAGGGTGGCCAGCTTGGCCAGCTGCGGGATCCCGACGGCGGCGTGCAGGTCGGTCATCCGGTAGTTGTGGCCCGCCATCTCGTACTGGTAGCGCGCGCGCATCCCCTGGTTGCGCAGGACGCGCAGCCGGTCGGCCAGCGTGTCGTCGGCCGTGGTGATCATGCCGCCCTCGGCGGTGGTCACGTTCTTGGTGGCGTAGAGCGAGAAGCAGCCCAGGCCGTAGCCGCCCGCGGCGGTGCCGTCGAAGGTCGCGCCGATGGCCTGCGCGGCGTCCTCCACGATCGCCAGGCCGTGCTCGTCGGCGACCGCGGACACCGCGGCCATGTCGGCCATCTGCCCGTAGAGGTGCACCGGCATGACGACCTTGGTCCGCGGACCGACGGCGGCGGCCAGCGCGTCCGGGTCGATGTTGAAGTCGCCCGCGCCGATGTCGGCGAAGCGGGCCGTCGCCCCGGCCTCCAGGATGGCGTTGAGCGTGGCGACGAAGGTGAACGGCGAGGTGACCACCTCGTCGCCGGGTTCGAGGTCCAGCACCTGCAGCGAGGCGACCAGCGCGGTCGTGCCGCTGTTCACCGCCACCGCGTGGGGGACGCCCGCGACAGCGGCGAACTCGTCCTCAAGCCGCTTGACCATCGGGCCCTGGGCGATTACACCGGACCGCAGGACCTCGACGACGAGCGGTTCGGCGTCGGCGACATCGACGACAGAGATGGGGATCATGTGACCGTTCGGACTCCAGCTTCGGGGACGCGGCCCCGATCGGACCGCCGACCCAAGGTACCCGGGTGACCGAAGTCCAGTTCACTCAACCTCGACGGCGCCGAAATACCCCGCCATATCAATGATCAGATCGACATAGCCCGCATTGTTGTAGGCCTGAATGGCCTTGTCGGGGCCTAGACCAGTGATTCCCATGTTCGCCGCGGTCTGTCCGGAAACAAGATTCAAGTTCGATGTCGCCGGGCGATTCGACCCGTAGGGCCACGCGGTCACATAGGTTTCCGCTGTCGTATTCGTGCCGGTGAAATTGGCCACAATGACCGAGGCTTCCGCAGGCAGGATCGCCGACAGCGAGACGGTCGTCGACATGCCGTGCCCGAGTCCGCGCGCGGGGCGGGTGTCCAGCAGCCGGGTGGGCGGCACCGAGAAGAACGCGCGGCCACCGCCCGCGACGTAGTAGCCCGCGAAGTCGGCGATCAGGTGCGCGCTGCCCGCGTGGTTGTAGAGCGAAACCTTGCGGTCGGCGCCCAGCGCCACCACCACCTGGTTCGGGGTGGATGCCGACGACACCAGGTTGAGGTTGGACGCGATCGGCCGTGCCCGGTCGGCAGGCCATACCGTGACGAAGGTCGGCTGGGTGGCTCCGACGCCGGTCACGTTCATCGCGACGGCGGTGGCCGATTCGGGGACGATGCCCGAGAAGTCGATCGTCGCGACGCCACCGGCGCCGAGCGCCCCCGTGCCGCGGGTGTCGAGCAGGCGGTTGGCGGCGGCGAGCACGAAGCCCGAGCCCGCGGCCTGGGTGGAGAGGTCGACGGGCCGGAGGTAGTAGCCCGCGACGTCGACGATCAAGTGCGTGCTGCCCGCGCTGTTGTAGAAGACCAGGCCCGCCTCCGTGCCCAGCTGCACCGTGGCCAGGTTGGCCCGCATCTGCCCCCGGGTGAGGTTGAGCGTGGACACGGTGCGCCGCGAGGTGCCGCGTGGGTACGCGGTGATGTAGGTCGACTCGGTCGCCTGCGCCCCGGTGATGTTGATGACGACGGCGACGGCGGTGACCGGCACGACCCGCGACAGCGACACCGACACGGTGCCGCCAGGGCCGATGGGGCCCGCGTTGCCTTCCCGGGTGTCGAGCACGCGGGTGGGCGCCACGGCCACGTACATCGCCTTCTCGGCGGCACCGCCGCCTTCGGCGGCCGCGGGCACGCAGCACAGCGCGAGGACGGCCCCGACCGCCGCGATGATCGCTCTCACACCAGACACCGTGCCTCCCGTCCGCGAGACTACCTATCGGGTGACGCAATCCCCAAGGGTCGACCACCCGCGGTACATCCTGGGCCGGTCACCCCCCTGAGGAGGAATCGAGCACGGCGATTGCACCGTGCACGTACCCGGACACCGCGCTCGCGCCGCCGACACCGGCGATCTGCACCGGAGTCGGCGACCAGGTGCCCAGGAATCCTGAGCCGAGCTGGCCCTGGGCGTTCGCGCCCCAGGCCCATACCGTCCCATCGGCGCGGACGGCGAAACCGTTGCCACGTTCGCCGACACTGATCTCGACCACCTCACTGAGGCTGGACACCAGACCGGGCGTGCCCGCCTGGCCACCGGCCGACCCGTTGCCCAGCTGGCCGTCGGCGTTCGCGCCCCAGGCCCGGATGCTGCCGTCGGTCCGCAGCGCGTAGCGGTTGTCCGCGCCGCCGCTGATGCGCACGACATCGGTGAGGCCAGGCACTGGCGCGGGCAGCGACCGGGGCTGGGTGGTCGGCGAGCCGTCGCCGAGCTTGCCTGCGGCGTTGGAGCCCCAGGTCCACACGGTCAGGTCGGCGCGCAGCGCGAAGCCGTCCTCGGAGATCGCGATGACCTGGTCGAGGTTGTGCACCCGCACCGGCGCCAAAGCCACGCAGTCGGCGCCGGTGGCGGGCACACATACCGTGCCGACGCCGAGCGCGCCCGCGACATTGGACCCCCACGCCCACACCTTGCCGTCGGCACCCAGGGCGTAGCCGGTTGTGTCGCCCATCGCCACCGCGCGGATGTCGGTCAGGCCCGTGACCTTGACCGGGGTGGACACGGTGCCCTGGTGGGCGACCCCGTCGCCGAGCTGGCCCTGGCCGCCGTCACCCCAGGCCCAGACCGTGCCGTCCGCCTTGAGCGCGAGCGCGTTGCCCTGAGTGGCTGACACGTGCTCGACATCGCCGCCGAGCTGCGGGACGGGCACCGGCACCGCGGACTGGCCGCCGGGAACCGCCGCACCAGTGCCCCATCCGAAGACCGCACCGTCGCCGCGCACCGCGACCACCTCTGTGGTGCCCGCGGCCACTTCGGTGACACCTGTCAGTCCCAGCACCGGCGCCGGGGGCGCATGCCCGCCGAACCCGCCTGCGCCGAGCTGGCCCGCGCTGTTGTCGCCCCAGCCCGCGAGGCAGCCGGGGCCCACCGCGCAGAGCGGCGGGACGGCGAAGTAGCCCGCGACGTCGGCGATCAGGTGCACCGCGCCCGAATGGTTGTACAGCGCTGTCCGGCCCGCCCCGTCGAGGCCGACGACGGCAAGGTTCGCCGCGGTCTGTCCGGGCGACAGGTTCAGGTTCGACGTCGTCGGCATCGACCCGGTGGTCGCCGCGACGTACGTCGCCTGGGTGGGAACGGTGCCGGTCAGATTGAGCACGACGGCGGTCGGGACACCAGCTTCCGCGGGCAGCACCGCGGCGATGTCGGCGGTGACCGCGGTGCCACCCGCGACCTTGCCTTGGCCGAGACGGGTGTCGAGCGCGCGGACCGGGGAGACCGGCGTGAACAGCAGTGCGCCGCCCACGCTGTAGTACCCGGCGACGTCGGCGATCAGATGGACGGACCCGGAGTTGTTGTACAGGGCGATCTTCCGGTCCGCGCCGACGGCGACAGTGACCAGGTTCGGCGAGGTCTGGCCCGCGACCAGGTTGAGGTTCGACGCGGTCGGCCTGGTCGTGCCGCCGGGGTACGCGGTGACGAAGGTCGACTGGGTCGGCTCGGTTCCAGTCAGGTTGAGAGTGACCGCGGTGGCCTCCGCGGGAACCCGGCCCACGAGGTCGATCGCCACGGACTGCCCGCCTGCGACGGGACCGGTGCCCGCACGGGTGTCGAGGAGTCGGACCGGGTCGAGCACGGAGAACTTGGCCGTCCCGCCTGCCGAGTAGAAGCCCGCGACATCGGCGATCAGATGCACCGTGCCCGCGTGGTTGTAGAGAGCCACCGTGCCGCCTTGGCCGAGCGCGACGGTGACCAGGTTCGGCCGGGTCTCCCCGGCGGAAAGGTTCAGGTTCGACGCGGTCGGCCGGGCCGAACCGCCCGGGTACGCGGTGACGAAGGTCGACTGGGTCGGCTCGGTTCCAGTCAGGTTGAGCACCACCGCGGTGGCGCCCGCGGGCACGCCCGGCACCGCGACGGTGATCGGCGCCCCGCCGACCACGGGGCCCGCCGGGGCGCCGATTCCGGAGCGGGTGTCGAGGACCCTGGTCGGTGCGGTCTGGGTGAACCGGGTTCCCGTCGGCGGCGCGGGCGCAGCCGAGGCGGCCGACGACATGGCGACGACACCGGTCGCCACCGATGCCACCACCGCCGCTGAGATGACGACACCACGAATGCCGAACCGCACAATTCCCCCAAAGCATGATCAGCCAGAGCCAGTCGAAAGCCTACCCCGCCAACGACTTGGGCCGCCGGAACGAGTCCGGCGGCCCAAGTCGTTCAGCGGGTGGAGATCACTCGAAGTAGCCGAAGGTGTCGATGACGAGGTCGGTCTCACCGGCGAGGTTGTAGATCTGGAACGCGGGGTAGGTCGCGTTATCGTCCGGGTGGTAGTACGGGCCGAGGCCGACAATCGCGGCGTTCGCCGAGATCTGCTTGGGGGCCAGGTTCAAGACCGAGACGTTCGGCCTGCTCTGGCCGGATGGGAACACCGAGATGAAGGTGTTCGCGGTCGGCAGGATGCCGGTCACGTTGGTGACGAACGCCTTGTGGCTTCCCGCTTCAGGGAAGTACAGGTCGAACTGCTCGTCGGCGAACACCGGGATCTGGTCGTCGCGGGTGTCGTAGGCACGGCCCGGCAGGGTCGGGTAGAACAGCGCGCCCGCGGCCTCCGCGTAGGAGCCCGCGAGGTCGACGAGCAGGTCGACCTTGCCGCTGTTGTTGTAGAAGCTGACCTTCTTGTCCGCGGAGAGGCGCACCGTCACGTTGTTCGGCGTGATCTTGCCGGGAACCAGGTTCAGGCTCGACGCGGTCGGCCGCACCGCTCCAGCGGGCCACGCGGTGACGTAGGTGCTCAGGTTCGCGTTGAGACCGGTGAGGTTGATGTTGACCGACGTCGCGTCAGCGGGCACCTTGCCGGTGAAGTCGACGGTGACGACGCCCGCGTGTCCGACCGAGCCGGTGTTGCGGGTGTCGAGCAGCCGGACCGGGCTGGTCGTGTTGTAGAGCGCGGCGCCGGGGACGGCGATCTCGCCGTTGGGCTCGAAGTAGAAGCCCGCCAGGTCGGCGATGAGGTGGGTGCTGCCGAGGTGGTTGAACAGGTTGACCTTGCCGTCGATGCCGACGAGGACGGTCACCGAGTTCGGGCGGGTCTCACCGGCGGCGATGTTCAGGTTCGACGTGTTGGGCTGGTTGAGGCCGTTCGCCCACGCGGTCACGTAGGTGTTCGCGGTGGTCTCGGTGGCGGTCACGTTGAGGACGACGGCGTTGGCCTGCGTCGGGATGACGCCCGCGAGGGAGAAGCTGATGACGCCGCCCTGACCCACCGGGGTGGTGGTCGGAACGCCGACGGCGTTGCGGGTGTCGAGCACGCGGGTCGGCGACATCGCCGAGAAGCGGTGCCCTGGCACCGCGGCCGCGCCGGACTCGGCGTTGACGCCCGCGACGGCGACGCTGGGCTGCCAGCGGCCTTCGACGGCGTGCGAACCTTCAGCGGCGGCACTTCCCGTGCCGACGAGAAGCGACGCGAACGCGACGGCGCCCACAGTCGCGATGGACTTGCGAAGCATTGTTCCCCTTTTCTTAACCCACGGTTTCCGAATGCGCCGAACGCCGCCACGCGGGCGCGTTTCGACCGCATCGGAAACCTGATACCCCAGAGGCCAGAAGCGAGAACTGGCCGACACGCAAGCGATGCTAGCGCAACTCGCGCCGCCAGTGCACCGAACTATTGCGCTTTCCACAAAGGATCAGAAAACCGAAATCCGCCGTAACGCCGAGCAGATCAATTGCGATGGTTCATACCAAACTTGCCCGCGATCAGGAACGCCGCGGACGCACCAGTCGCACACCCATCACGATCGCGACGGTGACGCCGCCCGCGATCTGCGCCAACGCCGCGGTGGTCATCGGGTCCGTCGGCAGCACCGCGAGCAGCGCGACCAGCACCGTGCCACCGGACAGCCAGGCCGCGGTCACCGCCCGGTGCTCGCCGAGCGCGAGTAGCGCGGGCATGAGCACCTGGGTCAGCAGCAGCGGGACGGTGCCGACGGCGAGCAGGCCGACCAGCCAGCCGGAAAGGCGGGTGTGCCCGCCGAAGAGAAGGTGGACCGCGTCGGGGCCGACGGTGATCGCGGCGCCGACCGTGACGGCACCGATGGCCGCGACGATCCCCGCGAACCGCAGCAGCGTCGCGCGCACCACGGCGACCGCGCCATCCGCGGCGGCGCGGGTGAGCGTCGGCAGCAGCACCGACTGGACGGCGACGAAGAAGATCACCGGAATCCGCACCAGCACGGACGCCGACGCGAACGCCGCCGCCGTGCCCGGGTCGATCGCCGACGCGGCGGCCACAACGAGCGGGGCGAGGTTGGCCACGACCTGGAAGCCGAGGCCACAGGCGAGCAACAGGACCGCTCCCCTGGCCATCGACCGCAGGTGGGCGGGATCGGCCACGCTGGGCACGGCGGCGGCGACATCACGCAGGGCCGACAGGCCGACGGCCACGGCGATCACGGTGCCGAGACCGAAAGCCGCCGCGTACAGCGACGCGTCCGGTACTCCACTGAGGACTATCGCGGTGCATAAGAGAATCCGGGCGACGCCCTCGACGACGAGCGTCGCGGCGTAGGTGGCGAACCGGCGGGCACCGCCGAGCAGACCGCGGATCACATACGCGCCCGCGGCGGCGACCACGGCGAAAGCCACCGCGGCGAGCAGCTCCCAGCGGCCGCCGAGGACCCGGTCGGCGATCAGCGGTCCCACCGCGGCGAGCACCGCGAGCGCGATCGCGAGCAGCCCGCCGCCGACCAGCGCGGCGTGTCTGGCCACCACCGCGAGCTGCCCGTGGGCGCTGGCCGAGCGGCTGGTCTGCTGTTCGAGCCCGGTGAACATGCCGGGACCGGCGATGCTGACGATCAGGTAGAAGCTCGCCACCGCCGCGGCGTCCTCGGCGGGCAGCCGGTGCCCCGACAGCGCGAGGAAGACGTACCCGGCCGCGCCAACGGCGGCCAGGCCGACGGTGACCATGGCGGAGGGACCGACATGGGCTCGAACGCTGGGGACCGTCACACCGCACGACCGTACGGAACGCGTCGCGGCTTAAGCTGCGCGGGTGCGACATGTTCTCGTGGTGGGCGGCGGCATCCTCGGTCTCGCGACCGCGTGGGAACTGGTGGGCAAGGGACACACGGTCACCGTCCTGGAGAAGGAGCCGCGCTGGGCGGCGCATCAGACCGGGCACAACTCCAACGTGGTGCACGCGGGCCTGTACTACGCGCCCGGCTCGGCGAAGGCCCGGATGTCGGTGACGGGGAACCGGTCGATGATCGCCTTCGCCCGCGAGCACGGGGTCGCCGTCGACGTCTGCGGCAAGCTGGTGGTGGCCACCGACGAGAGCGAGCTGCCCGCGCTGGCGGTGCTCGCCGAGCGGGCCGCGGCCAACGGGGTGCCCGCGCGGCTGATCTCGCAGGCCGAGGCCCGCGAACACGAACCCGAGGTCGCGTGTGTGTCCGCGCTGAAGGTCGACAGCACCGCGATCATCGACTTCCCCGCCGTGTGCGCGGCGCTGGTCGGGCTGCTTGCGGCCGCGGGCGCCGACCTGCGGCTGTCCACCCCCGCGCTGGGCATCCGGCCAGGCGGGTCCGGCGGCGTCGAGGTGGCCACCGGGTCGGCCGTGCTGCGGGCCGACGCCTTGGTCAACTGCGCGGGCCTGCACAGTGACCGCATCGCCAGGATGGCCGGGCTGACCCCGCGGGCGCGGATCGTGCCGTTCCGCGGCGAGTACTACGAGCTGCGGCCGGAGCGGGCGAACCTGGTCCGCGGCCTGATCTATCCGGTGCCCGACGCGTCGCTGCCGTTCCTTGGCGTGCACCTGACCCGGATGCTCGACGGCAGCGTGCACGCGGGCCCGAACGCGGTGCTCGCGCTGCGCCGCGAGGGCTACCGCTGGCGGGACGTCTCGGCGGCGGACATCGCCGAGACCGTCCGGTTTCCCGGGACCTGGCGGCTGGCCAGGAGATACGGCTACCCGATCGGCCTTGACGAGGTCCGCCGCTCGCTGTCGCGGCGCCGGTTCGCCGCGAGCCTGGCCAAGCTGGTCCCGGCGGTCGGCCCGGACGACATCGTCCGCTCCGGCGCGGGCGTGCGAGCCCAGGCGCTGCTGCCGGACGGGTCGATGGTGCAGGACTTCCTGATCGAGACCGCGCCGAACCAGGTGCACGTGCTCAACGCGCCGTCCCCGGCGGCGACCTGCGCGTTGGAGATCGGCAAGTACATCGCGGGCGCGGTCGCGTAGGCACCCCGGTCTCCGGGGTGCCGCTTCGCGTTTCTCAGGCGATCGGTTCGATGACGTCGCGCCCCAGGAACGGCCGCAACGCCCGCGGGACGACGACTGAGCCGTCGGCCTGCTGGTGGTTCTCCAGGATCGCCACGATCCAGCGGGTGGTGGCGAGCGTGCCGTTGAGCGTGGCGGCGACCTGCGGCTTGTTGTTCTCGTCGCGGTACCGCACACCCAGGCGACGGGCCTGGAAGGTGGTGCAGTTCGAGGTCGACGACAGCTCGCGGTAGGCCTGCTGGGTCGGGATCCAGGCCTCGCAGTCGAACTTGCGGTGCGCGCTGGTGCCGAGGTCGCCGGTGGCGGTGTCGATGATCCGGTAGGGGACCTCGATCTTGGCCAGCATCTCCCGCTCCCAGCCGAGCAGCCGCTCGTGCTCGGCCTCGGCGTCCTCGGGCTTGCAGTAGGAGAACATCTCGACCTTGTCGAACTGGTGCACGCGGATGATGCCGCGGGTGTCCTTGCCGTAGGACCCCGCCTCGCGGCGGAAGCAGCTCGACCAGCCCGCGTACCGCTTGGGGCCCGCCGACAGGTCCAGGATCTCGTCCGAGTGGTAGCCCGCGAGGGCGACCTCGGAGGTGCCGACCAGGTACAGGTCGTCGTCGCGCAGGCGGTAGACCTCGCTGGCGTGCGCGCCGAGGAAGCCGGTGCCCTCCATCGACTCCGGCTTCACCAGCGCCGGCGTGATCATCGGGGTGAACCCGGCCTCGGTCGCCTGCTGGATCGCGAGCTGCAGCTGGGCGCCGACACCGGTCAGGAAGTAGAACCGCGAGCCCGAGACCTTCGCGCCGCGCTCCATGTCGAGGGCGCCGATCCGCGTGCCGATGTCGAGGTGGTCGAGCGGGGTGAAGTCGAAATCGCGCGGGGTGCCGACGTGCTCGACGACGACGTAGTCGTCCTCGCCGCCGACGGGGGCCGACGGGTGCACCAGGTTCGGCAGCGCGCGGTGCAGGTC
>DATLIA010000195.1:0-24413 GCA_035540215.1 Actinokineospora sp. | reverse complement strand
GATCATCGGACCGCGGGCGAGCGACGCCGAGCTCGCGGCGGTGCGGCGCCGCATCGAAGCGGATCCGCGTGGGTGGATCGCCCAGGAGGTGGTGCCGTTGTCGCGGCACCCGACCTTGATCGACGGCAAGCCGGCGCCGCGCCACATCGACCTGCGGCCGTTCGTGATCACGCGCGGCGACGACGTCGACGTGATCCCCGGTGGCTTGACGCGCGTCGCGCTGCGCGACGGATCGCTGATCGTGAACTCGTCGCAGGGCGGCGGGTCGAAGGACACCTGGGTACTCGCCGCCCGGTCGTCCACTATGGACAGCGAGTTGAGCGGCGCGGGCCTCGGGGTCGGCGGACCACGCGACGACATCGCCCCGGAGCGCGGGCCCGAGCTGAGCACGGCCCAGCAGCAACAGCAGCAGCAACAGTCCAGGGAGGCCGTCGATGCTCGCGCGCAACGCTGAGTCGCTGTACTGGATCGGCCGCTACGTCGAGCGGGCCGACGACACCGCCCGCATCCTCGACGTGTCGGTCCACCACCTGCTGGAGGACGCCACCGTCGACGCCGACGCCACGAGCCGCCAGCTGCTGGCGGTGCTGGGCATGACCCCGCCGAAGGAGACCGTGCTCGACGTGCGGCCGCTGACCGATCTGGTCGCGTTCTCCCGCGAGCACTCCGGCTCGATCGTCTCCTCGATCACCAGCGCCCGCGAGAACACCCGGGTCGCCCGTGAGGTGGTCTCCACGGAGCTGTGGGAGTGCATCAACGCGATGTGGAACGCGCTGCCCGACCGGCAGAAGGCGGCCAAGCGGACCGGTCCGCACTCGTTCTTCTCGTTCGTGGAGGAACGGGCGGCGATGTTCGCGGGCCTGGCCGACTCGACCATGAGCCGCGACGACGGCTGGCGGTTCCTCGTGCTCGGCCGCTCGGTCGAGCGGGTCGACATGATCGTGCGGCTGCTGATGTCCCGGGTGGGCGACAAGCCGTCGTCACCTGGCTGGGTGACGGTGCTGCGGTCCGCGGGTGCGCACGACACCTACCTGCGGACCTACCGGGGAGCGCTGGACGCCCGCCGGGTCGTCCAGTTCCTCCTGCTCGACCGCCTGTTCCCCCGATCGGTGTTCCACGCGCTGCGCCAGGCCGAGTCGTGCCTGGAGCAGCTCGACCATCGCCCGACCACCCGCGTCGGCGCCAAGGCCGAGGCGATCCGGCTGCTCGGCAAGGCCCGCAGCGACCTGGAGTTCCTGCGGCCCGACGAGTTGCTGGAGAACCTGACCGGCAGACTCCTCGACCTGCAGACCACGGTCCGCGACGTCGGCGAGGCCGTGTCCCAGCAGTATTTCCACTCCGTGCCGTGGGTGGCGTGGACCAACGCGGAGGTGGGCCTGTGACCTGGCGGATCCGGGTGGTGCACACGACCGGCTACCGGTACGAGGCGCCAGTGGTGCAGTCGTTCAACGAGGCCAGGCTGATCCCGCGCAGCGATCGCAAGCAGAACCTGGTGGTCAGCCGGATCGAGACCACGCCGCCGACCAGGTCCTACCGGTACACCGACTACTGGGGCACCGAGGTCACCTCCTTCGACCTGCACGCCCCGCACACCGAACTCAAGATCGTCGCGTCGTCGGTGGTGGAGACCGGGGACACCATCGAGCCGGTCGACGCCGCCACCTGGGCCGATCTGCGTGAGCCGTCCGTGCTCGACCGGTACGCGGAGTTCCTGGAGTGGACGCGGTACGTGCCTCGGCACCGGGAGCTGACCGGGCTCGCCCGGTCGATGCGCAAGGGCCGCAAGCCGTACGAGGCGGTGCTCGCGGTGTCGGAACTGGTGCACGACCGGCTGACCTACCGTCGCGGGACCACGGGCGTACACAGCTCGGCGGTCGACGCCTGGGAGGCGCGGGAGGGTGTCTGCCAGGACTACGCCCACCTGACGCTGAGCATGCTGCGGTCGATCGGGATCCCGGCGCGGTATGTGTCGGGATATCTGCACACCAAGCCCGACGCGAAGATTGGCGAGGCCGTCCAGGGCGAGAGCCACGCGTGGATCGAGGCGTGGACGGGTGGGTGGTGGGGGTTCGACCCGACGAACGACGTGGAGATCGGGCCCCGACACATCTGGGTGGCGACTGGGCGGGACTACGCGGACGTGTCGCCGGTCAAGGGGACCTACAGCGGGGGCGCGGCGTCGGCGATCGAGGTGTCGGTGGCGGTGACCCGGCTGGCATGAGGAGTTCATCTACCGCCAGCCGGTAAATGACGCGCTGGTCAAGGCTGTCATGGAGGCGGCCTGGGCTGACCCGTTCGGCGGTTACGCGATCGACGGCGACGACCATTGGACGGTCGCGGGCGTACCGGACCGGTGGCGTGACCGTGGGCGGTTGCGGGAGTGGATCTCGGTGCGGCCGGACGCGTCGGTGGCCGGGCGATTCGACAGAGTGGCCAGGCGCCGCGCGCGGGGGACCCGTTGCCCGAGCTGTGACTTTCCGTGATCGAACCGTCGCTGGGCGGCGTGCGAGCGCTCCCGGTCAGGCGCGCGTCAGGGGCATGGGACCATATACACATCCCTTGACCATGCGAGGACCTGAGTGGCTACGTTCGCTGACACGACCTTCACGACACCGGAGCTGATCCGGAACTTCTGCATCATCGCGCACATCGACCACGGCAAGTCGACCCTGGCCGACCGCATGCTGCAGATCACCGGCGTCGTCGAGGCGCGGGACATGCGGGCGCAGTACCTCGACCGGATGGACATCGAGCGCGAGCGCGGGATCACGATCAAGGCGCAGAACGTTCGGCTGCCGTGGGTGGTGGGCGACAACAAGCACGTCCTGCACATGATCGACACCCCCGGGCACGTCGACTTCACCTACGAGGTCTCCCGCGCGCTCGACGCGTGTGAGGGGGCGATCCTGCTGGTCGACGCGGCGCAGGGGATCGAGGCGCAGACGCTGGCCAACCTCTACATGGCGCTGGACCGCGACCTGACGATCATCCCGGTGCTGAACAAGATCGACCTGCCCGCGGCCGATCCGGACAAGTACGCCGCCGAGATCGCGCACATCATCGGCTGTGAGGCCGAGGACGTGCTGCGGGTCTCCGCGAAGACCGGGTTCGGCGTGAGCGAGCTGCTCGACGAGGTCGTCAAGAAGGTGCCCGCCCCGGTCGGGAACGCCGACGCGCCCGCGCGGGCGATGATCTTCGACTCGGTGTACGACACCTACCGCGGCGTGGTCACCTACATCCGCGTGGTCGACGGCAAGATCACCCCGCGCGAGCGGATCAAGATGATGTCGACCGGCGCGACGCACGAGCTGCTCGAGGTCGGGATCATCTCCCCGGAGCCCAAGCCCAGCGTGGGCCTCGGCGTCGGCGAGGTGGGCTACCTGATCACCGGCGTGAAGGACGTGCGCCAGTCCCGGGTCGGCGACACCGTCACCTCCGAGCGCAAGGGCGCCACCGAGGCGCTGGCAGGCTACCGCGAGCCGCGGCCGATGGTCTACTCGGGACTGTACCCAGTGGACGGATCGGACTACCCGGATCTGCGGGAGGCGCTGGACAAGCTCCAGCTCAACGACGCCGCCCTGACCTACGAGCCGGAGACCTCCGCCGCGCTGGGCTTCGGGTTCCGGCTGGGCTTCCTCGGCCTGCTGCACCTGGAGATCACCCGCGACCGGCTCGAGCGCGAGTTCGGCCTCGACCTGATCTCGACGGCGCCCAACGTGGTCTACCGGGTCAAGCTGGACGACGGCTCCGAGATGACCGTGACCAACCCGTCGGACTGGCCGGTCGGCAAGATCGCCGAGGTCTACGAGCCGATCACCAAGTGCACCATCATCTCCCCGAGCGAGTTCATCGGCGTGATCATGGAGCTGTGCCAGAGCAAGCGTGGCCAGCTCGGCGGCATGGACTACCTGTCCGAGGAGCGCGTCGAGCTGCGCTACACGATGCCGATGGCCGAGATCATCTTCGACTTCTTCGACACCCTGAAGTCGCGCACCCGCGGCTATGCCTCACTGGACTATGAGGAGTCCGGCGAGCAGTCGGCGGACCTGGTCAAGGTGGACATCCTGCTGCAGGGCGAGGCGGTGGACGCGTTCAGCGCGATCGTGCACCGCGACTCCGCGTACGGCTATGGCACCAGGATGACCACCAAGCTGCGCGAACTGATCCCGCGCCAGCAGTTCGAGGTGCCGATCCAGGCGGCCATCGGCTCCAGGGTGATCGCCCGTGAGACCATCCGCGCCATCCGCAAGGACGTGCTCGCCAAGTGCTACGGCGGTGACATCAGCCGGAAGCGCAAGCTGCTGGAGAAGCAGAAGGAAGGCAAGAAGCGGATGAAGATGGTCGGCCGGGTCGAGGTGCCGCAGGAGGCATTCGTCGCCGCGCTGTCCACCGACGAGTCGCCGGACAAGGCCAAGGGCAAGAAATAGGCGGGCGAGCGCGTCGGGTCGATCAGTCGGCCCGACGCGCAATGGCCACCCGACCTCGCGCTGATTCGTCGCTATCCCACCGAATGTGGCGCCCAGTACTCGACTGACTACTCAGACCGCGTAGTCGAATGTGTACGTGTGGGCGCCGTCCTCGTCGCGGCTGATGACGAGTTCGCCGGTCAGGTTCGCGAGTTCGTTGGTGCCCGTCCCCGCCACGACCGTGACGCTGACCGACTGGCCGGAGCTGTCCGCGGTGGCCGAGTGGTGCAGGACGAAGCTGCCCGCGCGGCCGTCGAGGTCGCCGTGGAACCGTTCGAAGGCAACATAGGCACCCGTTCCGGTCTCCGGGTTCTGCGCGCCGATCATGTGCACCTCGCTGGTGCCGACCAGGCCGCCGGAGAAGGTCTTGGTGAGCGTCACGTGGCCGATCGCGGTGCCCCCGTGGTCGTCGTACGGGTCCTCGGCGTTCCAGCTGTCGATCACAAACGCGCCGGTGGCGTGCTCGGCCATCATGGTCTCCCGCGGTTGTCGTGGTTGGTGTGCATCATGTCAGGCATGACCGACATTCCCGACCCGCTCCCGTTGTTGCGTGCGATTTGTCTGGGGCACAAGAGGAGTTGGTCGCCGAGGACCAGGAGCGGATCTTCCGGCCACCCTATGCCGGACACCGGGGCAGGCTCGGCGTCTATGTGGACATTGACGTCGACTGGGCCGAGATCGTCGACCAGTCGTATCGACTCGTCGCGCCCAAGCGGCTGGTGACGGAACTTGATGCCCGGGTCGAGTAGGTACTTCGCCCCTATCTGACTGGTGCGCATAGTGAAATAACAATGCCAGCCCGTGTGCCGCGGGCCGACACAGAATGACGGACGCTCGATCGAGCGTTCGAACGTCGCCGAGAAGAGACTCGGGGATCTGCCTCTTCACGACGCTTTGTCCTAAGCAGGAGGCATCGATGTCCCTTCGCAGGTCTCGGCTCGCGGTCATCCCGGTCGCCGCGATGGCGCTCGTGGTCGGCTATCTGCCCGCAGCGGTAGCGAATCTGGCAGGCAGCCCGTTCGACGCGGGCGATGGAAACCTCGTCCTCAACGACGAGACCCAGGACTGGGTCAACGCACCCAACCGCATGGTCGGCCTCGACAAGCCGACCGGGCAGACCGACGACTCCTTCGGCCAGGGAACCAAGGAGGACACGCCGATCCCGACCGTGGTCGACGGCTCGATCCCGAACAACAAGAGCGATCTCACGAGGCTGTACGTCGCCAACGAGAAGGTCGGCACGAAGGAATTCCTGTACCTGGGGTGGGAGCGGGTACAGGAACCCACTGGCACGACCAACATGGACTTCGAGTTCAACCAGAACAACACGCTGACGTCCAACAACATCACGCCGGTGCGCACAGCGGGCGATGTGCTGATCAAGTACGACCTCTCGCAGGGCGGCGCCAATCCGACCCTTGGCTATCACCTCTGGGTGACCACCGGCGCGGGCTCGCAGTGCGAGGCGAACAACGCCGTGCCGTGTTGGAGCAAGGTGCAGTCGCTCTCCGGCAACTTCGAGGGCTCGATCAACACCGTGCCGGTGTCCGACCCGGTCCCGCCGAACGCGCCTCGCACGCAGAGCGCGCGCACCTTCGGTGAGGCCGCGATCAACCTGACCGACTCCGGGATCCTGCCCGCGAACGTGTGTAAGTCCTTCGGCTCGGCCTACCTCAAGAGCCGCGCGTCCGACTCCTTCACCGCCGCGGTGAAGGACTTCATCGCACCGATCCCGGTCAACATCAGCAACTGTGGCTCGATCGTCATCCACAAGGTGACCGTCAACGGCGACAGCACGTTCGGTTACACGACCACCGGTGGCCTGAGCCCATCTGGCTTCAACCTGTCGAACGGTGGCACCCGGTCCTACACCAGCGTCGCCTCCGGGGCCTACACCGTGACCGAGTCGGCTCCGCCCGCGGGTTGGACGCTGCAGAGCCTGAGCTGCACGGCCGATGGTGCGGGTACCAGCGTGTCCACCAACGGCGCGGTCGCGACCATCACCATGGCCGGTGACGGGCTGGTCGACTGCGTCTACACCAACCACACCAAGCTGAGCCCGAGCATCGCCACGATCCTCTCGACGACGTCCGCGCCGATCGGGACGACGGTGCACGACACGGCGACGCTGACCGGTGCCTCCGCGAACGCGGGCGGGACCGCGACCTACACCGTCTACAGCGACACCGGCTGTTCGCTGAACCCGCAGGCCGCGGGCACGGTGAACGTCACCAACGGGGTCGTGCCCAACTCCAACGGGATCACGTTCAACTCCGCCGGGACCTTCTACTGGCAGGTCAACTACAGCGGCGACACGAACAACAACGCCGCCGTCAGTGTCTGCACGAGCGAGATCGTCGTCATCAACAAGGCCCAGCCCGGGATGACGACCGCGCAGAACCTGCTGCCCAACGACAGTTCGACGCTGACCGGCGCGACCGCGACAGCGGGCGGGTCGATCACCTTCAAGCTGTTCAGCCCGGCCGACGCGACCTGCGCGGGCACACCGGCGCTGTCCGAGACGGTCTCGGTGTCCGGCAACGGCACCTACCCGACGACGAACGCGACGTTCTACGCCTCCGCCGAGGGCACCTGGCGGTGGCTGGTCACCTACAGCGGTGACACGAACAACGAGGCGACGACCTCGGCGTGCGGCGTCGAGCAGTTCACCATCGACAACGGCTGACCGAACCTGACGGGCCGAGCTGCCCCCTCGGCCCGTCAGCCCGCACCCAGGAACGCCAGCGCGGCCTGATACTTGGCCCGCAGGCGTTCCTGGGTGTGTTCGTCCAGGTAGCGCAGCCGCTCCGGAGAGGAGTTGTCGGCGATGTCGGCGAACTTCACCGTTAGCGCTATCGGGTTGGCCGCGACTCGTGTCAGGTAGGTCTTCTGGTCCTCGCCGGGGACCTTGCTGATGGCCATCACGGCGGCTATGACCGGCTCCGGGCAGCCCGCCGCGACCAGGTCGTCCGCCGTGACATGGGTGTCCTCCAGGACGTCGTGCAGCACCGCTGTCATGCGCTCGTGGTCGCCGCTCACCCGGCCCATGACGCGCAGCGGGTGGCCGATGTAGGGTCGGCCGGATTTGTCGACCTGGCCCTGGTGAGCCGCGCGGGCGATGCTGATGGCGTCATCGACGGTGAACATGCCGAAAATCTAACCAACAGGGCTGGAACCGCACGTCGATCACGCACGTCCTGGTGACAGTGCGACAGGGAGGGAGGCCGCGGTGGACGAACCATGGGGACTGTCCGGACCGGAGTTCTTGAGGATCTATTGGCTGGCAGTGGGACTCGTCGTGGTCCTGGTCGTCATCGCCAAGATCAGGGCGCGGACGGCGTCGTCCGGCGACCCGCACGACCGCGGTGACCTGAGCCCCTATGACCTGGCCCTGCTGGCGGCGGGGCCGCTGCGGGTCGAGCAGACCGCGATGGCGGGCTTGGTATCGCGCGGCGCCATCCGGGTAAACCGCGGTGGTGATGTGTCCCGGCCGCATGGCGGGCCCGGCCCGGCCGACGAGGTGCAGGACTTCGTGCTGGGGCGGGTGCCGACCTCGGGCAAGCTGCCGCGGTTCGCGACGTTCGGCCTGGCGAACAGTGCTCTGGGCAGGCGGATGGTCGACACGCTGACCACGCGCGGGTTCATGACCTCGGTGCACCGCCAGCGCAGGCTCAACAAGGTGCACTGGCTGTTCTTCGTGGTCCTCCTGGTCGGCCTCTACCGGGTGATCAACGGCTTCAAGCTCGGCAGGCCGAGTCTGCTGCTGCTCTTCTCCATGATCGGCACGCTGTTCATCTGGGGTATCTGCCGGGTGATCCTCGGCCGCGCCCGCAGCCGGGTCACCGCGCGCGGCCGGTCGGCGCTGCTCAACGCGCGGTCGCAGTACCCGCGCACGGTCGGGGTCGGGACGATGGCCGGTTTCGCCGTGCTCGGCCCGGTGGCCATCTGGGGTCTGACCGCCTATCCCGACGCTGACCTCAGCGCGGCGTTCGCGATGAGCGGCAGGCCGACGTTCGGTTCGGACAGCAGTGGCTGTGGCAGTGGCTGCTCGTCGAGCTCGTGCTCCAGCTCGTCCAGCTCGTGTTCCAGTTCGAGTTCGAGTTCGAGCTGCAGCAGCGGCAGCAGCTGTGGCGGGGGCAGCAGCTGCGGCGGCTAGGGTCGCAGGGTGATCGCTGAGCTGATCGTCGCGCCGATGGCGGGTGGGCCGAGCACACCTGAGCTGGTCGCGGGCGCCGTCGAGGCGGGCGCGTTCGGCTTCCTCGCCGCCGGGTATCTCACCGCCGATGCCCTGCGGACCCAGATCGAGGCGACCCGCGCGCTCACGGGCGGGCCGTTCGGCGTCAACCTGTTCGTGCCGGGCGACGCTTCGACCGACGACCTCGCGCCTTACCGCGACCTGGTAAGTCGCGAAGCCGCCCGGCTGGGGACCGAGGTGGGGCGTCCCGAGTGGGACGACGACGAGTTCGCCGCCAAACTCGACGTCGTGCTCGACGCCCGCGTCGGGGTGGTGTCGTTCACCTTCGGCCTGCCGACGCCCGCCGACCTCGCCCGGCTGCGGGCGGCGGCCGTCACCACGGTCGCGACCGTCACCACGCCCGTGGAAGCGCGCGCGGCTCATGCGGTGGACATGCTCTGTGTCCAGGGCGGGGCCGCGGGCGCGCATCGCGGGTCGTTCGCCAACGAGATCCAGCTCTATGACCTGCTCCCGCTGTTGGGGCTCATCGCCGCGGCGACAGACCAACCGCTGATCGCGACCGGCGGGCTCATGCACGGCGCCGATGTGGCGGCCGTGATCGCCGCGGGCGCGATCGCCGCGCAGCTGGGCACGGCGTTCCTGCGGTGTCCCGAGGCAGGCACCCTGCCCGCGCACCGGGCGGCGCTCGCGGCGGGGGAGCGCGACACCGTGGTCACCCGCGCGTTCAGCGGACGACCCGCGCGCGGGATGGCCAACCGGTTCATCACCGAGTACGGACCGCACGCCCCGGCGGCCTACCCAGAGATCCACCACCTGACCCGTCCGGTGCGGGCCGCCGCCGCGCGTGCCGGTGATCAGGAGGCGATGGCGCTGTGGGCTGGGCAGGGCTATCCACTCGCCCGCGAAATGCCGGTCGCCGAACTCGTCCACGCCATTCTCGGTGAATTCGATGAAGCCGCGACTCGTTTGGCGAAGCGGGTCTCGCGAACGAATTAGGTTCTGGCGGGTTTCGTCTTATGTGGACGTTGTGCGGTTGCCCAAAGACTTAGGACACCAGCGTCCGCTCTCGGGTGCCCAGCACGAACTCGGCGATGAGGTCGGCGGTCCCGGCGGGGTCGTCGAGCTGCGGGCAGTGGCCCCAATCATCGACGACGCGCAGGGTGCTGTGCGGGACCTCGGCGTGCAGGCGCTGTCCGGACTGGGTGGCCACGAGCTTGTCCTTGCGGCCGACGACCACGGTGAGCGGGCAGCGGATCTCGTGCGGTTGGTAGGCGTCGCGGAGTTCCGACAGCAGGACCTGGCCCTTGGCCAGCAGCGCCTTGGTCGACCGGTCGTCGCGGACCAGCCCGGCGAAGCGGGCCACGGTGTCCGGGCAGGCCGAGCCGGGGCGCGCGTAGAGGATCCGCGGGATGACCGCCGACGCGACGGTCCGGACCGCGACGGCGGGCACGGGCAGCGCGGAGTAGAGCCAGACCGGGAGCGCGTTCGTGCCCAGAGCGCGCAGCATCCACGAGTCGTGCAGCCCGGGCGCGGCGATGGAGACCACACCGGCCAGGGGAAGGGCCGGGTTCTGCGCGGCGCGCAGCGCGGCCGTGCCGCCCATCGAGTTGCCGACCAGGACCACCGGGCCGCCGCGCGAGCAGACCAGGTCGGCCAGGAACGTGTCGAGCTGGGGCAGGATCGGGCCGGGGGCCAGGTCGTCGGCCTCGCCGAAGCCGGGCTGGTCGACCGCCATGGCGGCCAGCCCGCGCTCGGCGAAGTCCGCGAGCACGCCTCGCCAGGTGTCCGCCGAGTCGCCGAACCCGTGCAGCAGCACGACGCGGGGGCGTCTGCCCACCGACAGCACCCTGGTCCGCACCCCGCCAACTGTGCGCTGGTTCACTCGAATGGACGACATAGCGACAGAGGCTAGGTGGCGAACCCGAAAAAGTCTCGACACGCGCCGGTAACAAACCGGCGGCGGTTCACCTGGCGAAGACGATCTTCCCGGCGGTCTCGCCGTTCAGCATCTGCTCGAAACCCTCCCTGGCCTGCGACAACGCGAGCTGGGCGCCGATCTTCGGCTTGATCCCGGCCAGGTCGCAGAAGCGCAGCAGATCGCCAAGTTCCTCGCGCGTGCCCATGGTCGAGCCGACCACGCGCAGCTGCAGGAAGAACAGTCGCTGCAGGTCGGCACTGGGGTCCGGGCCGCTGGTGGAGCCGGAGACGACGATGATCCCGCCCGGCTTGAGCGCCTTCATCGAGTGCGACCAGGTGGCCTTGCCGACGGTCTCGAACACCGCGTCGACCTTCTCCGGCAGGCGGGCGCCCGACTCGAACGTCGCGTGCGCGCCCAGCTCGGCGGCCAGCGCGCGCTTCTCCTCGGTGCGGCCGGTGACCCAGACGCGCATGCCCGCGGCCTTGCCCAGCTCGATCAGGGCGGTCGACACACCGCCGGACGCGCCCTGGACCAGCATCGTCTGACCGGGCCGCAGCTCGGACTTCACGAACAGCATCCGGTAGGCGGTCAGCCACGCCGTGCCCATGCACGCGGCCTCGGCGAAGCTCAGCCCGGCGGGCTTGGGCAGCGCGTTGCGGGCGGGGACCACGACGGTCTCGGCGAAGGTGCCCTGGTGCTTCTCGGTGAGCAGCGTGCGCCTCGGGTCGAGTGTCTCGTCGCCTGCCCAGGCCGGGTCGCCGATGACCGAGTGCAGCACGACCTCGGTGCCGTCGGCGAGCGTGCCCGCGCCGTCGCAGCCCAGGATCATCGGGAACGACTCGGCCTTGATGCCCACGCCCCGCAGCGTCCACAGGTCGTGCATGTTGAGGCTGGCCGCCTTGACCGTCACGGCCACCCAGCCGTCGGGGACCTCCGGCTCCGGGCGCTCCCCGATGGTGAGCGAGGCCAGTGGGTCTTCTGGACTGGGCGCGGCTGCGTAGACGGCGAACATGGCCGCAACATATCGACCATGAAGGGGCCGCGCCGCACAGAAGTGGCCAAGGTCTACTCTGCTGGATGTGCCTGACTGGTGGGATGACGTCGAGCTGTGGGTCATCCAGCTCCCGTTCGCCCTGCAGTTCACCCTGGTGATGGCCGTTCTGCTGCCGCTGTGTGTGGTGGCGGCCTGGATCATCGACCGCGGCGTCGACTGGGGCATCCACTTCGCCCGCGCCCGCTTCGGCCGGACCCGCGCCGAGCACCCACTGGGGTCGCGCGCCAACACGGATTCGTAGGCTGGCGGGGTGGGTTCGAGAAAACGCATCACCGCCGCGCTCGTCGGCCTAGTCGTTTTGGTCCTCGCGGGCTGGCTGGTCCGCGACCTTGGTTCCGACGAGCCCGCGGCCGCCCCGGCGACCGCGTCGGCCGGCTCGGTCGCGGTCCCGGGAGCGGCGTCCGGGATGTCGGTCCGCCCGCTGTCCGAGCTGCCCGCGCAGGCGGCCGACACGTGGGCGCTCATCCAGCGCGGCGGCCCGTTCCCGTACCCGCGCAACGACGGCACGACGTTCCAGAACCGCGAGAAGCTGCTGCCCGCGAAGTCCTCGGGCTACTACCGGGAGTACACCGTGCCAACGCCAGGAAGCCCTGATCGGGGCGCCCGCCGCCTGATCGCCGGGTCGGAGAACGAGCTGTACTACACCGCCGACCACTACGGGTCGTTCGTCGTCGTGGATCCGACCCGATGATCGAACACGTGCTGGACGGCACGAAGATCCGCAGCAAGCGGGCCATGTTCACCGCGCTCGCGGACGCGCTGAGGTTCCCGGAATGGTTCGGCCACAACCTCGACGGGCTCTACGACTGCCTGACCGACCTGTCGTGGCTGCCCCCGGACCACCACGTGCTGATCTGGACCCACTCGCAGATCCTGGCCAAGGCCGACCCGCCCGGATACCGCGCGATCCGCGAGGTGCTCGACGACGCGGTCGAGGGCGCGGCGGGCAGTGCCCACACGCTCGAACTCGTCATCGCCCGCGACCAAGCCTGAGTCCGCGCAGCGTGTAGCGCTCACCGGTCGCCTGCTTGAACAGGTATTCGGCGCGCTCATAGGACAGACGGCGGCGGCCTGTGTCGGGACACAGGTCAGCCTGCTCGACGGGTCTGGCGGGGGCCGGTCTGCGGTCGGCCAGGAACAGCGGGCCCCTGGTCCGGTCACTGATGAGGTCGGGGAGCAGGCGGGCGGTTGCCGCGCGCCAGCTCACCCAGGTGCCTGCGACGCGGGCGCGGCGATCATCGAGGTCGAGTTGGTCGACGTCGAGCGATAGGACTATCCGGATCGCCGCGCCGGATTCGTGTAGGAGTCGCCATAGGACTCGGTCACGCAGCCTGATGTCGGGCCGTTCGCACAGCTCGTCCAGTTCGACCATCTCGATCGAGGACACCGCCCGCCGGGTCTCGGCGCGGCGGTCGAGCCCGGTGGCGAGGTCGTCCAGCGCCGCCCACGCGCCGAAGGATCGGATGGTCGCGCGGTGCCGGTTCCACGTGGCCGGGGCGGCGGTGCCCCACGCGGTCTCGAACGTCCGCGTCACCGTGTCCGCCGTCAGTGCTGTCAGCGGCAGCTTCTCGCCCAGGGCCACGCACAGGCGGCGCATGGTCTGGCCGTAGGAGCGGACGGTCTGCGCGTCCAGGTCGTCGCGGGCGAGGAAGTCGTGGGCCGCGCCGCCGAGCGTGGCGGTCACCGGCTCGTCGGCGGGAAGCTGGTCGGCGCGTCGGCGGAGGAAGTCCCGTTCGGCGGCGTTGCGCGCGAGCGAGGCGGCGCGCTCGAACTCGAGCCGCGCGTCGGCGAACCGTCCCAAATGGACGAGCAGGTCGCCGCGCACGCCGGGCAGCAGATGGTAGTCGCGCAGCGCGGGGTCGTCGAGCAGGCCGTCCACCAGGTCGAGGCCTGCCTGCGGCCCGTCCGCCTTGCCGACCGCGACCGCCCGGTTGAGGTGGACGACCGGCGTCGGCAGCAACTGGGCCAGCGCCGCGTACAGGGTGGCTATCTGCGCCCAGTCGGTGTCGTCGGCGATGCGGGCCTGCGCGTGGCACACCGCGATCGCGGCCTGCAGGACGTACGGCCCCGGCGGACCGCCGAGGTCGCGGGCGCGCAGCATCGCGGTGAACCCGCGTCGGATGAGCAGTTGGTCCCAGCGGCCGCGGTCCTGCTCGTGCAGCTGGACGGGCGCGCCCGCCGAATCGGTGCGGGTCGCCGAACGGGAGGCCTGGATCTCCATCAGGGCCACCAATCCGTGCACCTCGGCCTCGCGCGGCGCCAACTCGGCGAGCAGCCTGCCGAGGCGCAGCGCCTCCAGGCAGAGGTCCAGCCGGATGAGGTCGGTCCCGGACGTCGCCGAGTAGCCCTCATTGAAGATCAGGTAGATCACGTCGAGCACCGAGGACAGCCGCTCGGCGCCGTCGGGCAGCTCGAACGACACCCGCGCGTCGGCGAGCGTTCGCTTGGCCGCGGCGATCCGCTGGGCGATCACCTGCTCGGTGCCCAGGAACGCCCGGGCGATCTCGGCCGCGGTGAGCCCGCCGACCAGTCGCAGGGTCAGCGCGACCCGTGCGGCGGTGGGCAGCACCGGATGGCAGGTGATGAAGATCAGCCGCAGGACATCGTCACGGTCGGGTTCCGCGGGCTGGTCCAGCTCGTGGGCGAGCTGTTCCTGCTTGCTCTCCAGCCGCCGCGCGCGCCGGATGTGGTCTATCGCGCGGCGCTTGGCGATCGCCATCAGCCACGCGCCCGGGTTGTCCGGAACCCCGGACGCGGGCCACTGCTCGAGCGCGGCGACGAGCGCGTCCTGCGCCAGTTCCTCGGCCAGGCCGACGTCGCGGACCAGCCGGGTCAACCCCGCGATGATCTTCGCGGACTCGAGTTTCCAGACCGCGTCGATCGTGCGACTGACAGCACCGCCCGCACCCGGTCGGGGAGGGCGGTGCTCGCCGGTGGTCATGCGCCGTAGACCTCCTGGATGGTGCTGGAGCCGTCACCGGTGATCTTGAGGAACCGGCGTCCCAGCTCGACGGCTTCCTCGCGGGATCGGACCTCCACCAGCGCGAAGCCCGCGATGGCCTCCTTGGCCTCGGTGAACGGCCCGTCGGTCAGCGTGATCTCGCCGCCGGTCGACGTCATCCGCACGCCGCCTTGTTCGAGGCCGCCGGTGGCCAGCAGGACGCCCGCGGCGCTCAGCTCCTCGATGAACTTGCCCATCTCGACGAACAGCGTCTCGTCGGGCTCGGGGGTGGTGTCGGTGGCCCGGGACGTCATCAGAAAACGCATGTCGTGCTCCTTGGTTCGTGATCGCGGTGGCTGACATGCCGACGTCGAACCAGCGATGTGACAGGGAATCTACCCGTTCCCTGTCACATTGCTGATTCGACGTGGTGGTGTCCCAGCAGGAACACCACGACGAGAGGCCCGGCCATGACCGCCACCCTGACCCCCACGAACACCCGCACCCTGCTCACCTGCGCCGCCGTCGCGGCGCCGCTGTGGGCGTCGGTGTCGCTGGCCCAAGCCGCCACCCGTGAGGGCTTCGACCTCACCCGGCACCCGCTGAGCGCCTTGAGCAACGGCGACCTCGGGTGGCTGCAGATCGCGAACTTCCTGGTCGCGGGCGTGCTGACCGTCATCGGCGCGATCGGATTCCGTCGTGCGCTGCCCGCGAGCCGCTGGATTCCCCGCCTGGTCGCGGTCAGCGGCTTCGGCATGATCGCCGCCGGGGCCTTCGTGATGGACCCGGGTGACGGCTTCCCGGTCGGCACCCCGTTCGGCGCGCCCACGACGCTGAGCTGGCACGCGGGCGCGCACCTCGCCGCGGGCTCGATCACCTTCATCGCCCTGATCGCGGCCTGCTACGTCCTCGGCCGCCACTTCAGCCGCCGCGGCGACCGTCGCGCCGCCGTCGCTTCCCGGGTCGCGGGAACGGCCGCGCTCGTCGGCAACGTGTGGGCGATGTCGGGAGCCGCGGCGGGCTCACTGGTCCTGGCCGTCGGAGTGATCACCGCGATGCTGTGGGTCTCCGCCGTCGCCGCCCGCCTCAGGTGACTTTGGCTGAAACCGGCGCCCCAGTGCCTCGTGCACTGGGGCACCGCGCGTTCTAGTCGGCCGGAACCCAGTTCGGCTTGCGCTTCTGCGCGAACGCCGTGATGCCTTCCTGGCCTTCCGGGCTCGCGAAGAAGCCCGCCGACAGCTTCAGCATCTCGGCGAAGTCCGTCGACATGTCGGCCGCGGGCGTGCGGCGCAGCATCTCCTTGGTCGCCGCCAGCGCGATCGGGCCGCCCATCGCCAGCATGCCGGTGTAGCGGTCGACCTCGGCGTCGAGGCCGTCGGCCGGGACCGCGGAGTTGATGAGCCCGATCTGCACCGCGCGGTGCGCGTCGAAGGACTCGCCGGTGAGGAACAACTCGTGCGCGGCGCGGGGGAGCAGCCGGGGGAGCACGGTCACGGAGATGATCGCGGGCACGACGCCGATGCGGACCTCGGTGAAGGCGAACGTCGCGCTGTCGACCGCCACCGCGATGTCACACGCGGCCACGATGCCGACGCCGCCCGCGCGGGCCGGTCCGGCCAGCTTCGCCACGACCGGCTTCGGGCTGGTCCAGATCTGCTCCAGGATCGCCGGGAACTCGTTGACGCCCTGGTCGCCGGAGGACGCGCCGCCCGCTTCCTTGAGGTCCATGCCCGCGCAGAACACCGGGCCGGTGTGGTCGACGACGACCACGCGCACGGCGTCGTCGGCGATCGCGGTGGTCAGGTGGTCGCGCAGCTCGCCGCGCAGCTGCCGGGACAGCGCGTTGCGGTTGTGCGGGGAGTCCAGCGTGATCCGGGCGATGCCGCGGGACACGTCGTAGTGCACCAACTCGTCAGCCATGAGCGTCACCCTAGGCGCTGTCCTGCGAGCCCGGCGCGCGCTATCCGCGCCCGGGCGGACCCTGGCCGCACGGGCGGAAAGCCCAAGTACACCCAGTACGAGCGGCTTCCCCGCCCGCACGCCCAGGAACCACCCGGATCACGGATCCCGCACACCGAGCTCGCAGGACAGCGCCTAGAACGGGCCGTGCCGAGCCCCGGGGGTGGCTCGGCACGGCCGCGCGTCACGCGATGGTCGTAGTCGTGATCACCGGGTTGGGGTTCGGATAGCACTTGGTGGGCACGTTCATGTCACCGAGGAACGAGCGGACCACGGCGGTGAAGGTCAGGCCGGGGTTGGTGTAGCTGGTCCCGTACAGCGTGGTTTGGATGGTCCCGGACGCCCCCGCCGTCAGGTTCGCGGTGACGGTCGGCAGCTCGAACGTCGCGCCGCCGTTGATCGGGCCGGTCGCGGTGATCGTGGCCACCCCGTTGGCCACGCTGATCGCCGTCGTCCCCACGTTCGACCCGCCGGAGAGCGTGGCCGAGATGTAGGTGGTGTTCGCCGGGATCGGCACCTTGAGCGCCATCGTGTGCACCCGGCGCACGGTGTAGCCGTTGACGCTCGCCGGGATCGTGTTCGGCGCGGGGTCGATCACGATGCTCAGCGCGCCGCCGGGCGCGACCGTGGCGGGCGCGGTCACCTCGGCGTTCTGCTGAAGCGTGAAGTTCTGCGGCCCGATGGGCGTGCTGCCTTGGCAGGCGAAGTTGACGGTGGTCGGCACGGCCGCCGCCAGTGGCGCGAACGCCACGATCGGCACGGCCACTAGGGCGGCGATGGACAGGGCTCGACGCAGGGTCGATGTCATCTCGGGTCACCTCGAATGTGCTGGTGGACAACGTTTCGGGGTGGATCAGCCGCGGCAACGAGATATTTACTTGTGAGTAGCTTTCAGGTCAAGTTCTCACGGTATCGGCAGATTTCCGGTCGACAACTGTCCGAAACGATGAACCCGATTCATCTCTTGCGGGTTGCGGCAAGCAGGTGATCATCGACGACCCGTCCGCCATGTGGATCACCCGCCCGGGCCACGATGAGTCCCCCCGGACAGTCGGCGCGCCGCCAAGTGGGTGGATATGTGTTACGCCCGTTTACCCCAACTACGCGCGGGCGCAGGTGGCGCACCTCGACGTCGTGGCGCCGCTGCCGTTGCCCGACGCCAGGTCGAAGATCTCCGGCTCGCTGCCGAAGGCCTTTGTCAGCTGTTGGGCCAGTTCGTGGCCGAAGTGGTCGATGGCCTCGGTGTGGCCGGGGCCGAATGGCTGGTGCGGTGTGAGGACCTCGCGCAGTCCGGCTGCGTCGATTAGGTCGGTGTCGTGTTCCACGGCGGTTTCCAGGCAGGAGGGTATGCCTGGAAACTCGTCCGTTCAGACTCAGCCGTTACGCCAATGGCAGGACTGAGTCAAGCGCTGCGAACGCGCTGGTGGGGGCGGATCGGGCGGGCCGACTCACTTGCCGACCGGCCACTCCTCGACGATGAGGTCGTCCATGGGGAAGTCCTTGGCGTTGCCGGTCGCGAGCCGCGCGTTCGCTCCGACCGCGGTGGCCGCGATCAAGCAGTCAGCCTGGTGCAATGTGACGCCTCGGGAGGAGAACTCACGTCGCCAGGTGCCCGCCAGTTCGGCGTCCTCGCGGCGAACCGGAAGCACGCGAATGGCCCTGAAAAGGGCTTGCGCCGAGTCGAGTTCGTTCGGGCGGAGGCCACGGTAGATCTCTTCCGCGTTAATCGCGGTGGTGGCGAGCACTGCTCTGTTGGAGATCAATTCGCGTAGGCGTTCAGCCGCCGGGCGGCCGCGTCGACAAGCACGGTCGTGTCGAATGTGTCTGCTCAGCTCGACTCGCCGCGCGATCGGTGCGCTGCTCGCGAACCCAGCCTGCAGGGTCGTCGTCCCATTCATGGCCGGAGGCCGGCATGGATCCAAGTGCCTGCTTCAGGGAATCTACGCGCCCGAGGTCATCGAGAACCTGTCGGAGTGGCCGCAGCATGGGCCATAGTCCATCACGCGGTGCGGACGTTCGCCCATCGGGCCGAGTCGTATCGGTGCAGGATCAGGTCCGCGACCTCGACCGTCGCACCGAGGGGAGCGGCGACCCGGACCGCGGGTCCCGCCTGCGCGATCACCCGGTCGGGCAAAAGGCCCGGTGCTAGGAACCAGGACGCCACGGCGATCCGCTTCGCGCCGCGGGCGCGGAGGGCGGCGACGGTCGCGGACACGTCCGGCTCGGCCGCCGACGCGAAGGCCGCGCGGACTCCGGACCAGCCCATGACCCTGGCCCACCGGTCGGCGACTTCGTGCACGCGGGCGTTGGCGGGCGCGTGCGACGAACCGGTCGCGGCCAGTACGACGCCGAGGTCCGGGTCGCCCGGGGTCACGCCGATCTCGGCGAGCCTGCGCAGCGCGGCGGCTTCCAGCCGGGCGTCGGGGCCGAGCACATCGGTCACCGTCACCGACAGCAGCGGCAGCCGCGACTCCGCCTCTGCGATCAGCGCGGGCAGATCGACTCGCGCGTGGAACGCCCGGCCCAGCAGCAGCGGCGCGACCACGACGTCGCGGTGGCCCTGGTTGTGCAGGTCGGTCAGGACGTCGGTGAGCAGCGGCGCCGACAGGTCGAGGAACGCGCCGTGCACGTCGAGGTCGGGGCGCTGTTCGCGGACGACGTCGAGCAGTTCCGCCACCGTGGCGGCCGAGCGCGGGTCGCGGCTGCCGTGCGCGACCGCGATGAGCGGCGGCGTCACAGTGCCCCGGTGAGCCCGCGGGCCCGCAGCACCGTGCGCTCCAGCGGCCGGAAGATCAGCAGCTCGATGCCGACGCCGACGAAGAAGATCAGCAGGATGCCCGCCATCACCATCGACATGTCCGACAGGGACATGCCGTTGTGCAGGTACTGCCCGAGGCCGAACCCGAGCTGCGGCGATGTCGCGATCAGCTCGGCGGCCATCAGCGACCGCCACGAGAACGCCCAGCCCTGCTTGAGTCCGGCGAGGTAGCCGGGCAGCGCGGCGGGCAGCAGGATGAAGCGGGCCGTGTCGAGCCGACCGGCGCCGAGGACCTTGCCGACGCGGGGCAGGATCGGCGGGATCTGGTCGATGCCCGCGACGAGCCCGTTGGCGATCGACGGCACCGCGCCGAGCAGCACGACGGTGTAGATCGCGGCGTCGGTCAGACCGAACCACAGGACGGCCGCGGGCACCCAGGCCACCGACGGCAGGCTCTGCAGGCCCGAGATCAGCGGCCCGAGCGCGGCCCGGACCAGCGGCACCTTGGCCAGCAGCAGGCCGAGCGGCGTGGCGACGGCCACGGAGATCAGGAACCCGATGACCGCGCGGTGCACGGAGACCCAGAGGAACTCCCACACCTGCCCGTTCTGGATCACCTTCTGGATCTGGTCCCACACCGCCACCGGCGACGGCAGCTGGTACTCGGGCCAGATCGCCCGGGACCAGAGGAACTGCCAGATCGCGACGACCGCGATAAGGGCGACGATGGGCGCCAGCACCGTGCGCAGCGTGTTGCGCCGGTTCGCCGACCGCGCGGTGGTCGGCGGGGTGTCCAGGGCGTCGAGGCCCGCCTCGACGGCGGCCTCGCTGTCCTGGGTGGACACGTCATGCTGCAGCATGGCTGCTGATCACCTCCCGCAGGCGGGTGTTGATCTTGGCGATGGCCTCGGACTCGGCGGCGGGCGAAAGCCCGTCGACGTTCCACTCCTGCACGACCCGGCCCGGCTTGGACGACAGCAGCACGACGCGCTGGCCGAGGCGGACGGCCTCGCGCACGTCGTGGGTGACGAAGATGACCGCCGCGCCGATCGCCTCCCACACGCGCAGCAGCTCACCCTGCAGCACGTCGCGGGTGATCGCGTCGAGCGCGTAGAACGGCTCGTCCATCAGCAGCAGCGACGACGCCTCGCCCGCGTTGCCCGCGATGGCCGACGCCAGCGCGCGGGCCAGCGCGACGCGCTGGCGCATGCCGCCGGACAGCTCGTGCGGACGCTTGTCGCCGACGCCGCCGAGGCGGACCAGGTCCAGCAGGTCAGCGGTCTTCTCGCGCCGCTCCGCCCGGCCGACACCGGCCAGACGCAGCGGCAGTTCGACGTTGCGCGCGGCGGTCAGCCACGGCATGAGCGCGGCCTCCTGGAACATCACCGCCGGGCGGGTGGTGGACAGCTCGATGTCGCCGGAGGTCGGCTTGTCGAGCCCGGCCACCAGGTTGAGCACGGTGGTCTTGCCGCAGCCGGACGCGCCGAGGAGGCAGACGAACTCGCCGGGGGCGACGGTCAGGTCGATCCCGTCAAGAGCGGTCACGGCGCGCGCGCCATGACCGAAGGACTTGCGGACACCGGTCAGCCGCACCACAGCGTCGGTGGCGGTGGGCGCGGGGGTCTCGAGCGTCGCGGTCATGGTTCGCCTGCCTTCCTCGGTCGTCACGGCTACTTCTTGTCCAGGCCCGCTGCGTTGGCTTCCGGCTTGCCCGCTGCCTTGAGGACCGCGTTGAGCGCGCTGAGGTCCACGAAGCCGGACAGGTCGGTCTCCTTCTGCGCGATGCCCGCGGTCACGGCGTCCTTGGCCAGCTGCGGGAACGTGCTCGCCAGCGGGTCCGGGTCGAGCGTGATCGAGGTGAACGCCCGGTCGATGACCTTGGCGTTGAGCCCCTTGCCGGTGAGAGCCTCAAGCTGCTTGTTCACCGCGGCCTTGGCGTCGGCGTCGTTGGACTTGGCGTACTCGTTGGACGCCAGCAGTCCGCGCAGCAGTGCCTCGACGGACTTGGGGTGGTCCTTGAGGAACTGGGTGCGGACCAGCAGGACGGTGGTCGGGAACTTGCCGTCGCGCCACAGTTCCTTCTCGTCGAGCAGGACCTTCGCGCCCGCGTCGAGCACCAGCCGCGACGACCACGGCTCGGGCAGCCACGCGGCCTGCACCTCGCCCTTCTTGAACGCGTCGAGGGTCTGGGCGTTCTCCCGGTTGGTGACCTGGACCTTGTCCTTGAGGCCCTTGTCCGACAGCCACTTCTTCAGCGAGACGTCCTGCGTGTTGCCCAGCGCCGGGGTGACGACGGTCTTGCCGACCAGGTCCTCCGGCTTGCTGATGTCTGCGGTCACCACGAGCTGCGCGCCGCCGGACGTGCCGCCCGCGACCAGGCGCACGGCCTCGCCGTTGGACTTGGCGAAGGCGTTGATGGCCGGGCCGGAGCCGATGAAGCCCGCGTCGAGGGAGCCGCCGAGGAAGGCGCTGACTTCGGTCGGACCGTCGTTGAACTTGGTCGGGACGAGCTTGGTGCTGCCCAGCTCCTTGGCGAAGAGGCCCTTCTCCAGGCCGATCAGCGCCGAGGCGTGCGTGACGTTCGGGAAGTAGCCCAGCCGCAGCTCGGCCGCGGGGCCCTTATCGGTGCTCTGGCCCGCCGGGGCGGACTCGACGGGGGTCTCGGCGCGCGAGCAGCCGACAGCGAGCAAGGAGAGAGCGATTGTTCCGGCAACCAGTCGGGACAAGCGGGTCTGCACGATGGGCCCTTTCGGTGGGGAGGGAGTACTACGGACCAGGCGAGAAGGCGGTTTCACCGCCGCCGATACAGCTCTCGCCAGCGTCCAATGCCCGCAGGCCCGCTCCGACGAGGCCCGCCGCCAGCGTGGATCCGTCCGCCGGGTCGATCACCAGGAACGCCCCGGTGCGCCGGTTGACGGAGTAGTCGTCGATCGGGAGCGGCTCCGCGGTGCGGATGCCGACCTGCCCGATCTCGTTGAGCTTCAACTCTTCTGGGCTATCCACTGTGGACAGCTTCTGCTCGTCGAAGCGGGTCGTCAGCTCGCCGACGAACGCCTGGACGGTCCGCGCGCCGTGCTTGACCAGCACCCGGGCGCCCGGCTTGAGCGCCTTCTCCGACAGCCACGCCAGCGTCGCGCTGAACTCGTCGGTCACGGCGGGGGACTCGGTGGCCGACGCGATGAGGTCGCCGCGGGAGATGTCGATCTCGTCGGTCAGCACGAGGGTGACCGAGCGGCCCGCCTCCGCCTCGTCGAGCTCGCCATCGGGGGTGTCGATCCGCGCGACGGTCGTGCGCAGGCCCGCGGGCAGCACCACGATCTCGTCGCCCTTCGCCACCGTGCCCGCGGCGATCTGGCCCGCGTAGCCGCGGTAGTCGCGGTGCTCGTCGGTGTTGGTGCGGATGACGTACTGCACCGGGAAGCGGAACGCGGCGTGGTGCGGGTCGGGTTCGACCGGCACGGTCTCCAGGTGCTCCAGCAGCGTCGGGCCGGTGTACCAGGCGGTGTGCGCGGAGCGGTCGACCACGTTGTCGCCGACCAGGGCCGAGACCGGGATCGACAGCACAGAGCCGATCGGGTAGCCCAGGGCGGTGGCGTGGTCGGTGAACTCCTTGGCGATGACCTCGAACACGGCCTCGTCGTAGTCCACCAGGTCGATCTTGTTGACCGCGAGCACCAGCTGCGGCACACCCAGCAGGGCGAGCACGGCGGCGTGGCGGCGGGTCTGCTCCAGCACGCCCTTGCGCGCGTCGACCAGCAGCACCGCGAGCTGCGCGGTGGACGCGCCGGTCACGGTGTTGCGGGTGTACTGCACGTGGCCGGGGGTGTCGGCGAGCACGAAGGAACGCTTGGGCGTGGCGAAGTAGCGGTAGGCCACGTCGATGGTGATGCCCTGCTCGCGCTCGCTGCGCAGGCCGTCGACCAGCAGCGACAGGTCCGGAGTGGACAGTCCCTTGTCGACGGACGCGCGGTGCACGGCGTCGAGCGTGTCGGCGAGGACGGACTTGGTGTCATAGAGCAGCCGACCGACGAGCGTCGACTTGCCGTCATCCACACTGCCCGCCGTCGCCAAACGCAAAAGATCATTCGGAAGATCGCGCTGTGCTGACCCCATCAGAAGTAGCCTTCCCTCTTGCGGTCTTCCATGGCTGCCTCGGAAAGCCGGTCGTCGGCGCGGGTCGCGCCGCGCTCGGTGAGCCTGCTGGCCGACACCTCGGCGATGACCGCCTCGATGTCCGCCGCGTCCGACCGGATCGCGCCGGTGCACGATCCGTCGCCGACGGTCCGGTAGCGGATCGTCAGCTGCTCCACCGGCTCATCGGCGTTCGGGCCGAACCACGGACCCGCCGTCAGCCACATGCCGTCGCGTTGGAAGACCTCGCGCTCGTGGGCGAAGTAGATCGAGGGCAGGTCGATGTTCTCGCGCTGGATGTAGCGCCAGACATCGAGTTCGGTCCAGTTGGACAGCGGGAACACTCGCACATGCTCCCCCGCGCGGTGCCTGCCGTTGTACAGGTTCCACAGTTCGGGACGCTGCCTGCGCGGCTCCCACTGGCCGAAGGCGTTGCGCAAGCTGAAGATCCGCTCCTTGGCCCGCGCGCGCTCCTCGTCGCGGCGACCGCCGCCGAAGACCGCGTCGAACTTGTTGCTGGTGATGGAGTCCAGCAGTGGCACGGTCTGCAGCGGGTTGCGCGTCCCGTCGGGACGCTCCTCCAGCCGACCGTCGTCGATGAAGTCCTGCACGCTGGCCACGACCAGGCGCAGCCCGTAGCGCTCGACGGTGCGGTCGCGGAACTCGATGACCTCGTCGAGGTTGTGCCCGGTGTCGACGTGCAGCAGCGGGAACGGGACCGGCGCGGGCCAGAACGCCTTGACCGCCAGGTGCAGCAG
Organism: Actinokineospora sp.; assembly: GCA_035540215.1. Lineage (GTDB taxonomy): Bacteria > Actinomycetota > Actinomycetes > Mycobacteriales > Pseudonocardiaceae > Actinokineospora. Next base: position 233 of record DATLIA010000195.1, on the reverse strand, counting down.
CACGGTCGAGTCCTTGCCGCCGGAGAAGAGGATCACCGGCCGGTCGAACTCGCCCGCGACCTCGCGGAAGATGTGGATCGCCTCGGACTCCAGCCGGTCGAGTGCGTCCTGGTGCTTCGAAAGTGTCTGTGTCATGTCCTCTACCCGTGCAATCCGCACTCGGTCTTCGACTGGCCCGCCCAGCGGCCACTGCGCGCGTCCTCGCCCGGCTTGGGCAGCGAGGTGCACGGCGC
>DATLIA010000194.1:0-19878 GCA_035540215.1 Actinokineospora sp. | reverse complement strand
CCGCCCACCACCACTCCCCCGACGACGACTCCACCGACCACGACCGAGCCGCCCGGTGAGACCTGCGCGGTGAAGTCGAAGCCCTCCGGAAAGGTCCTCGTCGGCTACTGGGAGAACTGGGACGGCGCGTCGAACGGCGTGCACCCGCCGTTCGGCTGGACGCCCATCACCAATCCGGTGATCCGGCAGCACGGCTACAACGTGCTCAACGCCGCGTTCCCGGTCATCCGCTCCGACGGCACCTCGCTGTGGGAGAACGGCATGGACAGCACCGTCAGGGTCGCCACCCCTGCGGAGATGTGCCAGGCCAAAGCGGCGGGCCAGACGATTCTCATGTCGATCGGCGGCGCCACCGCGGGGATCGACCTGAACTCCGCCACAGTCGCCGACAAGTTCGTCGCGACCATCGTTCCGATCCTCAAGAAGTACAACTTCGACGGTATCGACATCGACATCGAGACCGGGCTCACCGGCTCGGGCAACATCAACCAACCGTCCGCCTCGCAGGCCAACCTCATCCGCATCATCGACGGCGTGCTCGCCCAGATGCCGTCGAACTTCGGGCTGACAATGGCCCCCGAGACCGCCTACGTCACCGGCGGAAGCGTCACCTACGGCTCGATCTGGGGCGCCTACCTGCCGGTCATCAAGAAGTACGCGGACAACGGCAGGCTCTGGTGGCTGAACATGCAGTACTACAACGGCAGCATGTACGGCTGCAGCGGCGATTCCTACCAAGCCGCGACCGTGCAGGGCTTCGTCAAGCAGACCGAGTGCCTGAACCAGGGCCTCGTCATCCAGGGCACCACGATCCGCGTGCCCTACGACAAGCAGGTCCCCGGCCTACCCGCACAGCCAGGCGCGGGCGGCGGCTACATGACGCCCGGGCTGGTCGCCCAGGCGTGGAACAGTTTCGGAGGCAACCTCAAGGGTCTGATGACGTGGTCACTCAACTGGGACGGTTCGAAGAACTGGACCTTCGGTGACAACGTGAAAGCGTTGCAGGGCCGGTAACACGCCGACACCAGGGCGCCGTCCGGCCGCGAACACGAGCGGCCGGACGGGGCCCGCTGGACGAACACCCAGATACCGGCCAACGGTCCCGATGTCATTGAAGGTCGGTCTGGAAGACTCGCCTGCCGATCTCTTCCTGGTAGCCGCGGCGAGTGCGGTCCACATGGGCGGCGGCCGCGGCACCGGCGGCAGCCGCGTCGCCGTGGCGGATGGCGTTGAAAATGGCGGTGTGTTCTTCGAGGGCCGCCTCGACCGGGCCGCCGCTGTAGCCGCCGAACGCTACGGAGACGACTTCACGCTGGAGGGTCATGGCGGCCTGAGCTGAGTCGACGAGGAAAGGGTTGCGGGAAGCCTTGTTGACGGCCGTGTGGAAGGTTACGTCGCAAAAGGACAGCGCGGTGTAGTCGCGGGTCTCGACATTGGCGGCGTACTCGGCGAGGGCTCGTTCGACCGTCATCAGCTCGGCAGGGGTCGCGCGGATCGCGGCGAACTCGGCGGCGGCCTTCTCCTGAATCGCGCGGAACTCGAAGAGCATCATGACGTCGTCCACGTTGGTCGGTGTGAACTCGCCGCGCAGTGTCGGGGAGAACGTCGGTGCCCCTGCGACGAAGATGCCGCGCCCGCGCTGGGAGCTGACCCGACCGAGGGCGGCCAAGGTCTTCACCGCGTCACGGGTGATGCTGCGGCTCACCCCGAGCATGGTGGCGAAGTCGGCTTCGGTGGGAAGGCGGTCGCCCTGCTGGAGCCCGTTCTGCTCGATGTAGCCGATGATGCGATCAGCCGCCACCGCGTACCCCGGGCGGTAGGAGGCGTCGGCCCCATCAACATGGTTCATCATCGAAATACCCCTCGCTCCAACGCTCCCAATCGGCGCCATAAGCATGTCTCATATCCCGTCGAATGGCACCCACGGCGGGGTGGTGTGTTGTCACACTGCGACCCACCGGTGGGCGCGTGGATCACGCGCCCACCGGTATCGGATCAGGGCTTGATCTGGCCGGTCACGGTGAACTCCTGCGCCGCGGCGATGCCGCTCGCGTTGGTGTTCTTGAAGTACAGCCGGATCTTCGTGGTCGCCACGTTGCTCGCGGGCGTGTATTGAACCTGTCCCGCCGTGCTGACCGGCTGGTAGGCCATGATGTCGACCCAGGAGCTCAGCGATGTGCTCCAGCGCTGGACCTTCCAGTCGGTGGTCTTGTAGGTGCCGCCGTTGTCGTTCTGGAAGCGGAACGTCAGGCCCTGGTAGTCACGCGGGAAGTCGTACTGCACCCAGGCCTCGCTTCCAGTCGCGCTCACCTCACCGGTCTCAGGCACGCCGTCCCACAGCTTCGAGGGATCCGTGGGGAGACCACCGCCGACGGCGGCCACCGTGGCGTAGTCGGCGAGGTTGTAGCTGGGCACCTTCGCTGCCAGGCCCGCGTACGCCGCCTCGAGGCCCGCGCCCGCCATGATGGTCTGCGCCGCGGCGGGCCACGCCCCGTTGGTCACCACGTGCGGCGCGCCGTCGACGTCGAAGATGAAGTTGGCGTAGCTCGTGCCCGACGAGGTCGTGGTGTAGTTGCGGGCCGCGTAGACCGACGCGGGTGAGCGCACTGCCGTGTACGCGGAGAACACGCCTCCGTCAGCGACGTTGTCGTCCCACCTGGTCTGGTAGGACTGGTTGTCGTTCATGTAGGCCCGGCCGTTGGTGACCTTCTGGACCAGGTTGTGGTGGATGTTCGTGCCCGGCACCGCGCCGAAGGTGTAGATCGACCCGTTGTCGTGCATGCCCCACATCTTCTTGTCACCACCATTGATCACCTTGTTGTAGCTGATGATGGTGTTGCCGATGCCGTCGACGCCCTCCTGGATCCCGAACTCTTGGGACTGGCGCTGGTGGATGCCGCTGTAGGCGATGCCGTGGACCAGGTTGTGGGTGACCGTGGTGGCGTAGGAGTTGATGATGCTGATGCCGGTGCCCTGCATGTAGTCGTCACCGACGTCGTAGACCACGTTGTTGCTGACCATTGTGTTCTTCGTGCGCTGGTCCGCGGCGACGTCGAAGTCATTCCAGCGACCGACGATCACACCGGCGGCGGTGAGGTTGTAGAACTGGTTGCCGGTGACGGTCGTGTTGCTCGCCCCGCTGCGCATGTGCAGTCCGCCGTTGGCGGAGTTGCGGACGATGTTGTTGACGAACCCGATCTTGTCGGTGTTGGTCAGCCACAGGTTGCCGGGCACCTCGTCGTTGTACGCGCCCACCGGCTGACCCGGGCCCGCGATGTAGAGCGCCTCCGCCTGCGACCCGCCGATGAACGTCGTTCCGGGCAGCGCCCAGTTGCCGTGCTCGAACACCAGGCCGTCGAAGGCGATGTCGTGCGCCTTCTGCGTGCCGCTCGCGCCGGTCACCTTCACCAGGGACTCCACGACCGGGGCGTACACCGACGCGGTCGCCATGCTCTCGCCCGCGCGCGGCTGGTAGTAGACCTTGTCGGCGGCCTGGTCGAGGTACCACTCCCCCGCGCTGTCCAGCTCCTCCAACGCGTTCTGCACGTAGAAGGTGTGGTTGTAGTTGATCGTGTTCGTGCCGCGGTTGTAGCGGGCCTGCATGTACGGCTGCTGGAGCCCGATGTTGGTGTTCGTCCCGCTGGCGGTGAACCCGACCACTGGGAAGTAGTCGGCCTTGAAGCCGGTGCCCACGTGGAACAGCCGCGCGGCGGTGGGGTTGGTGTAGGTCTTCAGGCTCGCGGTGGGGACCACGATGCCGTCGATGGAGTCTGTCGTGGCCGGGTTGTTGTACCAGGCCGACCCGGTGATCGGCTTGCTGATCGCGAGCTGGGCGCGCGTGCCGTTGACGTAGAGCTGGCGGAAGTAGGACGCGAACCCGCTCGACGTCGGGACGTTCGCGCTCCAGTAGGACTTGCCTGCGACCTGGGTCCACCCGGTGACGGCCTTGCCGCCGTCGACGACCGGCGTCTCGCCGGGGTAGGCGGCGTAGACGACCTTGCGGTTGTTGGAACCCGAGTCCTCATCGGTGAGCTGGAACGTGCTGGTGATCGTGTACCGGCCGCCGCGCAGGCAGACTCCCAGGTCGGCGCTCAGGTTGTCGTTGAGTCCGCCGGAACGAATCTTGTCCCGCGCGCCCGCAAGCGTCCGCCACGGCGCGGCGAGCGTGCCTGCCGCGGTGTCACTCCCGTTCGTGGCCACGTAGTACGAGCACGTGACGGCTCCCGACGCGGATCCCGCCGAGACGGTCGCGGCGGCTACCGCCGCGACCGTCAAGGCCAAAACCATGGCCGATGACCTCATGCGCATGTCTGCTCCACTTCCTTGTGGCCCCAAGGGTGAGGATTCGATCCGCGGTGGACGGCCAGACTGCCGTCGGGAAGTGCGAATCGCGCAGTAGAACTCTGTTCATACTGTGCGATGAGTCTCATTCATGAGACTGCCCAAGTCAAGGGTTCGACAAAGGCGAAACGCCGGTCGACGGGGGCCATATACGTCAACCGGCGCACGCCCCACAGACGCGAGGAGAGAGAGGGGACCGCGTCTGTCAGCCCTTTGTCGCCCCAGCGGTCATGCCCTCGACGAGGGCCCGCTGGGCGAAGAGGAAGACCACCAGCACCGGCACGCTCGTGATGAGCGCGGCGAGTGCGATCTCCGGTCGCAGGATGTGTGAGATACCCGCGGAGGAGTTGAACAACGGGGAGGCGGTGAGCAGGTTGCTCAACCCGACTTGGGCCGGGTACTGCTCACTGGACGGCAGCATCACGTAGGGCAGGAAGAACTGGTTCCAGCTGTGGACGAAGTTCAGGAACGCGACCAGAGCGGCGACCGGTTTGGCCAACGGCAGTGCGATATGGAGGAATACCTGCCACTCGCTGGCACCGTCCATCCGCGCGGCGTCGAGCAGTTCGTCGGAAACCGTTGCCACGTAATAGGTGTAGGCCAGGTAGGTGCCGAAGGGGTAGAACGCGAACGGCAGGATGACCGACCACACGCTCCCGTCGAGCCCAAGCGCGTCCATCTCCAGGTAGAGGGGAAGCACCAGGGTCGCCGATGGCATGAGCATGACCAGCAACGTGATCGTCAGCAGCGGTTTGCGCAGCCGGAACTTCGTCATCGCCAGTGCGTAGCCCGCTGGGACACACGTGACCAGCGCGATGACCATGGCCACGACCGAGTACAGCGCGGAGTTGCCGATCCACGTCATCAGCGCGTGGTTCTGGAAGCTCATCACGTTGTCCCACGTGTTCGCCAGGTCCGAGAACGAGCCGAACGCCAGCGGCGCGCCGACGACGATGTCGTGGTCGGTGCGGGTCGGGGCCAGCAGCATCCACAGCACGGGCACCACGAAGAAGCACAGGAAGAACCCGATGACGATCACCCAGAGGACCTTCGGCCAGACCGAGGCCACCGTGATGGGCGCCCGCCCGCGCGCGCCGCGCGGCCGCTGCGGCGACCGCCGGGGTGTGTCGAGTGTCGTGGTCATGGCGTCAGTCCTTGTCGAACAGGCGGGCCTTGAACACCACGAGCGCGGCGCACCCGAGGCTGATCACCAGCAGGTAGACCGAGATCGCGGCGGCGCCGTTGACGTCGGCGGCGGCGAAGGCGAACTGGTAGGCGAGCTGGTTGGGCGACCACGCGTCGGAGACCTGTCCCCCGCTGGCCGTCGACACGAGTTGTGGCTCGACGAACAGCTGGGTGCCGCCCGCGAAGGCGAGGATCAGCATGTACGCGATCCACCGGCGCAGCATGGGGATCTGGATGCGCGTGGCGATCTGGAAGGTGTTGGCGCCGTCGATCTTGGCGGCCTCGATGATCTCGTCGGGGATGCCGTTGAGGGCGCCGTACATGATCACGATCCAGGAGCCCGCGCCGGTCCAGAACGCGATCACCATGAAGATCGGGGGCAGGTTCTCCGGCGCGATGACCTGGTTGAGTGTCTGCCACCCGAAGGCCCGCAGAAGCGGGCCGACGGGGCTGGCGACAGGGTCGAGCAGGATCAGCCAGAGCAGGACGCTGGCGGCGCCCGCGAACGCTCCGGGCAGGTAGTAGAGGAACCGCACCACCCGCGCCGTGCGGCGCAGGCGGGCGTGCAGCATCAGGGCCAGCGCGACCACGAGCACCATCAGCGTCAGCAGCCATTCCACCAGGAAGATCGCGACGTGCGCGAACGCGCCAAGGAAGCGGTAGTCGTCGAAGACCCGGACGAAGTTCCCGAGTCCCACCAACTGTCCTTTGTGGTTGGTCACCGACATCCACAGTGCGTAGCCAAGGGGAACCAGCCCGAACAGCACGAGCAGGACCGCGTATCCCCCGACGAATCCGTAGGCCGCCCGGCTGCCCCGGTCGGCTGCCGACCGTCGTCGCCGATGGCGTGTGATCGCGATGGCCATGGTCAGTTCTTCACCGTGTAGCCGAGGGACTTGGCCTTGTTCTCGATCTCCTTCTGCCAGTCGTCCAGCTGGGAGGTGATCGTCTTGCCCGCGGTGATCGCGGGCAGGATCTTCTCGCCGTAGATCTTCTCCTGGGAGAACGCCGTCGACTGCTTCCAACCGGTCCAGATGTTGTCGGCGGCCGAGGTCAGCACCGGGGCGATGTCATTGGCGAAGTAGCCAGAGGACTGCAGCGCGGTCAGCCAGCCCACCGCGGCGGGCTTGTAGGCCGGGTAGGTCCCCGCCTTGGCCGTGTACTGCGGGTTCTGCGTGACCCACTGGACGAAGTCCAGGCTGGCCTTGAGGTTCTTGCTGTGCGAGGACACGAACCACATGCCGCCGCCGCCCGCGCCGGTGTATGCCTTGTCGTCGTCCTTGAACTTCAGCGGCGCGGCCGCGGCGATCTGGCCCGCGGGGGTCTTGTACGCCGCCTCGAAGACGACCTTCCCGAACCACGACGAGCCCGGCATCATCAGCAGCTTGCTCGACTGGTCCTTGACGAAGCCGGTGTCGAACTTGCTCACCTTGCCGAGGACGCCCTTCGCCAGCAGCTCATCGAGCATCGTGGCCATCCGGGTGCACTTCGGGTCGTGCAGGTTGACGGAGAGCTGCTTGTCGTCGGTCACCGAGCTCATCGGGCAGCGGCTGCCCCAGAAGTAGGTGTTCACCGAACCCGCGCTGCCGACCTCGCCGACCAGGTAGCCGGGGTGCTCCTTGGCGACCTTGAGCCCGAGTTCGGCCCATTCCTCCCACGTGGTCGGGACCTGGTAGCCGAACTCGTCCATGAGCTTCTTGTTGTACCAGAGGACATTCTGCGCCAGGTCGTTGCGCAGGCAGTAGACCTTGCCGTCGACCGTGCACAGGTCGTGGGCTCCCGCGGCGTACTGGTCGAGGGTCTCCTTGGGGATCAGGTCGCTGATCGGCGCGGCGAACGGCGTCTTGCCCGTCGTGGCCCAGCTCGGGTCCTGGATGCCCGGCCAGGCGACGTCCGGCCAGCCCTCCCCCGTGCGGTCGAACAGCTGGATCTTCGTCTGCAGGTCGGTCGACCCACCGGCGCCGCCGCTGTAGCTCACGACCTCGATCTTCGCCTTCGGGTGCGCCGCCTTGTAGGCGTCGGCCGCGGCTTGGCGGGTGGCGTCCACCCAGACCACGATGCCGGAGTCCTCCTGCTGGGCGACGGGGGTGAACGCGCTCGGCGCGGCGGCGGGCTCAGCCGACGGGGGCGCCGCGTCGGCGCAGCCCGCGGCCACCAGCGTGGTCGCGCCGATCAGGGCAATGAGGGCGGCGCGTCCGCGACGGACCCGTGGGGCCGAGGGAACCTTGTCGAGATTCATGGCTTGCTCCTTGCTCGTCGTCATCAGCGACGCCGTCAGACAGTGTGAATGAATTCCTGCAGTTCAGCCGGGTAGTCAGGTCCCGGCGTGAGGCCGATCCCCGGGTCGTTGGGCGCCGCGACGACGCCGTTCTCATCGATGCCCCACTCGCGGCGCACCGGGTTGGACGTCACTAGCGACTCGTAATAGGTGGTGTTTGGGATGGCCATGCAGAGGTGGCGGGCGGAGATCGTGTTCCCGTGCACCTCGGCGCGGATGCGGAAGGCGTCGGCGAGGTGGGCGATGCGCATGGCGCCGGTGACCCCGCCGCGCAGCGCGGCGCTGGTCCGCAGGTAGCTCGCGCATCCAGAGGCCAGATAGTCGGCCGCGCTGAGGTGCGCGCCCGGAACGGTCTCGGCGACGTTCAGCGGGACACCGACCCGTTCGGCCAGCCACTTGTACGAGGTGATGCTGTACTCGCGGATCGGCTCCTCGTACCAGAGGTATCCCGCTTCGGTGAGGGCCTTGCCGACGTACACCGCGTCCGGCAGGTCATAGCCCGCTGACCCGTCGAACATCAGCGGAACGTTGGGTCCCACGTGCTCGCGCAGCACGATGGACAGGTTGGCGTCGGCGACCGGGTCGCCCCACGCGTGGAGCTTGATCGCCGGGTACCCGAGTTCGAGGCACTGGTCGGCGACGTCGAGGTACTCCTCGACGCTGCCGAAGGTCGCCGTGGAGGCGTAGGCGGGGATCGAGGTGCGGTAGCCGCCTAGCAGCTTCCACAGCGGAAGGCCTGCCGCGCGGCCCGCGAGGTCCCACAGGGCGGTGTCGACCACCCCGAGCAGGTGAATCGGCAGGTACTCCGTGCGGTCGATGTTCCACAGCCGCTCCCACAGCCACTCGCGGTGAGTCGCGTCCTGACCGACCAGTTCGTCGCGGAGCACCCGCTCCACCAGGCTCTTCAGCACCGGGCCGGAGCCCGGCTTGCCCGCGGTGGCGACTCCTGAGACGCCCTCGTCGGTGTGGATGCGCAAGACGCCGACCTCCCCGCCACCGGAGCCGCGCAATCCGTCGCGCCACCGGTATGGCGGGTCCGGGTCGGGCACCCGCACCGAGAAGGCTTCGACGTCCTTGATGAGCAAGCGGACCACCTGTCGATCATCAACATGACCCATATGGGCCACGAAACTGAAATGAGACGTAAACATCTCTGCGATAAGTGGCGACGCTAACACCCAGATGGACGCACATCAAGAGTGTTCATCGAACACGTTTTTGCAGGCCACGCCGACCGATGGACCAGGCCAGATAGAACTTGACGTGCTGAAAGCACCTGTTAACGTACCTGTGACACCCCAGCAGGGCCTTCGAGACGCGGCCCGCACGGGTCACAATCAATCAGCCAAATGAGTATGACTTATCTACAAGGCGGTGAGCGGTGGCCGAGTACTCGACCCAGATCACGGACAAGGGACAGGTCGATCTGAACCTCAGGCCCGGCGTTCCCGTCATCGACACGCACATCCACCTGTGGGACCGCGACCGCCACGAGTACCCGTGGCTCGCGCGGTGGACACATCTGGGCGAGCTGGTCGACGCGGACCTGCTGGCCGCCGCCGCACCCGACCTCGCAGGCGCGGTGTTCATCGAGGCGGCCGTGCGCCAAGAGGACGCGCTCGCGGAGCTGGAATGGCTGGCCGGACAGGCGGCCCGCTGTCGGTTCCCGGTCCGCGTCATCGCCCAGCAACTGCCGGGTCGTCCGCTGTGGTGGAGCGCCGCGACTGGCGGCGGCCTCGTCGCCGGGGTCCGCCGGGTCATGCACCTGGCTGAACCCGGCGCGGTCGCCGCCGCCGAGTTCGCCGCGGACGCGCGGGCGGCGGGTGACGCGGGAGTGCTGGTCGAGCTGACGATCCGGCATGAACAGCTCGACGAGGTCGAGGCCCTGCTCCGACGGGTCCCCGACACCAGGTTCGTGCTCGACCATCTGGGCAAACCCGCGCCACAGGACGCCGACGGCTTCGAGCCGTGGGCCACCGCCGTCGCCCGGGTCGCGGCGAACCGGAATGTCGTGTGCAAGCTGTCCTCGATCGCCGTCCAGGCAGGCAATCCCGAGTTCCGCCCGGAGGTGGCCGTCGAGTACGTGGGGCGGGCACTCGCGGAGTTCGGCGCGGATCGCTGCGTGTACGGGACGGACTGGCCCGTGCTCACCCACGCCACCTCGTTCGCCACCTGGCTAGACGTCGTCATCGCGGCCTTGGAGTACACGACCGCGACCGAACGCCGAGCCGTCTTCGCGGACACCGCCCGCGCTCTCTACGGGTTCACCGCCGCCCCCGCAACGGAAGGAACGCCATGAAACTCATCCAGGTGGGAGCGAGCGGGCGCGAACGCCCCGCGCTGATCGCCGAGGACGGTCGGGCCTTCTCCCTGTCGCCGTTGACGCCCTGTGTGGACGGTGTCTTCCTGGCGGGCGGCGGGATCGAGCGGGCTCGCGCGGGGTTCGCCGAAGGCCTGCTGCCAGAGATCGATATCTCGACTGAGCGGCTCGGTGCCCCGATCACGAGGCCGGGCAAGGTGATCTGCATCGGACTGAACTACCGCGATCACGCGGCCGAGACCGGCGCCCAGGTACCGACCAGACCCATCGTGTTCCTCAAGTCGGCGAACACCGTGGTCGGTCCCGAGGACGAGATCCTGATTCCACGCGGCTCGCAGAAGACCGACTACGAAGTCGAACTCGGCGTCGTTCTGGGGGCGCGGGCGCGCTACCTCGAATCACCGGAGGCGGCGCGATCGGTGATCGCCGGATACGTCGTCAGCCACGACGTGTCCGAACGGGAGTTCCAGCTCGAGTTCTCCGGTCAGTGGGACCTGGGCAAGTCGTGCGAGACCTTCAACCCGCTCGGGCCATGGCTGGTCCCCGCCGACGAGATCGACCCGGCGGCACTCGAACTCTGGTTGACGGTCAACGGCGAGGAACGCCAGCGCGGCGACACCAAGGAGATGGTCTTCGACCCGGCCTATCTGGTCTGGTACCTGAGCCAGTACATGGTGCTCGAACCCGGCGACCTGATCAACACCGGTACCCCGGCAGGCGTCGCGCTCGGCCGCCCCGACACCCCGTATCTGCGGGCGGGCGACATCGTGGAACTCGGGATAGCCGGTCTGGGGACCCAGCGCCAGAAAGTCGGCCAGGCGTGAGCGGCGAGTTCGACGGGCCGGTCGGGCCGCGTCCGTACCCCGGGCCGTGACCACGATGCGCCGCCGCGGGCTGGGGCGTACCGGGGTCGAGGCGACCGAGCTGTCGTTCGGCGCCGCGGCCATCGGCAACCTGTTCACCGCGGTCACCGACGACGATGCCCGCGCCGCGGTCGACGCGGCCTGGGACTCGGGCATCCGCGCGTTCGACACCGCCCCGCACTACGGGCTCGGGCTCTCCGAACGCAGGCTCGGCGCCGCGCTGCGCGCCCGGCCACGCTCGGAATACGTGGTGTCGACCAAGGTCGGGCGGCTGTTGGACCCCGTCCCGGACCCGGTCGGCGACGATCTGGCCAACGGGTTCGCCGTTCCGGCGAACTCCCGGCGCCGGTGGGACTTCTCCGCGGCGGGCGTGACGCGGTCGCTGGAGGACAGTCTGGTCCGGCTCGGGCTCGACCGGGCCGACATCGTGTACCTCCACGACCCCGACGACCACCTGGACCAAGCGCTGCGGGAGGCGCTACCCGCCCTGCGCCTGCTGCGCGACGAAGGCGTGGTCGGGGCGATCGGCGCGGGCATGAATCACGCCGAACCGCTCGCCAGGCTCGTCCGCGAAGGCGACATCGACGTCGTCCTCCTCGCAGGCCAGTACACGCTGCTCGATCAGCGCGGACTCGACGACCTGCTGCCCACTGCGGAGAACCACGGTGTGTCGGTCGTCATCGGCGGTGTGTTCAACTCAGGTCTGCTCGCCGACCCGCGACCGGGGGCGACCTTCGACTACAAGCCGGTGTCACCGGACATCCTCGACCGGGCACTGCGGATCCAAGCGGTGTCCCATGAGCACGACACACCGGTGCGGGCGGCGGCGCTTCGGTTCCCGTTCGGCCACCCCGCCGTGGCGAGCGTCCTGATCGGCGCGCGAACCGCCGACCAAGTCCGCGACGCGGTCGCCATGGCTGCTCGCACGATGCCTGACGAGCTCTGGTCAGACCTGCGCGCGGCGGGGCTGCTGCACCCGCGCGCGCCGACCCCGATCTCCGAGGCCATGAGCACGTCCTGATCCCTTGGGGCACAAACAGTCCAGTCGCCAACCCAACGGTGTTCGCATTCGTGAACATCCAGTTCAGAGGATAGTCAGATGAGCCGAACCTTGGATCTTGACGGTGTCCTGTTCTTCCCGGTCACCCCCTTCGGCGCCGACGGCGCGGTCGCGGTCGACGTACTCGCCGAGCACGTCGACCGCGGTGTGGCGGCTGGGCCGGGCGGGGTCTTCGTCGCCTGCGGGACTGGTGAGTTCCACGGGCTCGACACCGACGAGTACCAGATCGCCGTGCGCACGGCGGTCAAGGCGACCGCGGGTCGGGTGCCGGTCATCGCGGGAACCGGCGGTCCGCTGCCGTTGGCCCGCCGGTACGCGGCGATCGCCGCCGAGGAAGGCGCCGACGGTCTGCTCCTGCTGCCGCCGTACCTGGTGCAGGCGCCGCCCGCGGGCCTGGTGGAGTACACCCGGGCGGTGGCTGAGTCGACCGAACTGCCGGTGATCGTCTACGGCAGGGGCAACGCGCGGTACGACGTGGCGAGCGCGGTCGAGGTGGCCCGTATCCCGGGGGTCGTCGGCTACAAGGACGGTTTCGGCGACCTCGACCAGCTGGCGCGGATCGTGCTGGCAGTGCGCGAGGACCAGGCTGGAGCACCGTTCCAGTTCTTCAACGGCATGCCGACGGCGGAGGCAACGGTTCCCGCGTACCGGGCCATCGGCGTCTCCCTGTGGTCATCGGCGGTGTTCTGCTTCGCCCCGGAGATCTCGCTGGCGTTCTACGACGCGGTGACCAAGGGCGACACCGCCCGGGTGGACGCCTTCCAGAGCGTGTTCTTCCACCCGCTGGTCGAGCTGCGCAACAAGGTCCCCGGCTACGCCGTCTCACTGGTCAAGGCCGCGGTCGGGCTTAGCGGACTCGAGGTTGGCGGCGTCCGTCCACCGTTGGTCGACCCGACCGACGAGCATTTGGCGGAGCTGAGGTCGATCATCGACGCCGGCCTCGCGCTGGCCGGTGCGGCATGAGTGCGAGGATCACTGGCGTCACTTTGACCCCGGTCGCGTTCGCTGACCCGGCTCTGCTCAACGCGGTCGGCGTGCACGAGCCGTATGCGATCCGCACGATCGTGGAGGTACACACCGACGAGGGCGTGACCGGCCTCGGGGAGACCTACGCCGACTCCGGGCACCTGCTCCGGTTGCGGGCGGTGGCCGACGCGATCGTCGGCCACGACGTGTTCGCCCTGCACACCCTGTTCGCCATCGCCGCGCGCGTGCTGGGCGGTGACACGGGCGCGGACGGTCACGGCCTGACCGGGATGATCACCGAGAGCGGCACCCTCGACCGCGTGTACTCCCCGTTCGAGGTCGCCTGCCTCGACATCCAGGGCAGGCTGCTGAGCGTCCCGGTATCGGATCTGCTCGGCGGCGCGGTCCGCGACACAGTCCCGTTCAGCGCGTACCTCTTCTACAAGTGGGCGGCGCACCCGGGTTTCGAACCGGACGAATGGGGTGCCGCGCTCGACCCGGCCGGGATCGTCGCGCAGGCCCGCACCATGATCGACCAGTACGGATTCACCGCGATCAAACTCAAAGGCGGAGTGTTCGCCCCGGAGGAAGAGGTCGCCGCGATCCACGCGCTGCGCGCGGAGTTCCCGGACCTGCCACTGCGGCTGGACCCGAATGCCGCATGGACCCCGGAGACGTCGATCAAGGTCGGCGCCGAGTTGGACGGGGTGCTGGAGTACCTGGAGGACCCGACGCCCGGCATCCCGGGGATGGCTGAGGTCGCCCGCGCGGTGCCGATGCCGTTGGCCACCAACATGTGCGTCGTCTCCTTCGACCACCTCAAGCCCGCCGTCATCGCCGACGCGGTCGGCGTGATCCTCTCCGATCACCACTACTGGGGCGGACTCCGCCGCTCAGCCGTACTCTCCGGCATCTGCGACACCTTCGGCAGGGGCCTGTCAATGCACTCCAACTCACACCTCGGCATCAGCCTCGCCGCCATGGTCCACCTCGCCGCCGCGACCCCCAACCTCACCTACGCGTGCGACACCCACTGGCCCTGGAAAACCGAAGACCTCATCGAACCCGGCATCCTGTCCTTTGTGGATGGATCCGTCACGGTGCCGACCACACCCGGCCTCGGCGTAGAACTCGACCGCGACGCACTGGCCCGGCTGCACGAGCGGTACCTCGCGTGCGGCATCCGCGACCGCGACGACACCGGCTACATGAAGCGCGTCGAACCCACCTATGAGCTGATCAAACCGAGGTGGTGAACACCGGGCCGATCGGTCAACGTTCGTCCGTTTGGAACATCCGACGGGCGATCTCCTCCTGGAAGCTGCGGCGGGTCCGGTCGACATGCGCGGCTGCGGCGACACCCGCCGCCGCCGCGTCACCACGGCGGATCGCGGCGTAGATGGCGGCGTGTTCCTCCAACGCCAACTCCACTGGGCCGCCGCTGTACCCGCCGAAGGCGATCGCGACCACCTCGCGCTGCAGAACCATCACGGAATCGGCCGCCTCCGCGAGGAACGGATTGTGCGCCGCCCGGCTCACCGACGAATGGAAGGCTAGGTCGCACCGGGACAACTCCGGGTAGTCACGCGCCGGAACGTATTCGCCGTACTCCGCGAGGGCCTTCTCGATCGTCACCAGTTCCGCGGGCGTCGCACGCCCGGCGGCGAGTTCCGCGGCGGCCCGCTCCTGAACAGCGCGGAACTCGAACAGCGACATCACGTCATCGATGTTGGTCGGCTTGAAGCGGCCACGCAGCTTCGGCGAGAACGCCGACGACTCCGCGACGAAGATCCCCCGCCCCCGCTCGGTGCTGATCCGCCCCACCGCGGCCAGTGTCTTCACGGCATCCCTGGCGATGCTGCGACTGACCCCCAGCATGGCGGCGAACTCCGCCTCCGTCGGCAGCCGGTCACCGGACTGGAGCTTGTTCTGTTCGATGTGCTCGATGATCCGCTCAGCGGCCTTGGAGTACCCGGGCCGGTACTCGATGTCGTCCCGCTCAGAGTGTTCGGCCATCTGACCACCTGTTCCTCGCCGCCTTGGGACACCCAGCCTCATGAGTATGGCTTATCCGTTATGGGTGCCGCGCGGTGGAGGAACACCCTGTGTGCCGACGGAAGAAGGCGCACGGCCGGGGTCGGCTCCGCGTGGAAGGCGACCCCGGCCGTGGGGTGTTGTCAGATCTTGGTGAACGTCCAGCGCTGTGCGGCGGTGTCGGTGTCGGGCTGCTGCACGAGTTTGGCACCGTCGGCCGTGCCCGCGGCGGTGATCGCCATCCGCGAGGAGGCCGATGTCAGGGTGTAGCCGCCGCCGATCGCGGAGGTGATCCACCAGCGCTGGTTGGCTCCGCTGTGGCAGGTGTACTGGTCGATCGCCGCGCCCGCCGTGGTCGAGGCCGCGTGGACGTCGAAGCAGTGCCCGGTCGCCTGGCTGCGGAGGGTGTAGGTGCCGTCGGCGGCGGGGGTCGCGATCCACTGCTGGTTCGCCGCCGAGTGGGTGGTCCACTGGATGAGCTGAGTCGCCACCGTGCTCGTCGAGCCGGGAACGTCGATCGACTTGCCGGAGCCGACGTTGGTGATCACATACTTCTGGCCCGCGACGAGCAGCGGCATGTCCTTGAACACGAACATCCCGACGCCGGTCGCGTTGGTGATACCCGGCGCGTTCGGCGCCATCACCGAGTAGGTCACGCCCTTCGCCTCGGGTGCGGCGGCGGACAGGTCGAGCAGCAGCCGCCCGCCTGAGGCGGCGGTGACAGCGGTGACGGTCGCTGGGGAGCCTTCGAGCTTGAAGGACGCCGCGACCCCCGCGGCCGCGGTCACGGTGTCGGTGGTGTTGCGCAGCTGCACCGTGATCTGCGTGCCCGCCGCGTTGATGGTGGCGGACGCGGGTTCGGGCGCGGACACCCCGGCCGTCGAACCCGCGTACAGGTCCTTGGCCAGCGCGGCGAAGTTGTGGTCACCGAGCTTCTGATATCCACCCACATATGGGTAGTGGCAGTTGTCGGTCAACGTGCTCGTCCCCAAGGTGGACAGGACGGTCACATCCAGGTTCAAGCGGAGCTGCCGCTGCGCCTCCCGCAGTTCCAGCCCCGACTGGTTGCAGCCGGACGCGCGGACCTGGAGCGGGTACACCTTCGTCGCCGTGCCGAAGTCCGACCGCCAGTCGGTGAACAGCGAGGTGAAGCCGGTGACGTGCACTCCGGCGTTATTGTTGTCGGATTCGCCTTGGTAGAACAGGATCGCGCGCAGGCCCGCGGTCAGTCCGGCCGCGTCGAGCCTGCCGAGGAGCCGTCCGTAGTTGGTCGTCGCGTTCTTCGGGGTGGCGTCGTCGCGCTGGAAGAACGAGATCGGCTGCCCGCCGTGCGCGCCGTTGATGATCGCGACCGGCACGCCGTAGGTGTCGATGATCCGCTTGGACATCCGGGTGCCCCACTGCCCGATGCTGCCCGACTGGTAGTTCCCGTTGCCCGCGGCCTTGTGCCAGCCCCGGTCGGCAGACGACAGAGTCGCGTCGTGCGTGCTTGTCCCGAAGGACCGCGCCCACGGCGACAGGTCGCCTTCCGCCGATCCGCTGTACTCCGACGACTGGGCGTTGGACTGGCCCGTGATGACGTAGGCGTCCCCGGCAACCAGGTTCGGATACGTGCCGACCTCGCGTCGTCCGGCCGCGCTGTTGGTGAACAGCCGCAGCTCGTAGTTCGCCAGCTCGGCGGTGATCGACGGCGAGAACGCGAACGCCGCGCCCGCCCCCGAGGTCGGCTGGCTCGTCGTGGACAGCTTCGTGCCCGACCGCCACACCTCCAACTCGACCGAGGTGACCGCCGCCGACCGCGTAGTCCCGGTCACCGGCACCGACGCCTTGTTCGTGCTGAGCGACCGCGGGTAGAGCTGCCCGGGTTTCGGCGCCGCCGACAGCGACACCGACGACGGACGCGCGAACACCGTCAACGTCCGCGTCGAATAGGAACCCGCGTTGGCCGCGAACGTCCAGTCCGGGTTCCCCGTCGCCTGCGCCCCGATTCCCATATTCATCGTGCCGGTCGTGGTGAACCCGTTGACCGACACGACAGGCTTGCCCGCGCCCGCGTCCGAGACCTGGAACGACCCGTACCCGCCCCCGGCGGTCGGGCTGTCGTCGCTGTCATAGGTGCTGCTGGAAGCGCCCGCGACCTGCCCGGCCGAGCGGGCCTCATAGGTGTTCGGCCACATCTCCAGATACCCCGACCGACCAGAACCCGCCGTCACCCCGGCGACATTGCTCGCCACCGTCAACGCACTGACGTCGCCCCGAAACACCTGACCTGTGCGCGTCGGCATCCCCAGCAGCGTCGAATCTGCGGCCGCGAACGACGTCCACACCCAACTCGTCGCGCCCGCCGCCGTCGTCAGTTCCAGGCAGTACCCCACCCGATCGAACCCGCCGGACACCGGGGCCAGGTCTTCATAGGAGTAGGCCGGGTCGGTACCTAACCAGTTCGCCGTCGTCGGCAGCGATAAAGATCGGATGACAGGCATTGACTCGGAGTGGACATCGCAATTCGTCGCGGGCGCGGACGCGGCCTGCGCCGTACCACCGCCGATCATTCCGGCTGCCAGAACGGCGACGAAACCTAGCTTGCTCATAGGATTTGGAGACAAGTGGACTCCAGTCGCAGGGCCGACGGGGAGACGGCCGTCACAGTTTGTCGGGCCGAATGTTGGCACGGAACATATGACGCATAGGCATGGCGTGCGCCGAACGGTGTGAATGCCGGTCGAACGGACAAGATCGCAGCACGAACGGTCGACTCGCGGCACCTCCGGCGCGATCGCCAGAGCCGACCAGTGCGCGGGGTGGCGGCGAGGCAGGCTAGTTTGCCCCGGTGAGCCTTCTTGATGACGTGGCCGAGCGCGACGGCTGGCGATGCTGGGTGTGCGACGAACCAGTCGACCCCGACATGTCGGTGAACGACCCGCGAGGGCCCAGCGTCGACAGCCGGACCGCCGACCGGAAGGCCAAGCTCGCCGAGCGGCTCGCGCACCGCGGGTGCAACACCCGCAAGGGCGCGGTCAAGGTGGTCATCGCCTGGCCGGACCGCCTGCACGTGGTCGAACCCGCTCCGCTGATCACCGTCGCCGGGCGGCTGGAGCGCAAGGGGGGCCGTGAGATGGTGGCTCGCTGTCCAACCAAGCAGGACGCCCAGGAGGCGGCGGATTGGCTGGTGGACCGGTTCTCCCGACTGGTGCCAGAGCTACCGGTGACCGCCAATATCGAGGCGGGCGGCGGCCAGTTCCTCGTCATCCTCGCCACCGGTCGCCGCTGACCCGCGATCATCAAGACCAGGCCCGCCACTCGCCGGTAATGTCTGCCGCGTGGACAGCCAGCTGTGGACGCAGGCGACCTCTGCCCGGGTACGCGAACCTGGCGACCGTGGCAATGGAGTGCTTGTCGCACAAGGCGAAGGCGAGATCGCCGACCTCGCGCACCTGCTCGAAGTCGACAATGACGCCGAGGCGTTCGCCTGCATGTGTACCGGCGACCTCGAGTTCGTGGTTCACGGCCCATCGACCGAGACACTTGTTCTCCACCTCGACGGCTCCCTCGACCAGGACGGTCAGCGCCCTCTGATCCGGCGCGCCGAGCTGGTGTGGTGGTTGATCTCCCAGCGCCTGGTCTCCCCCGCCGGTTCCCGACTGGATCGGGAATTCTGGGGCCTCGCGCCGAACGTCGAGATCGTTCTGCTCCGTCAGGGTCTACCGGAGATCGTCGGCCGGTTCGCTCGCGCCCACTGGTCCGTCCGAACCAGGTCCCGCACAGCGTACGAAATCGTCGGCGAATGGGCTCATCTCCTCCTCTCTATCAGTGACGACAATTGCG
Source organism: Actinokineospora sp. (assembly GCA_035540215.1). Classification (GTDB taxonomy): domain Bacteria; phylum Actinomycetota; class Actinomycetes; order Mycobacteriales; family Pseudonocardiaceae; genus Actinokineospora. The sequence continues at coordinate 1,006 of DATLIA010000194.1, read as the reverse complement.
TCCTGTCCGGTCTGGTCGTTCCAGACAGACAGACACGCCTGCGGGAGGTCCTGGCTGAGCTGGAACTCCTGCCATAGCCGTGTGGTCAGGCGGCAGGACGCCGACCGTCGGTTGCTACCGTGTGCCCGGTGTCGGATCGAGGACAGACCGGGCTCGTGGTTGGTGGCCGGTTCGAGCTGTTGGAGCCGCTGGGCAGCGGCGGCATGGGGACGGTGTGGCGCGCCCGCGACGTGGGCTTGCAGCGCGAGGTCGCCATCAAAGAGGTGCGCCCGGTCGACGCGGCGTTGTTCGAGCACAACCCGGCGCTGGCGGCCCAGCAGCGGGAGCGCGTGCTGCGCGAGTCGCGGGCGCTGGCCCGGCTGCAGCACCCGAACGTGGTGTCGATCTACCAGATCGTCGAGGACGACAGCCCGTACCCGTGGATCGTCATGGAGCTCGTCCGCGGCACCTCGCTGGACGCGCGGCTGAAGGCTGGGGCGCTGTCGCCGGCCGAGGCGGCGCGGATCGGGCGCGGGGTGTTGGGGGCGTTGCGGGCGGCGCACGCCGCGGGGGTGCTGCACCGGGACGTCAAACCGGGCAACGTGCTGCTCCGCCAGGACGGCAGCGCGGTGCTCACCGACTTCGGCATCGCCGCGCTGCACGACTCGGGGCAGCTCACCAGGACCGGTGAGGTGATCGGCTCCCCGGAGTACATCGCCCCGGAGCGGCTGTTGGGCGACGAGACGAAGACCGCGTCGGACTACTGGTCGCTGGCCATGCTGCTGTTCGTGGCGGTCGAGGGCTACCACCCGCTTCGGCGGGCGACCACGATGGCGACCCTCGCCGCGGTGATGACCGAACCGGTCCCGCCGCCGCGCCGGGCCGGGGCGCTCGGTCCCGCCCTCAGCGCCGTACTGGTCGCCGACCCCAACGCGCGGCCCACCGGTGAGGTGCTCGACCGGATGCTCGCGGCCGCCGAGCACGGGACGCCGATGCCGACCCCGGTCGGGCCACCGACCCCATTGGG
>DATLIA010000193.1:0-5614 GCA_035540215.1 Actinokineospora sp. | reverse complement strand
CGTCTTCTCCCACGTGATGACCGAGCCGATGCCCTTGACGCTCTGCGACCCGCCCATCGGCACCGTGGTGGTGATCAGGTTGCCGTCGCCAGCGCCGCCCATGGCGAACGCGACCGAGGGCAGGTTGTGCAGGTGGGTGCCCGAGTCGACCGTGACCGCGTCCGGCGCGCTGCCCAGCAGCGGGAACAGCTTGAAGGGGTTGACCAGCGTGCCGAAGGAGGTCGCCTTCTTCATCAGCGCACCGATGAACGCGCGCTGGCGGATCACCCGGTCGAGATCGGCCCGCGGGCCCTTTCGGGTGCGGACGTAGCCCAGCGCGTTCTTGCCGTCGAGTTCCTGGCAGCCCGCCTGCAGGTTGATCCCCGCCAGCGGGTCGTTCATGGGCTGGTCCAGGCACATCTCGACGCCGCCGACAGCGTCGACGATGTCGGCGAACCCGCCGAAGCCGATCTCCATGTAGTGGTCGAGCCGCAGGCCGGTGTTGAGCTCCACGGTCTTGGCCAGCAACTGGGGACCGCCGAAGGCGTAGGCGGCGTTCAGCTTGTTCTTGCCCTTGCCCGGAATGTCCACAAGGGAGTCACGCAGCAGCGACACCAGGGTCGGCCGGACGTCGTTGTCCGGCAGGTGCAGCAGCATGATCGTGTCGGTGCGCTGCCCCTTGGCGTCACCGGTGGACAGGCGCTCCTCGTCCTCGGCGGTGAGGCCCTCGCGGCTGTCGGAACCGACGACCAGCCAGTTGGTGCCCGAGGCCGCGGCGGGCCTGCCCTCGTAGTCGGTGAGAGCGTCGATCCGGGTTAGCGAGGTCTCCAGGTAGATCCACAGGCCCGCGACGAGCGCCACGATGACCAGCAGCGCGGTCAGCGCGATCTTGCGGCCCCGACGCTTGCGGCGCGGGGGCGGCGGACCGCCGAAGCCCTGCTGCGGCGGCGGCACCGGCCCGCGCGGCGGCGGCTGCCTGCGGTCGGGCCGGGACGGCGCCCCCGGCGCGCGATACGGGTCGACGGGCGCCTGATGCTGTTGATCAGGCTGACGTCGCTGATCGGGCTGGAACGGCTGGGGCATGGCCCGGGTGGGCGGCACGTACTTCGGCGGTCGACCCTGCGGTCCCTGCCCATGTCCGTAGCTCACGAGAGTCCACCAGCCCGACGCGTCACGAAGTCCTGTCCCCTCAACCGGCGGAGTGCAGCCGAATGCAGGAAGTGTCCCACTCCCACACCTAAGGACGCGGGCCGCCCGCCCGGGTTGCGTCAGCGGCCGATCGTGAGCTGTCGGACATTGAGGTAGCCGGAGCGGAATCCCGCCTCCGAATAGGCCAGATAGAACTCCCACATCCGCCGGAAGGTCTCGTCGAAGCCCAGGTCGGCCACCTCGTGCCAGTGGGCGAGGAACCGCAGCCGCCACTGGCGCAGCGTCTCGGCGTAGTCGAGGCCGAAGTCGCGGAAGGCGTACACCCGCATCCCGGTGTGCCTGGCCAGTGTCTGCTCCATCGACTCCGGCGACGGCAGCAGACCGCCGGGGAAGATGTACTTGTGGATCCAGGTGTAGGAGTTCCTGGACGCCAGCATCCGGTCGTGCGGCATGGTGATGGCCTGCAGACCGAACCGGCCGCCTGGCTTGAGCAGCCGGTCGACGGCGCCGAAGTACGTCGGCCAGTACCGCTCCCCCACCGCCTCGATCATCTCCACGCTGACCACGGCGTCGTAGGCGCCCTGCGCCTCGCGGTAGTCGCGCAGCAGGACCTGGACCCGGTCGCCGAGCCCCGCCTCGGCGACCCGCTGCTCGGCGAGCGCCTTCTGCTCGGCCGAGATCGTCAGCGACGTGACCCGGGCGCCCCGCTCGGCCGCGCGGATCGCCAGCGCGCCCCAGCCGGTGCCGATCTCCAGCAGGTGCGAGCCGGGCCGCACGTCGGCGTAGTCCAGCACACCGTCGATCTTGCGGATCTGTCCTTTGTGGAGGTCACCGCCACCGGGCTCGAACCAGGCCGACGAGTAGGTCATCGACTGGTCGAGGAACGTGGCGAACAGGTCGTTGGACAGGTCGTAGTGTCGGTGGATATTGGCCCGCGCGCCGTCGACGGTGTTCTCCTCGCCGTCGGGGTGGCGGCGGTCGACCCAGCGGCGCAGCGCCTGCAGGCGCGGCGGGATCAGGGTGCTGAGCCGGGCGGCGAACTCGGTGAGCAGCTCGACCAGGTGCGTCGAGGTCCAGTCGCCGACCATGTACGACTCGCCGAAGCCGATCTTGGCGTCGACGCCAAGCCGGTGGAAGAAGGCCGCGGGCCGGTGCACGCGCATGACCGGCGACCGCGGCCCGCCCGCGCCGAGCCGGTGGCCGCCGGGAAACGTGACGCGGATAGGCAGGCCGCGCACGGCGTTGGCGAACACCGCGCGGGCGACGCGGGCCCGTGCCGGGTGGTTCGGCGGGGTGAACAGGCCACCCCAGGCGCCTTCCGTCCGCAGGGAGGTGTCGGTCATCGGACTCCTTCTTGGGGGATGTGGCGGGGGCGGCGCACGACGGGGACGCGGCGTAGCCACAGGGCGATGCCGTGGCGGCGGATGAGGGCCGAGACCCGCTGGGGCATCAGCGGCCTGCGGGCGACCATGCGGATCACCTCCCTCGGGGTGGCGGGCCTGCGGTCCCCGGTGAGCGTCGCGGTGAACGGCGTGGTGCCGTGCTGCCGCAAGGTCACCGTCAGGGAAAGCGTCGCACCGGGTCGCGGCAGCCGCATCCGGTATTCGCCGCCCATCTCCAGGAACGGAGAGACGTAGAACTGTTTGTCCGTGCGGGCACGGCCCGCCTGGTCGGTGCGGAGGAGATAGCAGTGACGCTCGCCGTAGGTGTTGTGAACCTCGGCGACGACACACTCGATCTCGCCCGCGGCGTCGTGCACCCAGTACACGGTGATCGGGTTGAACACGTGGCCCAGCACGCGCGCGTTGGCGAGCATCAGCACCCGGCCGGTCACCTCCACCCCCTGCCGCGCCAGCCAGCCGACCACGTTGTCCCTGATGGACGCCGCCGGGTCGCCGAGGTGGTCGCGCGGGTCGAACCGGGCGAACGGCCGCAGCCACCACGGCAGGCGCGGCGGGTCGTCGAGGTCGACCAGCCATAGGTACACCGGGTGCCGGAAGGACCGGTGCATCCGCTCGGTGCGGACGTGGGCGACGGTGGCGTCGTAGAGCGCGGCGGTCACGACGGCCAGCCCGCCCCGAACGACTCCGCCGCGCGCACACCCGACGCACAGCCGTCCTCGTGGAACCCCCAGCCGTGGTAGGCGCCCGCGTAGGCGAGGACGCCGTCGTTGAGCGCGGGCAGCCCTTGCTGGGCCACCAGCGTCTCTGGCGTGTAGATCGGGTGTTCGTAGACCATCGTGCGCAGGACCGCGTTCTCCGCGATCCGGTCGCGCGCGTTGAGCGTGACCACATAGCCGTCCCGTTCGGACAGACCCATGAGGCGGTTCATGTCGTAGCTGACCCGCACCGGACCGTCGGCCGAGTCGCAGGCTTGCTTGAGGTAGTTCCAGGACGCCCGGGCGTCGCGGGAGCGCGGCAGGATCGACGTGTCGGTGTGCAGGAGGGTCTCGTTGACCGAGTACCGGAAGCCGCCCAGCACCTCGCGCTCGGCCGGGGTCGGCTGGGCCAGCAGCCGCAGCGCCTGGTCGGGGTGGGTGGCCACGACGGCGTGATCGAACCGGTAGGACTCGTCGGCGTCGTCGCGGACCTCGACGTGGTCGGCGTGCCGGACCAGGGCGCGGACCGGGGTCGACACCTGCACCGCCGACAGGCCCTTCGCGGCGCGCTCGACGTAAGTGCGCGAGCCGCCGACCACGGTCTTCCAGGTCGGGGACCCGGTGACCGACAGCATCCCGTGGTGCTGGAGGAACTCGAACAGGTATCGCGCCGGGTAGCGCATGCTCAGCTCGGCGCCCGCCGACCAGACCGCGGACACCAGCGGGATGAGGAAGTGATCGACGAAGTACCGCGAGTACCCGCCGACCACGACGAACGCGCGCAGCGTCAGCTCACCCGGGTCGTCACGCAGGACCCGGCGGGCGTGTCGGTGGAAGCGCTTGACCTCGCCGAGCATCCGCAGGAACCGCGGCCGGGCCAGGCTCTCGCGCTGCGCGAACAGCCCGCGCGCGCCGCGGGCGCCCGCGTACTCCAGCCCACAGCCGTCGCAGCGCACGCTCATCGACATCTCGGACTCGCGGGTGGCCACACCGAGTTCGGCGAACAGCCGCAGCAGGTTGGGGTACGTGCGCTCGTTGTGCACGATGAACCCGCTGTCGACCTGGGCGACCGCCCCGTCGGATGTCGGCAGGTCGTGGGTGTGGGCGTGGCCGCCGAGCCGGTCGTCGGCCTCGAACAGGGTCACGTCGAACCGCTGTCGCAGCAGGTACGCGGCGGTCAGCCCCGACACGCCGCTCCCGATCACCGCCAATCGCCGCACTGGGCCTCCCTAGAGGGGGATGCGCAGCCCTTCCGGTGAGGGCCGTCCCAGGGCATTCGTAATCACCGGGTCGATCGGTTGGGTGCCGAGGACACCAAGAACGAAACCGGTCACGAGCCTGGTCCAGGTGTCGGCCTTGCGCAGCAAAGCGTGGCCCTCGTCGTGCACGTCGAAGTGGACGACCTGGTCGGTGACGGCCTTGGCGCGGCGGGCGAACGAGTAGGACAGCTCGGGGTCGGTCGTGCGGTCGTTGAGCCCGTGGGCGATCAGCACCGTCCGCCCGGCGAGTTGTTCGACCGGCTCGTTGGGCTTGGTCCACGGCGCCAGCGCGCACACCGCGACGACCGACGCGTCGCCGCCCGCACGCAGGGCGGTGCGCCCACCCATCGAGTGGCCGACCAGGACCACGGGAACGTCGCCGTGCGCCAGGCGGATCTGGTCGAGGGCCCACTCGGTGTCGCGGACCGGGTCGCGGTCGGGGGCGTTCCAGCCGCGGTAGCGGTAGCGCAGCGCCCACACGGCGATGCCCTGCCCCTCGGCCGCCCGGGTGATCGCCTTGGCGAAGGGCAACATCCGCAGATAGGCAGGTCGCAGCGCGTGCACGCGGGCGTGGCTGCGCTCCTGGCCGCCGTGCAGCAGCAGGACGACGGCACGCACGTCGCTGGTCTGGCCGAAGGTCCGCAGGTGCGGTTGGGGGTCGGTCACACCTCAATCTTCGCAACAAGGGCCGGTCAGGGTTGGTGTGTCCCCGCTAACGCCGCGGCGGAAGATCGCGATCTCGTGATCGTCAGGCCCTGCTACCGCGAGGTGAGCCGGTGGACGAACAGAAGCCTCAGCGCCCCGCCCACGACGCCGTGATCGCGGTCATCGGCCCGTTGTTCGGGCTGATCTCGGCCATCCAGAGCATGTTCCAGCCCTTCGTCGGCCAGGGGCCGAAGGCGTTGGTCCTCACCTTGGCGGCGCTGGCGATGGTCGTCGGCTCGGTGGTGGCCTACCGCCGCGGACGCACTCGACGGGTGTCGCTGGCGGTGACCGGGCTGCTCGTGGTCAGCTGCGTCGGCGCGGGCATCGGCGTCGGCTCGCTGCTGCGGTCCCACGACGACACTCGGGCGGGCTCACCGCCGTGTTCGACCACCCCGACGACCGCGCCGACGCAGCTGACCACGAG
>DATLIA010000192.1:0-52372 GCA_035540215.1 Actinokineospora sp. | reverse complement strand
GCCTTCGGGCGTCCCGGCGGTCCTTCGCGCCGTGGACGCAAGTCCAAGCGCCAGAAGCGCCAGGAGTACATGGACAACATGCAGGCGCCCAGCGTCGGCGGCGTCCGCCTGCCCAAGGGCAACGGCGAGACGATCCGGCTGGCCCGCGGTGCCTCGCTGTCCGACTTCGCCGACAAGATCAACGCCAACCCGGCATCGCTGGTGCAGGTGCTGTTCCACCTCGGTGAGATGGTCACGGCGACGCAGTCGGTCTCCGACGACATCCTCCAGATGCTCGGCGACGAGATGAACTACACCGTTCAGGTCGTCTCCCCCGAGGAGGAGGACCGCGAGCTGCTCGACTCGTTCGACGTCACCTACGGCGAAGACGCCGGTGACGAGGACGACCTGCAGTCGCGGCCGCCGGTCGTGACCGTCATGGGTCACGTCGACCACGGTAAGACCCGACTCCTCGACACCATCCGCAAGACGACGGTGCACGAGGGCGAGGCCGGTGGCATCACCCAGCACATCGGCGCTTACCAGGTCCAGACGTCCCTTGAGGGCAACGAGCGCCTGATCACCTTCATCGACACCCCCGGTCACGAGGCGTTCACCGCCATGCGTGCCCGTGGTGCGCAGGCCACCGACATCGCGGTGATCGTCGTCGCCGCCGATGACGGCGTCATGCCGCAGACGGTCGAGGCCATCAACCACGCCCAGGCTGCTCAGGTCCCGGTCGTGGTGGCGGTCAACAAGATCGACAAGGAAGGCGCGAACCCGCAGAAGATCCGCCAGCAGCTCACCGAGTACGGGCTGGTCGCCGAGGAGTACGGCGGCGACACCATGTTCGTCGACATCTCGGCGAAGCAGGGGATCAACATCGACGGGCTGCTGGAAGCGATCCTGCTGACGGCGGACGCGGCTCTCGACCTGCGGGCCAACCCGGACATGGAAGCCCAGGGTGTCGCGATCGAGGCGCACCTCGACCGCGGCCGCGGTCCCGTGGCCACCGTCCTGGTCCAGCGCGGCACGCTGCGCGTCGGTGACTCGATCGTCGCCGGTGACGCGTACGGCCGCGTGCGCCGGATGGTCGACGAGTTCAACGAGGACGTCACCGAGGCCTACCCGTCGCGGCCGGTCCAGGTGATCGGTCTGACGTCGGTTCCCGGCGCGGGCGACACCTTCCTCGTGGTCGAGGAAGACCGCACGGCACGGCAGATCGCCGAGCGCAGGCAGGCCCGCAGCCGGGCCGCGCTCAACGCGAAGCGCCGTCGTCCGACGATCGACCTCGAGAACATGAGCGAGATGATCAAGGAGACCAACAACCTCAACTTGATCATCAAGGGTGACAACTCGGGTACCGTCGAGGCACTCGAGGACGCGCTCACGAAGATCGAGACCGAGGACGAGGTCCTGCTCCAGGTCATCCACCGCGGTGTCGGCAGTGTCACCGAGAGCGATGTCAACCTGGCGACCGCGTCCGACGCGGTGATCATCGGGTTCAACGTCCGTGCGGAGGGCAAGGCAACCGAGCTTGCCAACCGTGAGGGTATCGACCTGCGTTACTACACGGTCATCTACCAGGCGATCGACGAGATCGAGGCCGCGCTCAAGGGCATGCTCAAGCCGGTCTACGAGTCGGTCGACACCGGTCGGGCCGAGATCCGCGACGTCTTCAAGTCGTCGAAGGTCGGCACCATCGCTGGTTGCATGGTGCTCTCCGGCGAGGTCAAGCGGAATGCGAAGGCGCGGCTCATCCGGGACGGCAAGATCATCCACGATGGCCTGCCCATCTCGACGCTGCGCCGGTTCAAGGACGACGTCACCGAGGTCCGCGAGGGCTTCGAGTGTGGTCTGACCTTGGGCTCCTACGGTGACCTGCAGGTCGGCGACGTCATCGAGACCTTCGAGATGCGCGAGAAGCCGCGCGCCTGATGTCACGACGCCGGGGTGCCCGTTCGCGGGCACCCCGGCCTGACTTCGCATTGGTGATGCTTTGTATGTAGGTGCCCTGGAACTGGACGTCCTCCTCGGGGACGTCCATTCCTTGAAGCAGAAGCGTTCGGTGGTCAAGCCCGTGGTGGCTGAGCTGCGACGCCGGTTCGAGGTGTCCGTCGCCGAGGCGGGGCACCAGGACCTGCACCGCAGGGCCTTGATCGGTGTGGCCGCGGTGGCCGCCGACGCGTCCCATGTCCGCGATCTGCTCGAGGCCTGTGAGCGTTTGGTCGCTGGACGCCCTGAGTTGGAGCTGTTGTCGGCCAGGCATCGTTTGCTGGGGCCTGATGATGATTGAGCACAGTCGAATTTTCAGCAGTTAGTTAGTACAGAAAAGAGGAGCGTCGTGGCCGACGCACCCCGCGCTCGCAAACTGGCGAAGCGCATCTCCCAGATCGTGGCCTCCGCACTGGAGCACGAGGTCAAGGACCCGCGCCTGGCCCGGGTCACGATCACCGACACCAAGATGACCGGCGATCTGCACGACGCGACGGTCTACTACACCGTCCTTGGCGACAAGCTCGACGTCGCGCCGGACATGCAGGGCGTCGCCGCCGCGCTGGAAAGCGCGAAGGGCGTGCTGCGCACCAAGGTCGGGCAGGGCACCGGCGTCCGGTTCACTCCGACGCTGACGTTCGTCGCCGACACCATCCCGGAGGACGCGCGCTCGATCGACGATCTGCTGGCCCGCGCGCGGGCAGCCGACGCCGAGGTCGCGGCGCTGGCGTCCGGGGCGTCCCACGCGGGTGAGCCTGACCCCTACCGTCAGCCGCGCGAAGACTCGGACGACGAAGAAGAAGAGTGACTCGGGGCTATCACGCCCCAAGGTGGTTCGGGCACTAAGGGTGACCTGGGCCGCACTGCGTAGCGAAGGGTCATGGCTCGGCGACGTTGCAGTTGAGCCCGCCAGCGGTGGCGGGCGGAACAGGGTGTGGCGATGTCGAGCGGGCGGTCACCCTCACGCCGGGCGGTCCTGACCGCGGCGGCCGCGGGGCTGACCTCGGCCGCCGGTCTCGGCGTGTTCGGGTACTGGCTGCTGCACAAAGAGATTCCCGCCGCGCCCGCTGACGTCGGCGCCGCCCTGACCACGTCGCCGTCCGCGCCGAAGCCCGTGGAACCGGTTGTCACCCAACAGGTGCAGTCGGCCGCGCGCGGGAGTTCGGTCGAGCTGATCGTCATCCGGCCGGACGGTGTCGACCAGGCTGACCTGCCGGTCTGCCTGGCGTTACACGGCCGCGGTGCCTCCGCGCAGATGTATGTCGAGCTCGGCGTGCCCGAGATGCTGACCGCCGTGGTCGCCGCCGGGGGACCGCCGTTCGCGGTGGTCGCCGTCGACGGCGGCGACTCGTACTGGGTGGCGGCCGACCCCGCCGACGACCCGCAGCGGATGCTGGCCGAGGAGATCCCCGGCTGGCTCACCGCCGCGGGCCTCAGGCCCAAACCCGCCGCGGTCATGGGCATCTCGATGGGCGCGTACGGCGCGCTGAACTACGCGAGGACCAATCCGGGGCTGGGCGCCGTCGTGGCGATCAGCCCGGCCCTGTTCGCGTCGTGGAACGACGCCAAAGCCAGGTCGGTGTTCTCCGGGCGGCCGCAGTGGGAGGACACCGAGCCGCTGCGGCACACCGAGAACCTCAAGTCGGACACGCTCGCCGTGTGGTGCGGCTCCGCGGACCCGTTCGCCCCGGTCGCGCGGCAGCTCATCGCGAAGGTGAAGCCGACGACCGCGGTCATCGGCCCGGGCGGGCACGACGCGCCGTACTGGCGGAAGGTGCTCCCGGATGTGTTGGGATTCGTGGGATCCCACGTCTGATCACGGGGTCGGAGTGGACGGGCCGCGACCGGTGCGGGAATGTGGCGGACATGGGTTCCGATCTCGCCAACGCCGCCGAGGTGCTCCGCTCGGCCACTGATGTCACCCTGCTCGGGCACGTGAACCCGGACGCGGACGCGCTCGGCAGCGCGCTCGCGCTGGCCTTGGGGCTGCGGACCCGGGGCGCGCGGGTGCGGGTGGCCTTCGGCGCGCCGGACAGCATCTCCGACTCACTGCGCGCGCTCGACCCCGCGGACCTGCTGGTTCCCGCCGCGGAGGTACCCGAGGCGCCCGCGACGTTGGTCGTGCTCGACTGCGGCAGTGAGCGCAGGCTTGGCCCGCTCGCGAACCGGGTCGCCGCGACGAAGGCGGCGGGCGGGCGGGTGCTGGTCATCGACCACCACGTCGACACGCCGCTCTTCGGCACCGACCACGTCCTCGATGAGCAAGCGGAGGCGACGGCCGTGTTGGTCGCCGCGCTGCTCGACGAACTGGGCATCCCGCTCGACGCGGACATGGCGACCTGCGTCTACGCGGGCGTGCTCACCGACACCGGCTCGTTCCGGCGCGCGAAGCCGAGCACGCACCGGCTGGCCGCGCGGCTCATCGAGGCGGGCGCGCGGCCGGACGCGATCGCCCGGTCGTTCGACGAGCATCCCTTCGAGTGGCTGGGCATGCTGTCGACGGTCCTCGGCCGGGCGCAGCGCGTGCCCGACGCGGCTGGCGGGTTGGGTCTGGTCTACGCCGTGGTGACGATCGACGATCTCGCCGGTCTGCGCCCGGAGGACGTCGAGGGCGTCATCGACCTGTTGCGAGCCACCGCTGACGCCGAGGTGGCGGCGGTGGCGAAGGAGCTGGAGCCGGGCGTGTGGACGGTGTCGCTGCGGGCGGTCGGCGCGGTCGACGTGCGTGCGGCGGCGGTCCGGCTGGGCGGTGGTGGCCATCGGCTGGCCGCCGGGTTCACCGCCCACGGTTCGGCCGAAGACGTGCTCGTCGCGATCAAAACCGCCCTCGACTGAGGTAGCCTGCGCGCCGTGTTGACACTCCGACTGGCGGCCGTCGCCGCGCTCGCCGCACTCCTGACCGGATGCGGCACCGACGAGCCGACCTCGACATCGACCGCGACCCCGCCGCCGACGAAGGCCGACGTCGTCGGCTCGGCCCCGCAGGACTCGCCGGAGAAGCTGTTCGCCGAGTACGTGACCCGCCTGAGCAAGGCGGACGGCGCGGGCACGTGCGCGCTGTTCACCACGGGCGGCGTCGGCTACTTCGAGGACGAGTGGCAGGTAGAGGGCTGCGAGCTGGTGGTGACGAAGGCCGCTGGCAAGATCGCGGACACCACGGCGTTCGCGGCGAAGACGACGCCCAAGTCGAACGTCAAGGACAGCGACACGGTGGTGGAGCTGAGCGGGTGCGGTGTCGGCGGGATGAAGGTCCTCAAGTCGGACAAGGGCTGGCTCATCGACGCCTACCGCCACCCGGACGCCGTCGCGGGCTGCTGACCCGGATCCGCCGGTGGGCCCGCATCGTCGCGGACCCACCAGCGGTGTTTCAGGAGGTCGTCACCACGACCTCGGCCAGCGACAGGTAGCCGCTCCCGGCGAGTTGGACCATCACGTACCGCCCGGTCTGCCCGACCGGGATCGTGGTCGGCCGACCCGCCTGTGTCGGCTGGTGCGACGACCACACACCTGCCTGAGCCGCCTGCTGGGCCGGGCTCAGCGACGTGTTGAACGGCGTGGCCGACACGAACACCCAGTAGTCCGACAGCCGGTTCGCGCAGCAGTCCGTCCGGTTCCAGATCTGGACGCCGCCCACGCCGGTCGCCGTGCCCAGGTCGACCTGCCACCACGGGGTCGCGGTGGAATCGGTGTGGGTCACCGAGCCGTCCCAGTACGTGCCGTTGGCGTTGCCGTCGACCGCGCGGCCGGGCGCGCCGCCGTAGGCGAGGGATGACTGGGTGGCGGGCCTGCCCGCCGCCAGGCTCGCGGGCATGGTGCGGAAGGCGTCGACCAGGAAGTAGCTCCCGGTCTTCATCACGCCCTTGATTGTGTGTAGGCCCGGCGCGAGGCCACGCAGCGCGTGTACGACCTGTTGGTACTTCCGGGTCGCGCTGTAGTAGTCGAGCGTCGTCAGGACGTTGTCGACGTACAGGTCCGCCTTGCCCTCATCGGCGGCGAGCTGCGAGATGATGTCCAGCCCGGTTCCGTTGAAGGTGAACGAGAACGAGTCGCCGACCGTCTGGGTCGCGTGCAGGTCGTCGAGGTGGGAGCCCGCCCCGCCGCGCGACGCGTTCTTGTAGTCCCAGCCGCTCCCGGTGTAGACGACGCCAGAGGTGTTGTTGAGGAGTTCGGCGGCCGTCGTCTTGGTGAGGGTCAGCGTGAGCGCGGCTTGGTTGCGCCACACCGAGATCTGGGTCGCGCCGCCCGGAGGCAAGGCGTTGTAGAGCCGGAAGAAGCTCGCCTTGTCGGTGACCTGCTGCCCGCCGACCTGTCGGATGACGTCAGCGGCCTGAAGACCCTGCGTCGCGGCGTAAGACCCGCTCGGCGCGGTCAAGAAGTACAGGCCGTTGAAGTCGCCGAGGCCGACCGACGACTTGAGTGCCTCGGAGTAGATCCCGCTGACGGTCGCGCCCATCAGCGGCTCGTTGTCGGCGACGACGACCGAGCCCGCGTCCCACTCGACCGGCGGCGGGGTGGGTGCGCCCGCCTTGCCGAAGCCGGACATCGGGAAGCCGACGAACCCGAGCGCGGGCGCGGGCGAACCGGCCGCGAGTGAGTAGTCGGTCATGGCCGGGTTCAGCCAGGGGGAGCCGCCCGCGAACTTCGGGTCGGCGATCACCGAGTGCGTGTCGAGGCCCTTGCCGGTCCACGTCGAGTCGATGCCGTCGACGGTGTTCCCGTTGTTGTAGAAGAGGTTGTAGTCGTAGATGGTCTTGCTTGTCGCGGGATCGCTCTGGATGAAGTGGTACGGCGTCTTGGCGGCGAAGATGTTGCGCTCGACCCGGTCGCCGCTGTCGGCGGGCGTGACGTGGAAGTGCCCACCGCCGTTGACGAGGATGTTGTTGTAGGCGCTGCGGAAGAAGCCTTCCCGCAGCTTGATTCCCGCGTTCAGCAACAGGTTGTCGTGCATCGTGTAGTTGGACGAGCCGTCATCGAGGTCGATGGCCCACTCGGAGCTGTGCCAGATCCGGTTGTGCGCGATGTCGGTCGTCTCGACCGCGTCCAGCTTCGCGTACTGCTTCTTGGTCGCGTCGGTGGCCGTCAGCGGCCACCACCGGTCCCGGCCCCAGGCGTTGATCGGGCCGTGGTCGGATGTCTCCTTGACGCAGCGGAAGATGTCGTTGTCGACGATCTTGTGCCCGCCCCACGTTCCGTCGTTGATGTTGACGCACGCGCGCGGGCTGTCGTGGACAGTGTTGCCGCGCACGGTGATCCGCGCGCTCATCGAGATGTGGACGCCGGAGGTCTGCTTCTCGAAGCGGCCCATGTCGGCCATCTCGTTGCCGCTGATGGTGATGTCGCGCGGGTAGTCCTCGGTCTTCGGGCCCGGCGTCACGTCGGTGATCGTGCGTCGCATCGACGCCCACGTCGACGGCTCGCGGACCGCGGCGTGCGATCCGACTGCCAGCACGTCGGACGCTCCCGAGCCGCGGAAGACGTTGCCAGTGACCAGATGTCCGGAGTTGTGGCCGTCGAAGAACACGCCGTTGCCGCCGAGCTGGTCGAACGTCGAGTCCTTGATCGTCACGTCGACCGCGTTCTTGACGTAGACCGCGCCCGCCCTGGCCACCGCCCAGTCGCCGAGCTGGAGCTTCTCGTAAGGCCGGGTGAACAGGGTGCGGTGGGTGCCGGTGAACCGGAACCCGGCGAAGGTGAGCTTGCCCGCGCGTGCGGTCGGGCTCGTGCCCTCGACGCGGATCAGCTCCTCAAGATCGGCGGTGTCGATGGCGGTGGTGGCGGGGTCGACGCCCGCGGGCGGCCAGAAGTACAGCTTGCCCGCGGTCTTGTCGTAGAACCACTCGCCGGGCGCGTCCAGTTCCTCGAAGAGGTTCTCCACCAGCTGATACGTGCTGTTGATCCCGCTGCCGCGGTTGTTGTCCCCGACCCAGCTCAGTGTCGGCTTGCCGTCGCCGCCGATCCCGGTGATCTTGAAGGAGTTGCCGCCCCACATGTTGTTGTGCAGCGCGCGCACGTAGCCCGTGGTCGGGTTCGACCACCTGGCCGCGCGGGTCGCCGAGGTGGCGTCGCTCGCGTAGCCGTCGAGGATGGCGGTCGTGGCGGAGAAATTCGGGTAGCGGGCAAGGATCTGCCGTTGGCCCGCCGCGTAGAGCTGGTCGAAGTCGAGGCCCGTGCCGACGGTCGTGACCTTGATCGAACCTTGGTGGGTCGACCACTGCGACGTGATCCGGTGGCCGCCGGTCAGGGTGACGGACTCGCCCGCCGCGGCCGAGTAGCTGACGGGGCTCGTCGCGGTGCCGGAGTCGCTGGGGCCGAAGGCGAGCGTCGATCCCAGTGCGTAGGTGCCGCCGTGCACGATGACCGCGATCGGTCCGGTGCTGGTCGGCAGCTTCAGCCGGACCGCGGCCTTGGCGGCGGTAAGTGTCCGAAGCGGCGCCGTGGGTGTCCCGGCCGCGGCGTCGTTTCCGTTGGTGGCCACATGGATCTCGGTGGTGGTGGCCGCTTGGGCGGCCAAGGTCAGTGTCGCGGCGGCTAACGCCGCTACCAGCGCGGTTGGTAAGAGACGTGCAGGGGATAACGGCACAGTGTCGCTCCACAGATCGGGCCGGGCGGGCGAACCAGGGTTCGCCCGCCCGTGGTCATCTCCGACGGGGTCAGGGCGTGCGTCACGGGCCTGTGAGGTGGCAAGTATGGGTAGGCATCGGATGTTTCCGCCATACCTAATTGTGGTTAATTCTGGTCGACCTACCGCCGCTGAAGGGCCGTCACAGCGGAGTTATCTGTCGATACTGCCTGTTTAACTGCCATGTGCAGGTCGTCGAACGCATCTGTGGCGTCGCCGAGCGCGCGGGTGGCCACCGCTGACCACTGTTCGCCCGCGAGCCGGTAGAGGTCGGATGCTTCGGTGAACCTGGCCTCGCCGACGAGCGGTGCCGCCTCGGCCAGGAAGTCGGCGTAGAGCGGCCGGGTGGCGCCCGGGGCGGTGTACTCGCGCTCCAGGCAGTCGTGCAGCCTGCGCATGACCCAGTCGGTGCTGGTGTCGAACAGCTTGCTCCAGCCCTTGCGGCCGGTGCGGTCGCCGAGCGCCTCGACGAGCCGGTCCATCCCGGACAGGCCGAAGTTCGTGTCGAAGGCGTGCCCGAGGACCGGGCCGGTCAGGTGCCCGACCGTCGTGTCGACCGCCGCCCGGATCGCGGTGGGCAGGTCGGCCGTCGGAGTTCCGGTGACGGTCAGCAGCGCGTGCTTGTGCTTGCCTGCCCAGCCCGCCGCGAAGTCCGCGCGCGGCAGGGAATGGCCGTCGCCGAGGTGGACGGTGTCGTCATCCGCGTCGATCACCGACACCGGCACCGGGTCGCCGAAGGCCGGATCGACCTGGGGAGCCACGGTAGTGCCGATCGGTCCAGGGTGCACACCGCCGGGACGCCGTCGGCGAGCGCGGCGGACAGCCTGCGGTCGGCGACCTTGGCGCTGGTGGTCCTGGTTGTCTCGGTGGCGCAGCCGAGCCGGTCGAGGATCGCGGGGACGAACGGGTCGGGGTGGTGCTGGGCGACGATGGTCATCGTCGGGTGCGGGAACCCCTTGTACTCGAACACCGCGTACATGAACCCGATCCCGCCGCCGAGCCCGGCGAGCATCGCCTCGGTGAACGGCTCGCCGGTGTGCGGCGCGACCACGCCCGCGCGGGCGAGCAGGTCGCGGACCAGGGTGGACGGCGCGTGGGTGCCGGGTTCGGCCTGCCGCTGGGGCGCGTGCGCGGCGACGTGGCCGCGCGCGGTGGTGTAGGTCTCGCCGGTGCGCGCCATGCGGTCGCGGACCAGGGCCTTCATGTTCTTCTGCCGGGTCATCGTGGCTCCTCCAGGGGCACGCCGGCGGACTCCACGCGTCGCGTCCGGGCGCCCCGCGGGGCGGAGTCGATCAAGTCGGCCGGAAGCCGGTCCCGAGGACACCTATCCCCTTCGCCCTCGCGGTGCCGGGAGGCGTGGACTCCCGGTAAGAGGGTCAGGCGCGGAACCTCGCCCGCGAGCATCCTACGTCGCGGGCGTGTGGATCACATCTCACTCCGGTCGCGGATCATGTGCCGTCAACCTCGGTGTGCCCGTCTTGCTCCCCGAGGTCGAGGGGGCGCGCGTTGACACCGCTCGTGGCCGCCGGTGACTTCGGGTTCACCCGGTGAGCAGTGTCGTCGCCAGTGCGACGACGGCGGTCTCCAAGTCCTCAATGGACGATCGCGGGTCGTCGAGCGACCAGTCGTAGACCACGGAGTTGATCGCTCCGATCAGCGCCAGTCCCGCGAACCGGAAGTCCCGGGCGGCGATCTCGCCGCGCGCCACCCCGGCCTCGCCCTCGTGGGTGACCGTGGCGATGATCGCCTCGCGGTAGTCCAGCCGCATTTGCTCGACCGCCCGGCTCGCGCCGACGACCTCGACGAAGCTCACCCTGACCCGGCGGAAATCGGACATGATCGACCGTAGGTAGGCGGTGACCGCGGGGACGACTCTGGCCTGGACCGGTGCGGTCGGGGCCGTGGCCAGCGCCGCCGCGGTGGCTGCGATGGCGTCCTCGGTGATCGCCGCGTGCAGGGCGATCAGCACAGCTTCCTTGTTGGTGAACTCGTGGTAGAAGTGCCGCGTCGAGACCTTGGCCGTCGCGCACAGCCGCTCGATGGCGGTGCTCTGGTAGCCGTCCGTGCCGAACAGGTCGAGCGCGGCGGCGAGGAGGCGTTCCCGTCGCGCGGCGCTGCGTTCGTCGGCGTCACGGCCCGAATAGCGGCGGGCCTCGGTCATCAGTGCACCTCTTGTCATCGTGGTCGTCCCGGCCTACGGTAGCGGTCACACCCAAAGTGAAAAGTCACATTTTCGGATACCGGAGGGTTGGCCCGATGAAGCGCACGGCTCTGCTCCTGGCCATGGTCACGATGTTCGCGGGCGCGGCACCCGCCACTGCCCAAGCCGCGGTGCCGGAACCACACGACGACGCCTTCTACCTGCCCGCGCCGGGCTACGAGTCCGCGGCGCCGGGGGCGGTGCTCAAGAAGCGGTCGGTCATCGCGGCCGGGCTGCCCGCCACGCAGCTGCAGGTGCGCAGCACCGACGCCAAGGACCGGCCGGTGACGGTGGTGAGCACGCTGATCGTGCCGCCGACGCCGTATCCGGGCCCGCGTCCGCTGCTGTCCTACCAGCCCGCCACCGACAGCCTCGGCGACCAGTGCGACCCGTCGTACACGCTGCGAACCGGGCTGGAGAAGGAGATCCCGCTGCTCGGGCTTGGCCTGGCCAAGGGCTGGGCCGTCGTGATCACCGACTACCAGGGTCCGCGTGACGCCTATGGCGCGGGCCGGATGGAGGGGCACGCGGTGCTCGATGGCATCCGCGGCGCGGTGTCACTGCCGGAGGCCGGGCTAGGACAGTCCAAGATCGGGATGTGGGGCTACTCCGGCGGCGGCCTTGCCACGGGCTGGGCGGCGCAGCTGCAGCCCTCCTACGCGCCGGAGTTGAAGATCGCGGGCGTGGCGTCGGGCGGCACACCGGCCGACCTCGGGTTGGCGGCGCGCACGATCGACGGTGGCCCCTTCGCGGGCCTGGGCCTCGGCGCGATCATCGGCCTGATGCGCGAGTACCCCGAACTGGAGTCCCTGCTCAACGACTCCGGCCGGGCGCTGCGTGCCGAGATCGGTGACCTGTGCGTCGGTGAGCTGGCCATTCGGTACCCGTTCCGCCGCATCGCCGGGTACACGGTCTCGCCGGACCCGCTGAACGATCCGGTCGCCAAGCAGGTCCTCGCGCTCAACCGGATGGGCGCGCAGGCGCCGACCGCGCCGGTCTACCTCTACCACTCGAAGTTCGACGAACTGATCCCGTGGTCCGCGGGCGACACGGTCCGCCGCGAGTGGTGCGCGAAGGGCGCTCGGGTCAGCTTCCACACCGACTACCTGAGCGAGCACAACGTCCTCGCCGTCACCGGCGCGCCCGCCGCGGTGGGATTTCTCGCCGCGCGTTTCGCGGGATTTCCGCTGGTCGGGGCCTGCTGACCGTCGAAGGGGGGTGACTACGGCGGCAAAATGGTATATACCAATTTCTACAAGCAGTCGCCCTGTTCATGAGGAGAACCATGGCCACCGTCACCTACGACGCGACCTCGAGGATCTACGCGGGCAATCCGCAGCCCGCGGTCGACCGCCTCGATCTGGCCGTGGAGGACGGCGAGTTCCTGGTCTTGGTCGGCCCGTCCGGCTGTGGCAAGTCCACGACCCTGCGCATGCTCGCGGGCCTGGAGAGCGTCGACGGCGGCTCGATCCGCATCGGTGACCGCGATGTCACGCACCTGCCGCCGAAGGACCGGGACATCGCGATGGTGTTCCAGAACTACGCGCTGTACCCGCACATGACGGTCGCGGACAACATCGGCTTCCACCTGAAGATCTCGAAGATGGGCAAGGAGGAGCGGGTCAAGCGGGTCAAGGAGGCCGCTGAGCTGCTTGACCTGACGCAGTACCTCGACCGCAAGCCCGCGAAGCTCTCCGGTGGTCAGCGCCAGCGGGTGGCGATGGGCCGGGCGATCGTGCGTCGTCCGCAGGTGTTCTGCATGGACGAGCCACTGTCCAACTTGGACGCGAAGCTGCGGGTGCAGACCCGCACGCAGATCGCGTCGCTGCAGCGTCGCCTTGGTGTCACGACGATCTACGTCACGCACGACCAGGTCGAGGCCATGACCATGGGCGACCGGGTCGCGGTGCTGAAGGACGGGATCCTGCAGCAGTGCGACACCCCGATCGGCCTGTTCGCGCGGCCCGCGAACCTGTTCGTCGCCGGCTTCATCGGCTCGCCCGCGATGAACCTGATCCCGACCCGGGTGGTCGGTGAGCAGGCGTCCATCGGCGGCCGTCCGATCCCGCTGACCCCGCACCAGCGCGCGGCCCTGTCGTCGGACAAGCTCGTCGTGGGCATCCGTCCCGAGGGCTGGGCGATCGTGCCGGAGGGCATCTCGGCGACGGTCGACGTGGTGGAGGAACTGGGCAGCGACCAGTACCTGTACTGCTCGTCGGCTACCACGCGAATCGACCCGACCGTCTCGTCGGCCACGCACTCGATCACCATCCGCACCCCGGGCATGTCCTCGTGGCGTCCCGGCGACCACATCGCCCTGGCCGCCACGCCGGGCGCGGTGCACCTGTTCGACCCGGTGACCGGCTACCGCCTGCCGGACTAGGGGTCCCGGCCGGCAGGCGGTGCCGCTCGCCTGCCGGCCACCCAGGTCCTTCGACGTTCAGCCGCGGTGGCGGGAGCGGAACGCCGCCACGTGCACGCGGTTCGCGCACTTCGCCGAGCAGAACCGCCTGGTCCCGTTGGTGGACCGGTCGAGGAAGAAGTTCCCGCAGTCCGCGCACCGCCCCCACTGCGTGAGTCGATACCGCACCAGGGCCTGTGCCAGCCCCCACGCCGCCGCCGCGGCCACCTCGGTAGCGGGCGCCGCGTCGGCGTCGGCGACGTGGATGTGCCAGGGGTTGCCGGTGTGACCGGACACCCGGGGGCGGGGCGGGTGCGCTTCCAGCAGTGAGTTCACCTCGTCGAGCACGGTGTCGCCGTCGCCGTCCGCCGCCGCGTTGAGAGTCGACCGCAGGGTCGCCGCGACGGGCCGCAGCGCCGCCAGGTCGGCCGCCGTCGCGCGATCCGCCCACCATGGCTCGGCCTTGAGCACCGCGACCAGCGACGGCAGGTCGGCCAGCTCCGCGTTCGCCAAGCGCAGGGCGACGTCGAGGTAATCGGCGTTGTCCAATGTCGGTCCTTACGGCTACCGTCAGGGGCGAACTTCGGATTGACACCTTACGGCAAGGCGGTGCGCCCATGAGTGACCTGCGCCAGGTCGCCCGGCTCGCGCTGCCCGCGCTGCCGGTTCTCGCGGCTGAGCCGCTCTATCTGCTGGTCGACACCGCTGTCGTCGGCCATCTCGGGGCCGTCGAGCTCGGCGCCCTCGGCGTCGGCGCGATCGTTCTCGCGCAGCTCTCCACCCAATTGACCTTCCTCTCCTACGGCACCACCGCCCGCGCGGCGCGACTGCACGGGGCTGGGCGTCGGCAGGACGCGGTCGGCGAGGGCGTCCAAGCCACGTGGTTGGCGCTGGTGGTCGGCCTGCTCATCGTCGGCGTCGGCAATCTGCTCGCGGGGCCCGTGGCCACGGCGCTGGCCGGGCCGGGGGAGTTGGCCGACGCGGCGACCGGCTGGTTGCGGATCGCGCTCTGCGGCGTCCCGATGATCCTGGTGACGCTCGCGGGCAACGGGTGGATGCGCGGCGTGCAGGACACCCGCAGGCCGCTGCGCTACGTGCTCGCGGGCAACGGCGTGTCGGCCGTGCTGTGTCCGGTCCTGGTCCACGGGGTCGGGATGGGGCTCGACGGGTCCGCCGTCGCCAACGTCGTCGGCCAGGTCGTGGCCGGGTCGCTGTTCCTGCGCGCCATCCTCGTCGAACCCGTCGACCGGCGGCCACGGCCCGCGGTGGTGCGGGCGCAGCTCGTCCTCGGCCGTGACCTCATCCTGCGCAGCCTCGCGTTCCAGGCGTGCTTCGTCTCGGCCGCCGCCGTGGCGGCGCGCACATCGGTGGGGGCGGTCGGCGCGCACCAGGTCGTCCTGCAGCTCTGGACGTTCCTGGCCCTCGTGCTCGACTCGCTCGCGATCGCGGCGCAGTCGCTCGTCGGGGCGGCGCTGGGTGCCGACGACGACGCGCGGGCCAAGGCGCTGGCGAAGAAGATCACCGGCTACGGGCTGGCGTTCGGCGTCGCGCTCGCTGTCGTCTTCGCCACACTGGCGACTGTCCTCCCGCGCGCGTTCACGCAGGATCCTGTTGTCCTGCAAGAGATCCCGCACGCGTGGTGGTTCTTCGTCGCGATGCAACCGGTGGCGGGCGTGGTGTTCGCACTGGACGGCGTCCTACTCGGCGCGGGCGACGCGAAGTTCCTCCGGACCGCGACACTGGCCTCGGCGGTCGCGGGATTCCTACCGCTTGTCTGGCTTTCCCATGTGCTCGGCTGGGGGCTGGTCGGCATCTGGACAGGCCTGAGCGTGTTCATGCTGATCCGCCTCGTGACCCTGCTCGGCAGGCTCCGGGACGGGCGGTGGGCGGTGACCGGAACTGTCCACATGGGACTGTGATGGACGACACGCTTAGCTAGGCTAACAATTATTGGGGTGCATCGATGACACTTGTGTAGACCTTCGCGAGAGGAGCCGCCTGTGTCGACCGCCAAGCGCCGAGCGCTGGTGATCTGGGCTACCGCGGTGGCGGTCTACCTGCTGGCGGTGTTCAACCGCACATCCCTTGGCGTGGCGGGCCTTCAGGCCGCCGAGCGGTTCCACGTGGGCCCCGCCGCGCTCGGTGTGTTCACCGTCCTGCAGGTTGGCGTGTACGCCATCATGCAGATCCCCACCGGCCTGCTGGTCGACCGCTTCGGCCCGCGGCGGGTGCTCGTAGTCGCCGCGCTCGCCATGGGAGCGGGCCAGCTGCTGTTCGCCCTTGCCCCCAGCTACTCGATCGCCGTACTCGCCCGCGGCGTCCTCGGCTTCGGTGACGCGATGACCTTCATCAGCGTCCTGCGGCTCGTCGCCGCCCACTTCTCCTCGCGCCGCTACGCGTCCATCGCCTCACTCACCGCGGCGATGGGGTCGATCGGCAACCTCGCGGCCACCGTGCCGCTGACCCTGCTGCTGTCGCACGCGGGCTGGGTCGCGACCTTCGCCGTCACCGGCTCGGTCACGATGCTCTACGCCGTCGTGGTCGGCCTGCGGGTGCGCGACACCCCGGTCGGCATGCCCGCGCACCGCTCCAGCGCGACTACCCTGCGTGCCCTGCTCGCCCAAGTCCGCGAAACGTGGCGCACGCCGGGAACGCGGCTGGGGTTCTGGGTGCACTTCTCGACCATGTTCGCCCCCGCTGTGCTCGGCCTGCTCTGGGGCTTCCCGTACCTGGTCCGCGCGCAGGGCATGTCCGAGTCGGCCGCGGGCGCGGTGCTGAGCCTGCTCGTGATCGTCGCCGGTGTCACCGGGCCGATCATCGGCGAGACGATCACCCGCAAGCCGGAGTGGCGCGTGCCGATGGTCGCGGCGTTCCTCGCCGTGTCGGTCGGCGTGTGGGCGGTGCTGCTGGGCTGGCCCGGCGGGGTGGTGCCGGTGCCGCTGGTGATCGTCGCGTTCTCCTTCGTCGCACTGGGTGGCCCGCTCTCCGGTATCGCATTCGCCATCGCCCGCGACTACAACCCGCTGTCGCGCATGGGCACGGCCACCGGCGTGGTCAACGTCGGCGGATTCGCCGCCATCACCGTCACCACCCTCAGCATCGGCCTGCTTCTAGGCAGCGACGCAGCGGCGGCCGACGCCAACAGCTTCCGCGTCGCCTTCCTCCCCATAGCCGCCATGCTCCTACTCGGCGCCTGGCGCGTCGGCGTCTGGTGGCGGCGCGCGCGGGCCTTCGTTCTGGTCGCCGACGCGCGGGGTGAAGACGTGCCGGTGCAGATCCGGCGGCGGTCATGGGACATCCCGGCGCACGCGGGATCCATCGCGTCATAGGATTCCCGGTCGTGTCCAAAGCCAGTACGCGCCCAATCGTCTCTCCCGGACTCCTCGTCGTGGACAAGGAACCGGGAATGACCTCGCACGACGTCGTCGCCAGGGTCCGCAGGATCATCGGCACCCGCAAGGTCGGCCACGCCGGAACCCTCGACCCGATGGCCACCGGCGTCCTGGTCCTGGGCATCGAGCGCGCGACGAAACTCCTCGGCCACCTGGCCCTGGACCGCAAGGTCTACCTAGCCACCATCCGCCTCGGCGCCTCCACCACCACCGACGACGCCGAGGGCGAGGTTGTCACCTCGACCGACCCGTCCGAGGTGACCGACGAGGCGATCGCGGCGGGGATCGCGGAGCTGACCGGCCCGATCCAGCAGGTCCCCAGCTCGGTGAGCGCGGTGAAGATCGACGGCAAGCGGGCCTACGCGCGGGTCCGGGCAGGGGAGGACGTCCAGATCCCGGCCCGCCCGGTGACGGTGTACCGGTTCGACCTCCTCGGCACCCAGCGCGCCGAGGGCACGATCGACCTGGACGTGATGGTCGACTGCTCGTCGGGCACCTATGTGCGCGCCCTCGCCCGCGACCTGGGCACGGCCCTCGGCGTCGGCGGCCACCTCGCCGCGCTTCGGCGGACCCGGGTGGGCCCGTTCGACCTGCGGCTCGCGCGAACGCTGGCCCAGTTGGAAGAGGACGCCACCCTGTCCCTGGACATGGACGGCGCCGTAGCCGCCGCGTTCCCTCGGCGCGACCTGGGCAAGGCCGAGGCCATCGCGCTCTCCCACGGCCGGAAACTGCCCGCGGCGGGCATCGAGGGCACCTACGGGATCTTCGACCCGGCAGGCAAGGCGATCGCGCTGGGTGTGGACGAGGGCAGCACGGCCAAAGCACTACTGGTCCTAGACGTCCCCTAGGTCGCCCTTAACCTGGAGATCATTCAGGTTTCGGCTGCTATCGATCAAAAGTGGGTGGTTGTCGGGGTGGCGTGGCGGGCGTAATGAACACAAGGATTCACCTTCTCGTGGATCCGCCCCTGCGGGTTTCCAAGGAGACCAAGTGGTCATGTCCATGCTGCGCCGGATCGCCCAAGGCGCTATCGCCTCGACTGTTGTCGCCGGTTCGCTCGTGCTCGGGTCGGGCACCGCGTTCGCCGACCTCAACCCCGACGAGCTTCAGTCGATCACCGATTCCTACCTCTACCGCCAGGACGTGTGGACGTTCCAGTCCACGCGGGCGGCCCAGCCGTACGGCACCCAACTCGACTGGTCGTCGGACGGCTGCACAAGCGCGCCGGACTACCCGTTCGGCTACAACTTCCTGATTGCGTGCCACCGCCACGATTTCGGCTATCGCAACTACAAGCGCCAAGGCCGGTTCAACGAGGCCACCCGCCAGCAGTTGGACAACATGTTCCACTGGGACCTGCAGAACATCTGCGGCGGAAGCTGGTGGTGCAACGTCACCGCCGACACCTATTACTCCGCGGTTCGGGACTTCGGCAACTGACCCGCTGATCGGTTCAGGTGGCGGGGTCTGGTCTGGTGCCTGATCCCGCCACGTGCTCCGGGCCACGGTGGCGCGGGCCTCAAGAGCCACTAGGGTTGGCAGCGTGCAGCGATGGCGCGGGCTTGAGGATCTTCCAAGCGGTTGGGGTCGTTGTGTGGCCACCATCGGGGTGTTCGATGGCGTCCACCGCGGGCATCAGGAGTTGATCAAACGGGCGGTCCAGATAGCCGCCGACCGCAAGGTCCCCAGCGTGCTGCTCACCTTCGACCCCCACCCCTCCGAGGTCGTCCGCCCCGGCAGCCATCCCGCGCAGCTCACCACGCTCCGCCGCAAGGCCGAGTTGGTCGAGAGCCTCGGCGTCGACGCCTTCTGTGTTCTCCCCTTCACCCCCGAGCTCTCCAAGGTCACCGCCGACGAGTTCGTCCACGAGGTCCTCGTCGAACGCCTGCACATCGCCGCTGTCGTCGTGGGGGAGAACTTCACCTTCGGCAACCGGGCGCTGGGCAACGTGGATCTGCTGACCAAGCTCGGTCACCGGTTCGGGTTCTCCACCGAGGGCGCCAAGCTGGTCACCGCCGACTCGTCCGGCGAGATCACCTTCTCCTCGACCTACATCCGCGCGTGTATCGACGCGGGCGACGTCCGGGCGGCGCAGGCCGCGCTGGGCAGGCCGCACCGGCTTGAGGGCATCATCGTTCGCGGTGACGGCCGTGGCCACGAGCTGGGGTTCCCCACCGCGAACCTGTCGACGCCGAGGTTCGCCGCCGTCCCCGCCGACGGTGTCTACGCCTGTCAGTTCACCCTGCTCAACAACCTCAAGCGCGGCCCGCTCACCGCCGCCGTCAGCGTCGGGACGAACCCGACGTTCTCCGGCCGCGAGCGCCGGGTCGAGGCCTTCGTGCTCGACGTCGATGAGGACTTCTACGGGCAGCGGGTGGCCATCGACTTCATCGAGCGGCTGCGGGCGATGGAGAAATACCCGTCGAGCGCGGCGCTGGTCGAGCAGATGCACAAGGACGTCGACCGCACGCGGGCGTTGTTGAACGGCGAGTAGGCCATTACCCCACGGGACGTGGTCGGGCCTGGCAAGATACTGCCAACGAGGGCAGGGGAGGCCGTGAACGTGGAGGACCACAAGATCGTCCAGCGCAACATCGCGTTGCAGCGGGAGTGGTACGGGGAACCGTTGGGCGATCGGGTGCGCAGGCTGGTGGTCGCTTTCGACGTCTCGCAGGCCAGCCTGGCCGACGTGCTCGGCATCAGCGCCCCCATGCTCAGCCAGGTCATGAGCGGCCGCCGAGCCAAGATCGGCAACCCGGCCGTCCTGGCCAGGCTGATCATGC
The DNA here is from genome assembly GCA_035540215.1 of Actinokineospora sp. Classification (GTDB taxonomy): domain Bacteria; phylum Actinomycetota; class Actinomycetes; order Mycobacteriales; family Pseudonocardiaceae; genus Actinokineospora. The sequence goes on along the minus strand of DATLIA010000192.1, from coordinate 33,003 downwards.
TCGAACGCAAGATCCTCACCCCCGACGTCGCCTCCGGCCGCCGCGAGGCGCTGCAGGCCGCGCTGGACGACGTGCGTTCCTCGAAACCGGCCGTGACCAGGGACAATCTGCCCGTCGACGTGGGCCGCAGCGCGATCATGGCCCTGCGCAGGCTCATCCCGTCCAACGACCTGACCGAGGCCGCCGCCTCCCTCGACGGACGGTTCCCCGAACTCGCCGACCTGCTGCGTCGCGCGGGCAAGCGGGTATGAGGCTGTTCTCCGCGTTCCCCCTGCCCGAGGATGTCGCCGACCACCTGGCCGCGCACCTCCCAGAGCTGCCCGGCAAGCCGACGACCCGCCCCACCTGGCACATCACGGTCGTCTACTACGGGGAGAACGCCCCGCCGGTAATTCCCGCGACACTCATCGCGCCGACCCTTAGGCTTAGCCGGTCGGGAACGTTCCCCGGTGTCGCCTGGATCGGTGTCGAAACCAGTCCCGAGCTGCACGCCATCGTGCGCGCGGCGGGCGGCGACCCGGAGACCTACGTCCCGCACATGACTCTTGCCCGCTGGCCGAAACGCCAACTGGCGACGTTCGAGGCCGACTACACCGGACCCGCGTGGACCCCCGGCGAACTCGTCCTCTACCGCAGTGACCCAGGCCCGGTGTACACGCCGGTCGACCAGGTTCGACTACTCCGCGCGGAGTAGTCGGACGTCGCCTGCTAACCTTGGTGATTGGGTCCGGCTGCAGTCCGTGGCGGCCGGTACCGACTCACCCGGGTGCGATTCACCATTCCGGGCCGCACGGGACATGTATATGAGGAGATGACGAGTGGCTCTGTCCACCGAGCAGAAGAAGTCGATCCTTTCCGAGTACGGCGTGCACGACTCGGACACCGGATCACCCGAGGCCCAGATCGCGCTGCTCACCAAGCGCATCAAGGACCTCACCGAGCACCTGAAGATGCACAAGCACGACCACCACTCGCGTCGTGGCCTGCTGCTTCTTGTCGGCCGTCGCCGCCGGCTGCTCAACTACCTGACCAAGGTCGACATCGAGCGCTACCGTGCGCTGATCTCGCGCCTCGGCCTGCGTCGATAGCGACACTGGGGGGAGTGGCCAACGGTCACTCCCCCCACCCATAACTCAACAAGTGAGAAACAACGGCTCTGCCCACTAAGGGCTGAGTCAAAAGGCTCTGCCCACTAAGGGCTGAGTCAAAAGACGAAGAGCCAGCACGCCGCGCACCACGGGACCAAGTTCGCCGGTCCTCGGTAGTGGTCTCCGGGAAGACGACACAGGGAGTGTCGATCAACCCCCGAAGACTTCGATCGAAGACCGGCCTCGTCCGAACCGCGACCCCGTGCTCGGGTTGCGCGCTGGCTCGAAGACGAGGAGATATATGACTGACAACACCGTGCACGAGTCGACCGCCGTCATCGATAACGGCAAGTTCGGCACGCGCACAATCCGATTCGAGACGGGCCGCTTGGCCCGCCAGGCCGCGGGCAGTGTCGTGGCCTACCTCGATGAGGAGACCATGCTGCTGTCCGCGACGACGGCGTCGAAGCACCCCAAGGAGCACTTCGACTTCTTCCCGCTGACCGTGGACGTCGAGGAGCGCATGTACGCCGTGGGTCGCATCCCCGGCGCGTTCTTCCGCCGCGAGGGCCGCCCGTCCACCGACGCGGTCCTGACCTGCCGTCTCATCGACCGCCCGCTGCGCCCGTCGTTCGTCGACGGCCTGCGCAACGAGATCCAGGTCGTCATCACGGTCCAGTCGCTCAACCCGCAGGACCTCTACGACGTCGTGGCGATCAACGCCGCCTCCGCGTCCACCCAGCTCGCGGGCCTGCCGTTCTCCGGCCCCATCGGTGCCGTTCGGGTCGCGCTCATCGAGGGCCAGTGGGTCGCGTTCCCGACCTACGAGCAGCTCAAGACCGCTGTCTTCGACATGGTCGTCGCCGGCCGCGTGGTCAAGAACGACGTCGCGATCATGATGGTCGAGGCCGAGGCCACCGACAACGTGATCGACCTGATCGAGGCCGGTGCCCCGGCGCCGACCGAAGAGATCGTGGCCGAGGGCCTTGAGGCCGCCAAGCCGTTCATCAAGGTCCTGTGCGACGCGCAGGCCGAGCTCGCGGGCAACGCCGCCAAGGCGACCGGCGAGTTCCCGACCTACCCGGCCTACCAGCCCGACGCGTACGACGCGGTCGCGGCGGCCGTCTCCGACCAGCTCGCCGAGGCGCTGACCATCGCCGGCAAGCAGGACCGCGAGAGCCGCATCGACGAGGTCAAGGCCCTGTGCCTGGAGACCGTCGGCGCGCAGGCCGCGTTCGAGGGTCGCGAGAAGGAGATCGGCGCGGCGTTCCGCTCGCTGAACAAGAAGCTGGTCCGCCAGCGCATCCTGCGCGACAAGGTCCGCATCGACGGCCGCGGCCTGACCGACCTCCGGTCGCTGTCCGCCGAGGTCGCCCTCATCCCGCGGGCTCACGGCTCGGCGCTGTTCGAGCGCGGCGAGACCCAGATCCTGGGTGTCACCACGCTGAACATGCTTCGCCTGGAGCAGCAGATCGACTCGCTGTCCCCGGAGACGCACAAGCGCTACATGCACCACTACAACTTCCCGCCGTTCTCCACCGGTGAGACGGGCCGCGTCGGCTCGCCGAAGCGCCGCGAGATCGGCCACGGCGCGCTGGCCGAGCGGGCGCTCATGCCCGTTCTCCCCAAGCGCGACGAGTTCCCCTACGCGATCCGCCAGGTCTCCGAGGCGCTGAGCTCCAACGGCTCCACCTCGATGGGCTCGGTCTGCGCGTCGACCATGTCGCTGCTCAACGCCGGTGTGCCGCTGAAGGCGCCGGTCTCGGGTATCGCCATGGGCCTGGTGTCCGACGAGGTCGACGGTGAGACGCGCTACGTCGCGCTGACCGACATCCTCGGCGCCGAGGACGCCTTCGGCGACATGGACTTCAAGGTCGCGGGCACCAAGACCTTCGTCACCGCCCTGCAGCTGGACACCAAGCTCGACGGCATCCCGTCGGAGGTCCTGGCCCAGGCGCTGGAGCAGGCCAAGGACGCCCGGTACACGATCCTCGAGGTCATGGCCGAGGCGATCGACGGTCCGGACGAGATGTCCCCGTACAGCCCGCGCGTGACCAGCGTGAAGATCCCGGTGGACAAGATCGGTGAGGTCATCGGCCCGAAGGGCAAGATGATCAACTCCATCACCGAGCAGACCGGCGCCGACATCTCCATCGAGGATGACGGCACGATCTACGTCGGTGCCGCGGACGGTCCGTCCGCCGAGGCCGCCATCGGCCTCATCAACGCCATCGCGAACCCGCAGCTCCCCAAGGTCGGCGAGCGCTTCCTGGGCACGGTCGTCAAGACCGCCGCCTTCGGCGCCTTCGTCTCCCTGCTGCCGGGCAAGGACGGCTTGGTCCACATCTCCAAGCTGGGCAACGGCAAGCGCATCAGCAAGGTGGAGGATGTCGTCAACGTCGGCGACAAGCTCCGCGTCGAGATCGCCGACATCGACCAGCGCGGCAAGATCAGCCTGATCGTCGTCGGCGAGGACGCCGAAGCCGCTCCCGCGGCCGACGCGCCCGTCGAAGAGGTTGAGGCGGCTCCCGCCCAGTGAGTGAACGCTCCACGGCGGCCGCGAGTGCTCTTCGGAGCGCTCGCGGCCGTTCCGCAAAGGTCCAAGGCCATCTCCAGAAGCCCGGCAGCACGCTGACTCTGGAGAACTCCGCCGACGCCACGGTCAAGCGCACGCTGCTGCCCGGTGGCATGCGGGTGATCACCGAGCAGGTGCCTGGCGTGCGCAGCGCGTCGGTCGGCATCTGGGTGCAGGTCGGTTCGCGCGACGAGCCCAACGCCGTCGCCGGTGCCGCGCACTACCTGGAACACCTGCTGTTCAAGGGAACCGCGAATCGCACCGCGGCGCAGATCGCCGAGGAGATCGACGCGGTCGGCGGCGAACTCAACGCGTTCACCGCCAAGGAGCACACCTGCTACTACGCGCACGTCCTCGATGAGGACCTGCCGCTGGCCATGGACCTGGTCTCCGACGTCGTGTTCGACGCGCTGTGCACGGAGTCCGATGTGGAGACCGAACGGGGCGTCGTCCTCGAAGAGATCGCCATGCGCGACGACGACCCGGAAGACCTGCTGCACGACGCTTTCTGCACCGCGCTGCTGGCCGACCACCCGCTGGGCAGGCCGGTGCTTGGCACCGAGCAGTCCATCACGGACATGTCGCGCTCGGCGCTGAACGGCTTCTACCGCCGCCGCTACACGATGCCGAAGATGGTGCTCGCGGTCGCGGGCAACGTCTCGCACACGCAGGTGCTCTCGTTGGTGCGCAAGGGTTTGCGTGACCGGCTGACCGGGGACAAAACCCCGGCCGCGCCGCGCGCTGGCCGTGCCCGGCTGGCCAACGTGCCCCGGCTGGTGCTGCACACCGATGACACCGAGCAGGTGCACATGATGCTCGGGGTCCGCGCGCTGGACCGCCACGACGAACGCCGGTTCACCCTCAGCGTGCTCAACGCGGCGCTCGGCGGCGGGATGAGCTCGCGGCTGTTCCAGGAAGTCCGTGAGCGTCGCGGGCTCGCCTACCAGGTCTACTCGTCGGTGGCCTCGTACGCCGACACCGGCCACCTGTCGGTCTACACCGGCTGCCAGCCCGACCGTCTCGGCGAGGTCGCGGGCGTGATCCGCCAGGTGCTGAGTCACGTCGCGCGCGAAGGTTTCACCGAGGCCGAGGTCGCCCGCGGCAAGGGGCAGCTGCGCGGTGGAATGGTGCTGGGCCTGGAAGACGTCAGCTCGCGCATGTCGCGCATCGGCAAGAGCGAACTGGCCTACGCCGACTACCTGTCGGTCGAGCAGACCCTTGAGCGGATCGCCGCGGTGACCGTCGAGGACGTGGCGAAGCTCGCGCGTGAACTGCTGGCCCGGCCCCTCGCCGCCGCCGTGGTCGGCCCCTACGATCACATCGACGACGTCCCGGTCGAACTGCACGAGGTGACCAAGTGACCAAGCCCCGTTCGGAAGACAACCCGATCCGCGTAGGTGTTCTGGGCGCCCGCGGCCGCATGGGTGCCGAGGTCTGCCGCGCCGTGGAAGCCGCCGGTGACATGGAAGTCGTCGCCATGGTCGACACCGGCGACTGGATGTTCGACATCGCCGACGCGGGCGCCGAGGTCGTTGTCGACTTCACCCACCCCGATGTGGTGATGGACAACCTGCGGTTCTGCATCGACCAGGACATCCGCGCCGTCGTCGGCACCAGCGGCTTCGACGACACGAAGCTGGCCACGATCCGGCAGTGGCTGCAGCCCAAGCCGGACCTCGGCGTGCTGATCGCCCCCAACTTCGCCCTCGGCGCGGTGCTGACGATGCGGTTCGCCCAGCAGGCGGCCAAGTACTACGACACCGTCGAGATCATCGAACTGCACCACAACCGCAAGGCCGACGCGCCTTCCGGCACCGCCGCGCACACCGCGCGCCTGGTCGCCGAGGCCCGCGCCGCGGCGGGCATGGGCGAGATCCCGGACGCCACGACGTCCGAAGTGGACGGTGCGCGGGGCGCTCTTGTCGACGATATCCGCGTGCACTCGGTCCGCCTCGGTGGCCTTGTCGCACACCAGGAAGTCCTCTTCGGCGGCGAAGGCGAGACGCTGACCATCCGGCACGACTCGCTCGACCGCAAGTCCTTCATGCCGGGCGTGCTGCACGGCGTGCGGGCCATCCTCGGCCATTCCGGGCTCGTCATGGGTCTAGAGAACCTGCTCGACATTTAGTGCCATGCGCCGGACATCCGACATCTATCTCGGCGGCCCAGCTTCCCGCAGGCCGCACGGCCGAAAGGCCCACGGACAACCAGTACGAGGACCTTTCGTCCGCACACCCAGCGGAAACCTGGACCACCGATATAGACGCCGGATGTCCGGCGCATGACACCAATGTCCGCGCGCACGGTTTCGCTGGTCCTCTCGGCCGTCCTGGTCCTGTACTTCGTACTCCTGGGCGGCCGAGCGGTCGCGCTCTTCCGCGACGGCTCCCCGATCGCGGTGGCCTTCGGCATCGGCGTCATTCTGCTGCCGATCGTCGGCGCCTGGGTTGTCTGGTCGACACTTCGCTTCGGTATGCGCACCTCAGAACTCGGCCGCCGCCTTGATGCCGAGGGCGGACTCCCGGACACGTCCGACCTGCCCCGGCTCCCTTCTGGCCGCGTCGACCGCAAGGCGGCCGACGAGTGGTTCGAGGAGCGACGGGTCGAGGTCGAGGCCGCTCCCGAGGACTGGCGGGCCTGGTACCGGCTGGCGGTCGCGTACGACATCGCGGGCGACCGCGGCCGCGCCCGCGAGTCCATGCGCAAGGCTTTGGAGCTGGCCCCCTAGCGTTGATGATCGGGTCTGACCAGCCCGAATGCATCGGGTGTCAACGATCTTCGCTGATCGCCCGAGATGATGGTCATGACGACTGGGGAGTTATCGAAGCGCCGTGTTGTCCATGGCCTGATCGTCGCGTTGCTGGTGGGAAGCGGTGTGGACGTGGGGCCATCCCTGCTCGGCGGGCGTCGGCCCGAGAGATCGGGTCATACTCGCGCCCGTCCAGGTGGCCGGACTTACCGGTGTCAAGGCGATCAGCGGCGGTGCCCTCACCGCCTACGCGCTCAAGGCCGACGGCACGGTCTGGGCGTGGGGCACAACGAGTACGGCCAACTCGGCACGGACACCACGGTCGCCGTGTCGTACTACCCGGTCCAGGTTCAGGGACTCGCCGGGATCCGCCAGATCAACGCGGGGTCGGAGTCGGTCATCGCGATCACGTCGGACAACAAGGTCATCACCCGGGGCCGCAACGATTACGGCCAACTCGGTAGTGGGGCGACCTGCGACCAGCCCACTGGCACCAACTGCTTCTCCAGGGCGCCCGACAATGTCCCGGTCACCAACGCGGTGTCGGTCCATCGGCCACGGCCAACGGCCGCGCGGTCCGTTCGGACGGCACCGTGTGGTCCTGGGGCACCGCGTCGACAGGCGCACTCGGCAACGGCACCGACTGCGACTGTGTCCAGACCTCGCCGGTACAACTGACCGGCGTGACGACTTCGACCCAGGTCAGCGGCTCGACCGCGCTGCTGGCTGATGGGACGGTGGTGGCATGGGGCTACAACGGTCATGGACACCTTGGGCAGGGCAGCAACCAGCCGCCGGTCGCCTACGTCCCGATGGCGATTCCCGGCCTGACCGGCGTTACGCGGCTGTCCGGCGACCGTGCTTTAGTGCCGTGATTGATAGGACTAACTGTCGTTTGATTAACGTGGTTTGCTTGGGGCGCAAGAGAAGTGCGTTTGTGGTCCTTTCCGGTGATTGTGGCCGGTTGGACGCGATTTCATGCCGGGATCTGGTTAGCGTGCCGGTATGGATGGGCGCAACGCGACGGCTCGGAGCCGTGAGCTTGGGGATGAACTTCGGAAGGCCCGTCAGCGACAGGGGCTGACGGGCCGGGAATTGGCGAGTCTGATCGGGTGGTCGGAGACGAAGATGTCCCGGGTGGAGTCCGGGAAGGTGCCGTGCAGTGAGGTGGACGCCGCGATCTATCTGGCGTTCTGTCGGATCACGCCGAAGGAACTGGACCGGATCGTTTCCCTGTGCTCAGGGGACGAAGGCGGCACTTGGGTGCGGCACCACGGGGAACGCCTTCCGGACCAACTCCGCACCCTCGCCTTGCACGAGACCACAGCCCAAGGGATCTATGAGCTGGAACTGAACCGGGTTCCGGGTCTGCTGCAAACCGAGGACTACGCGCGATCGATGATGCGCGAGGCCGGAATGATTCCCGAGCCAGGCATTGAGCCTCGGGTGAAGGCCCGCATGGAACGCCAAGTGCTGCTTCAAAGGCAGCAGCCTCCGGAGTGCACCTTCTACATCCATGAGCAGGCCCTCCAACTGCCAGTGGGAGGGGCGGCGGTGATGCACGACCAGATGCTTCACCTGATGTTTCTTGCGTCGAGGCCGCTCTGCGGGGTCCAGATCATTCCGACGAGTGCGGGTCCGCACGCGGGGCTGGCGGGCCCATTCCGATTGATGCAATACACCGAGCATCAGCCTGTGATCTGCGTGGAAACCGAGAACCGCAGCATCTTCATGGAGAGTCAGACCGACATCGCGACGTACTGGCTGATTCTCGGCAACCTCGCTCAGGCTGCGCTGAGTGTGAAAGAATCACGTTCGGTGCTTGCGTCATACGCAAGCAGGTACGACCGGACGGAAGCGGGCAGTCATGGGGACGGCGTGGCGTAAGAGCAGCTTCAGCGGCAACAACGGAAACTGCGTCGAGGTGCGCTGGCGTAAGAGCAGCTTCAGTGGCAACAACGGTGACTGCGTAGAGGTCGACTTCTCCGAGGTCGTCGGGGTTCGTGACTCCAAGAGCCCCGACGCCGGCCAACTCGCCTTCGCGCCGGTCGCCTGGGCGGCGTTCCTACAGGAACCAGCCCGCGAACAGTGCCGGTGACGCCGCCAGCGCACTGAACCGCACGAACCGGCCCGCCAAGCCCACCGACACGAACGTCGTCAACGGCATCCGAACCAACCCGGCCAACACCGTCATCGCCATGAACGGGGGCAGGCCGGTCACCGAGCTGACCCCGTAGGTGCCGAACATCCAGCCGGGGTGCCGCTCACAACGATCCCGCGTCCGCTCGACCCACGCCCGCACCCGCTTCGTCCGCAGCTGCCAGCGCGCGCGCCGATCGGTCAAGGGTTGGGGTTTCCGGTGCAGGAACGCGGGCAGGTGAATGGACCCTCGCCCCGCGTAGTAGTAGAGCAACTTCCCGGCGATCTGGGCGACGGCCACGACCGCGCCCAACGCCAAGCACGAGATTCCCGGTCGCTGCGTCATCAGGCCCAGGACGAAGATCTCGACGCTGATGAACGGGACGAGTGCCGACCCCAAGGCGACTCCGAATGTCACACAGAGCCAGGGCAGCACGTACGGAACCCCCAAGGGATGGATTGAACCAGCGACGGTACCTCACCTAAGACGTACTAGCGCCGCAATGGTTGCCGGCGTTACTCCGGCTCGACGTCGAAGCCCGTGGTGAGTTCGAAGTCCAACGCTCCCGACAGCCGCACTTCCCGCAGCGGCTTGCCGCCCGCGTCGAGTGTGCGGACGACTCCGTCCGGTGACCAGCCCGCCTGGCGGAAGAAGCCCACGGAGGCCTTGTCCGACTCCGGTATCCAGCAGATCCCACGGGTCGAACCCGCCTCGGCCGCAGCTTTCGCGGCTGCCGCGAGGAGCCTGCCACCGTGGCCGCGCCTGCCCCAGCGGGGTTCGACGAGCAAGGTGCCGATCAGGGCGACGGTCTGGGCGTCCGGGACCGGGACGTCGTTGGCGGCCGCTGACTCCGACTCCGGGGAGGCGCCTGAGCTGCAGAAACCCACCACCCACGGGCCCTCGGTGGCGACCAGGAGACGGGCGGGGCCCTGCTCGATGGTCTGCCGCCACTGCACGGCCGCCGCGTCGACGTCCAGGCTCGCGAGGACGTCCGGGGGGAGCAGGTTCGCGTACCCGGTCTGCCAGGTCGTCACCTGGATTCGGGCGATCTCGGGGACGTCGGCGGGCACGGCGGGACGGACAGTGGCTTCGGCCATGCGCGGAACGTATCGGGTCCCCGCCGGAGCGCGGCAGACAGGTGGCGCGAAGCCCGGAACGTCCATTGTGGATTCGCGCTGCCGCAACAGCGATGTTGTTGCCACACAATGGCTTTTGCGGCGTCGTCGCGGAGGGGGTCGGCGATCTACAGTGCACGCGACCCCCGGGAGGTGTCACGTGCTGTCGAACCGTCTCTACCGCGCTCTGTTCGCCGCGCAGGTGGTGTCGCTGCTGGGCACCGGCCTCGCGACCGTCGCGCTGGGCCTTCTCGCGTATGACCTGACCGGGGCGGGCGCGGGCGCCGTCCTCGGCGGTCTGCTGGCGATCAAGATGGTGGCCAACATCGTCGTCGCGCCGGTCGCCGCGTCGCTTACCGCGCGGATGGATAGGCGCACGCTGCTGGTCGCCCTTGACGCTGTGCGGGCCGCGGTTGTGTGTGTCCTGCCGTGGGTCGACGCGGTCTGGCAGGTGGTCGCCCTGGTCGCCGTGCTCCAAGTCGCGTCCGCCGCGTTCACCCCGACCTTCCAGGCCGTCATCCCAGCGGTCCTGCCGGACCAGCGCGATTACACCCGCGCGCTATCGCTGTCGCGGCTCGCCTACGACTTAGAAGCGCTGCTCAGCCCGGTGCTGGCCGCCGCCTTACTGACTGTCGTCGGCTTCTCGTGGCTGTTCGTGGGCACAGCGGTGGGCTTCATCGGCTCGGCCGCGCTGGTGCTGACCACTCGGCTGCCGCGACCCGATCCCGTTCCAAGACGCCTCACGGCCGGACTGACGGCCTACCTGCGGACCCCGGTGCTGCGGGCCCAGGTCGGCCTCAATCTGGCCGCCGCCTCGGCAGGAGCGTTGGTGCTCGTCGACACCGTGGTGATCGTGCAGGTCCGCCTGGGGCGGCCGGTGACGTCCGTCGCCATCGCATTGGCCGCCTTCGGGGCGGGCTCGATGGCCACGGCGCTGGGGCTGCCCCGGCTCCTCGACCGCGAACCGCCGCGTCGGGTGATGCTGACGGCCGCCGGGACGCTGCCCGTGCTGCTGCTGACGGCGCCGGTCCTGATCACGTCGTGGCCGTCCCTGCTGGCCCTGTGGGTGCTGATCGGGGCGATGTATTCGGCGGTCCTGACCCCCGTCGGCAGGCTGATCCGGGATACGAGCGGGGACCTTCCGGCCCTGTTCGCCGCCCAGTTCGCGCTGTCGCACGCGGGCTGGCTCGTCACATATCTGCTGGTAGCGGCCCTGCCCGTGACCGTGGCGGCGCTGGTCCTCGCCGGTGTCGCCGGGCTCGGCGTCGGGTTCGGAGTGCACACCTGGAAACATGAAGATCTTTTTACGATTATGTTGACCAAAACATGAATGGAAGTCACGATGTGAGCGCCCACACACGTCGACCCCTGCCGAGGTCTCCATGCGCCGCGTCCTGCTGCCGTTCGCACTCGCCTTAGCCGCCACCGCCACGATGGGACTGGAGGCGCAGGCCGCCACGGCCGCGCCCACGTTCCGGCACTACGTCGCCCTCGGCGACTCGTTCACCGCGGGCCCCCTGATCCCGTGGCAGCAGTCGAGCTGGTGTTTCCGCTCGAACAACAACTACCCGTCGTGGCTGGCCACCAAGCTCGGCCTCTACTACACCTCGGGCGCGTTCACCGACGTCTCCTGCTCGTCGGCGGACACCATGAACATGACCGCGTCGCAGGTCACGCCCAGCCCGGACGTCCCGATGAGCACCCAGCCGCCACAGTTCGACGCGCTGCGCCTGGACACCGACCTCGTCACCATCGGGATCGGCGGCAACGACTACAGCGTCTTCGGCACGCTCACCGGCACGTGCCCGACCCTGCGTGACTCGAACCCGACCGGCTCGCCGTGCCGGGACCACTTCACGATCAACGGCGTCGACACCGTGAGCGCGGCGATCGTCAACACGCAGAAGAACCTTGAGGACGTGATCAAGGGTGTGCGGGCGCACTCGCCCGCGGCCAAGATCGTGATGGTCGGCTACCCGCGCCTGGTCCCGCCGACCGGCACCTGTCCTGACGTGGTCCCGTTCGCCACCGGCGACTACGCGTGGGTCGACTCCGTCGAGCGCAAGCTCAACGCCGCCGTCAGCACCGCCGCGCGCCGCCAGGGAGCGACGTACGTCGACACCTACGGCCCCAGCCTCGGCCACGACGCGTGCGCGGGTTCGGCGGCTTGGGTCGCGGGCCAGACGACCAACGTGTTCGCCGCCGCGGCCTACCACCCGTACCAGGCGGGGATGAAGGCCGAGGCCGACCTGATCTACCGCGCCCTCGGCGGGACCACGACGACAAGCACCGCGATCAAGCCGTCCGGCCGCAAGGCGGCGACCAAGGCCGAGGTCGAGGCCATGGCCCGCTACGCAGGCGAGATCAGCGCTCCGTAGCGGTTCGGGCACAGCCAGCGATAGAGCGGGCATGAGACTCGTCTGTCTGGTGGCCGTCGCCGCGGTGCTCACCGCCTGCGGCACGGCCACCCCCGCTCCCACCCCGACCAGCGAGCCGTCCGCGCCACCGGTTGAACGCACAACCCAACCGCCCGCGCCCACCGAACCTCCCGTGGCGACCAACGCCCCGCCGGTCCAGCCTCCTCCGCCCGCGAGTAAGCAGTGGGCAATGCCCGACTTGGTCGGCATGGTCCTGCAAGACGCCCAAGACCAGATCCAGGCGATCACCGACAAGAACCTGCTGTTCACGGTCTCGCACGACGCGACAGGTCAGAAGCGCAACCAGCTTGTGGACTCGAACTGGAAGGTGTGTACGCAGAACGTCGCCCCCGGGACCGCCATCACCGCCGAGACCAGGATCGACTTCGGGGCGGTGAAGGTCACAGAGCAGTGCCCATGACCGAGCGCGACGTCCGATAACCGGCATACATATGTCGGTGGTTCGTGTAAGGCTGGGCCTATGTCGTCGAAGAACTGGTTCGCGTGGGCCGCGCTTGGGGTGGTCTACGTCGTCTGGGGATCCACCTACCTGGCCATCCGGTTCGTCGTGGAATCCATGCCCGCGCTGCTGTCGGCCGGCGCCCGGTTCCTCGTCGCGGGCGTGATCCTCGGCGCGCTGGTCGCCCTGTTCGCCGGGGTCGGCGCGCTGCGGATGACGAAGGCGCAGTTCTGGTCGGCCGCGCTCATCGGCTTCCTGCTGCCCGCGTGGGGCAACGGCCTGGTCGTCCTCTCGGAACGGCACGTGTCCTCCGGGATCGCGGCGCTGCTGGTCGCGTCGGTGCCGATCTATGTCGTGGTGCTGCGGCGGATCCTCGGCGAGAGGCCGTCGCGCACGACGATCGCGGGTGTGGGGATCGGGCTGTTCGGGCTGACGCTGCTGCTGCTCGGCGGGCCGGGGGAGGGCGCGCACGGCTCGGCTTGGTTCGGCCCGTGGCTGACCATCCTCGCGGCGCTGGGCTGGTCGGTCGGGTCGGTGTTGAGCACCCGGCTTCCCTTGCCCACCAACCCATTCACGCTCTCCGCCGTGGAGATGACCGCGGGCGGCGTCGCGCTGCTGGGCGTTGGCGCGGCGATCGGCGAGGAGGTCGACTTCGCCGCGATCACGGCTGGATCGTGGGCAGGCTGGATCTACCTCGTCCTCTTTGGATCGCTGCTCGCGTTCAGCTCGTACGTCTTCGTGCTCGGCAGGCTGCCCGTGTCGACCGTGTCGACCTACGCCTACGTCAACCCGGTGATCGCGGTCTTGCTCGGCGTGCTGTTCGCGGGCGAGCGGTTCGGACCGTTCCAACTCGCGGGCGGCCTGGTCGTGCTCGTGGCGGTCGTCTTGGTCGTGCGCGCTGAACGCGCGAAAGTGTCGGTGCCCTCGGGCATCCTGGAACCGTGCGAGGCAACCACCCGATGACCGACACCATCACCGCGGGCGCGGCTAGGCTGATGGCCCTGGCCGCCCAGGGATTCGCCGACGCGCGGCCCAGCGCGCCGCCCACCCGACGGCATCTGGCCAAGGTGCTCTCGCGGGTGCAGCTGCTCCAGCTCGACTCGGTGAACGTCGCCGTGCGGGCCCACTACATGCCGGTATTCTCCCGCCTCGGCGCCTACGACACGGCTCTGGTCGACGACGCGGCCTGGACCGACAGCGTGCGCAAACCGCGGCTGATGGTCGAGTACTGGGCGCATGAGGCGAGCCTGATCCCGGTCGCCGACTGGCCGCTGCTGCACTGGCGGATGCGCCGCTACGAACACCGCTACATCAACCACCTGCGCCGCCTCACCAAGGACTCGCCCGGCCTGATCGACGACGTCCTCGCCACCGTCAAGGAACTCGGCCCCGTCGGCGCGGGCGCCCTGGAGACCGCGCTCGGCGGCTCGACGCCGCGGGCAAAGGGCGGCTGGTGGAACCGGTCGGACGTCAAACACGCCTGCGAGTGGCTGTTCGCGGTCGGCGAGCTGACCACCGGCACCCGCCGCGGCTTCCAACGCCTCTACGACCTGCCGGAGCGCGTCATCCCGGCCGAGGTCCGCAACGCCGCCCCGGTCGACGACGAGGAAGCCGCCCGCCAGCTGACGCTCCGCGCGGCCGTCGCCCACGGGATCGGCACCGAGAAGGACCTGCGCGACTACTACCGCCTGGAGCCGAAACGGTCCCAGCAGGCCGTGGCCGAACTGGTCGAGGCGGGCCTGCTGGAGGCGGTCACCGTCCAGGGCTGGCGGCACCCGGCCTACCGGCACATCGACGCGCGCACGCCCAGGAAAGTGTCGGGGCGGGCGCTGCTGTGTCCGTTCGACCCGCTGATCTGGGAGCGCGACCGGACCGAGCGGATCTTCGACTTCCGCTACCGCATCGAGATCTACGTGCCGGAGCCGCAGCGGATCTACGGGTACTACGTGTTCCCCTTCCTGCTCGACGGCGAACTGGTCGGCCGGGTCGACCTCAAGTCCGACCGCGCGGCCGGGGTGCTGCGGGTCCAGGGCGCGTTCACGGAGCCGGGTGTGGACACCGCTCGGGTGGCCGCCGAACTGGCGGGCGAACTGCGGACGATGGCCGACTGGCTCGCGCTGGACGACGTCCGCGTCGGCGAGCGCGGCGACCTGGTGGGGGCGCTCGCCGCCGCCCTGTGACGGGGCAGCACCCGGTCCCCCTCATGTCAGTTTGCGGTCCTTCTACGTGTCTGTTTCCGCTGGTTGAGTTCTTCTCGTCAGTACATGACCTGATGGGAGACTTTGGTTTCGCGGTCGCCGCTGTGTTCGGGATGACCGCCCCCGCCGTCGCCGCCTCCGGGACCTTCTGGGGCCAGGGGTCGGGCATCACCGAGTGGGATGCCACCCGCTCCGCGGAGTGGGACGCCGAGAACCGGGCGGGCTGGGCCGGGTTCAGCCGCTTCGACTGTTGGCGCAGCGGAATGCCCTCCACCCAGCAGATTTTCCCGAATCACTGGACCGCGTCGGTGTGGCTCAACTGCTACCGCCCGACCGAACCGGCGGCTGGGCCGATCGTGGGTGTCGGGTCCGGCAAGTGCGTTGACGTCGAAGGCGCGCAGACCGCTGACGGCACGCGGGTGCAGCTCCACACCTGCAACGGCACGAACGCGCAGAAGTGGACTTTCAACACCGACGGCACCGTCACCGCCCTGGGCAAGTGTCTTGACCTGACCGACGGCGGCATCGGCAACGGGACCGTGGTCCAGCTGTACTCCTGCAACGGAACCGGCGCCCAGCAGTGGGAGAAGGGCGAGGGCGACAGTCTGCGCAACCCGCGGTCCGGCCGCTGCCTCGACGCGCTCGACCCCGCCGCGGTCGACGGGTCGGACATCGGGATCTGGGACTGCCACGGGCAGCCCAACCAGCGGTGGACCTAGCAGGTCCGATCACGGAAGGCGGCGGGGCAACTGGCGCCCCGCCGCGTTTTCGCGTCTCAGGCGCCGTAGCCCTGGTGGATCACCCGCTGCGCGGCCTCGGCGTAGCGCTCGGGGGAGTCGGGGACCAGAGTGCCGAGGCCGTCGACGTACCGGTTGAACATGCAGAAAGCGGCCGCGATCAGCACGGTGTCGTGGATCTCGACGTCGGTCGCGCCTTCCGAGCGGGCCGTCTCGACCAGTTCCGTGGTCACTTTCCTGCCGCTTTCCTGCACAGCGCCCGCGATGCGCAGCAGGGCGCGCAGCTTCTCCGACACAGGTGCGGCGTCGAGGTTCGCGCGGACCTGGTCGACGAGCGGCATGCCCTCGTCGAGCTGCGCGGCGGCGAACGCGGAGTGCGAGCTACAGCAGAACGTGCACTCGTTCAGCCCCGAGACATAAGCGGCGATAAGCTCGCGTTCGCCAGCGCTGAGCGAATGCGCCCGCCGCAACAAGATTTCGGCGAGCTCGTTGAGCGGCTTGGCGGTTTCGGGGCGGAAGCGCATGGGCCCGGTGATCCCGGGGAACTGCGTCTCGTCCACACCCAGGTCGATGTGCGCCATGAAGTCGCTCCCCTGGTCGATGATCAAGTCCTGTCGACCTTGCCAGATCCGGCCCCGGCGTGAAAATACTCTGAATGTGCGGAAACCTGTCAGACTGTCGCACCGAGCTCTAGGTGGTGATGTGAGGGTGCCGAGCGCCGCGGCCGAGCGTTCCCCCGGTTCGCGCCTGCCCGTCGAGGTGACCACCTACGTCGGGCGCACGACCGAGATAGCCGAGGTGAAACGCCTGCTCGGGGTGGCTCCGCTGGTGACGCTGACCGGCCCCGGCGGTGTCGGCAAGACCCGCCTCGCGCTGCGGGTGGCCACCGCTGAGCACGCCTCCTTCGCCGACGGCGTCGTGTTCGTCGGGCTCGCCGAACTGCGCGAGCCGAAACTGCTCATCAACACCGTCGCCGACCGGCTCGGGCTCGGCGACCGCACCACCCGTTCCGTCGCCGACCTGGTGGTCGACCACCTGCGCACCCGCCGGATGCTGCTCGTCCTGGACAACTGCGAGCACCTGGTCGAGTCCTGCGCGCGGTTCATCGAGACCATCCTGACTTCGTGCCGCGAGGTCGTGGTGCTGGCCACGAGCCGCCAGTCGCTCGGGGTGCCCGGCGAACACGTGCTGCCCGTCCCGCCGCTGGCTGTTCCGGAGCCCGGCGAGTCGTCCGAGGCGTTGCAGCGCTACGACTCGGTGCGCATGTTCCTCGACCGGGCGACCGCCGTCGTCCCGTCCTTCACCATCACCGAGGAACACGTAGACGACGTGATCCGGCTCTGCCGGGCCCTCGACGGCCTGCCGCTGGCCATCGAACTGGCCGCGGTCCGGCTGCGGTCGCTGTCGCCGCGCCAGCTCGCCGACCGGCTCAACAAGCGGTTCACCCTGCTCACCCAGGCCACCCGGTCGGCGCCGAGCAGGCACGAGACGCTGCAGGCGCTCATCGACTGGAGCCACCAGCTCTGCACCGACCAGGAGCGCACGCTGTGGGCGCGGGCGTCGGTGTTCTCCGGCAGCTTCGACCTCGACGCGGCCGAGGCGGTCTGCCGCGGCGACGAACTGCCCCGCGATGAGCTGATCGACGTGCTCGACGGCCTGATCGACAAGTCCATCCTGCTGCGAGAGGAGAACCACGGCCACGTCCGCTACCGGATGCTGGAGACGGTCCGCCAGTACGCCGAGGACCGGCTGCGCGCCGCCGACGACCTCGACCGGATGCGCAGGCGGCAGCGCGACTGGTGCCTTGAGCAGACGACCGGGTTCGCCGAGAACTATGTCGGCCCCGACCAGCTCGACTGGATCTTGCGGATCAACCGGGAGCACGCCAACCTGCGTCAGGCGCTCGACTTCTGCCTCAGCGACCCGGTCGAGGCGGCCGTCGGCCTGCGGATGGTCACCGCCGTCACCGAGTTCTGGGTCATGCGCGGGCTGATGACCGAGGGCCGGATCTGGTACGCGAGTCTCACCGAACTGGTCGGCGCCGACGATCCCGTGCGCGCGCCCGCGGCCTGGCGGGCGGCGTTCCTCGCGCTGGTCCAGGGCGACATGGCCGCGTACGAGTCGCTGCTGGCGACCGCGACCGAGGCCGCCGAGCGGTTCGACGACGACAGCGCCCGCGCCTATGTCCGGCACGTCCGGGCCTACGCCGCGCTCATGGGCAACGAAGGCGCGAAGTCCGCCGAGCTGTTCCGGTCGGCGGCCGAGACGTTCAGCCGACAGGGTGACCTCGGCGGTGAGCTGTGGTCGACCTACAACTCCGGCCTCGCGATCGCGCTGACCGGCGACCTCGACGGCGCGCGCGTGGTACTGCGCGACACCATCGACCGCTACACCGAGCTGGGCGAGAAGTCGTGGCGGTCGTGGGCGCTGTGGTCGCTGTGCGCGGCCGAGTACCTGCACGGGGAGTACGAGTCCGCGCAGGCCGCGGGCCTGGAGGTGCTGCGGCTGCAGCGCCAGGTCGGGCACCAGGCCGTCATGGCCTTCGCCCTGCACCTGCTCGCAGGCTGTTCGACCCACCTCGGTGAGTACGTCCGCGCGGCTCGGCTGCTCGGCGGGGCCACGACGCTGTGGCAGATCGTCGGCGCGTCGCCGGGCAGCTACGCGGCGTTCCATGAGCCGATGCAGCGCGACATCCTGCTGGTCACCGGGGAACTGGGGACCGAGAAGGCGGCGGCGGAGTTCATGGCGGGCACCACCATGTCGACCGAAGAGGCCGTGGCCTACGCGCTCGATGAAGGCCACAAGGAGTCGACTCCGAACGGCACGCCGCTGACCAAGCGCGAGATGGAGGTGGCTCTCCTGGTGGCCAAGGGGATGACGAACCGGGAGATCGCCAAGGCACTGGTGATCTCGCTGCGCACCGCCGAGACGCACATCGACCACATTCGCACCAAACTGGGCTCCAACAACCGCGCGCAGATCGCCGCGTGGGTCGTTGCCCAGTAGAGGCGGTGGGTTTTGGCAGGTCAGCGGCCCTCTGGGCTGCCCGTCGAGTTCACCAGCTACGTCGGGCGCGGCACGGAGATCCGGGAGGTCACCCGGCTGCTCGGGGTGGCGCCGCTGGTCACGCTGACCGGGCCGGGCGGGGTCGGGAAGACGCGGCTCGCGGCTCAAGTGGCCGCGGCGGCTGACCTCGGCGACGTGGTCTACGTCGAGCTGGCCGAGCTGCGCGAGCCGAACCTGCTGGTCAACACCATCATCGACCGGCTCGGCCTGGGTGATCAGTCGACCCGCTCGCCGGTCGACCTGGTGGTCGATCACCTGCGGACCAGGCGGCTGCTGCTCGTGCTGGACAACTGCGAGCACCTCGTCGAGGCGTGCGCGCGGTTCGTCGGCGCGGTGCTGACGTCGTGCCCGGAGGTCGCGGTGCTCGCCACGAGCCGCCAGTCGCTGGGGGTGGCGGGGGAGCAGATCATGCCGGTGCCGCCACTGGCCGTCCCGGAGCCGGGCGAGTCGACCGCCGCGCTGGACGCCTACGACGCGGTGCGGCTCTTCCGTGACCGGGCGATGGCGGTGGTGCCGTCGTTCACCATCTCCGACGACAACGTCGAGGACGTGATCCGGCTGTGCCGGGCGCTCGACGGGCTCCCGCTGGCCATCGAACTGGCCGCAGTGCGGCTGCGGTCGCTGTCGGCGGGTCAGCTCGCCGACCGGCTCAACAAGCGGTTCACCCTGCTCACCCGGACCACCCGGTCGGCGCCGAGCAGGCACGAGACCCTCACGGCGCTGATCGACTGGAGCCACCAGCTGTGCACCGGGCAGGAGCGGCTGCTGTGGGCGCGGGCGTCGGTGTTCTCCGGCAGCTTCCACCTCGACGCGGCCGAGTCCGTCTGCCGCGGCGACGACCTGGCCCCGGAGGCGCTGCTCGACGTGCTCGACGGGCTGATCGACAAGTCGATCCTGCAGCGCGTCGAGCATCCCGGCCAGGTGCGCTACCGGATGCTGGAGACGGTCCGCCAGTACGGGGAGGACCGGCTGCGCGCCACCGGCGACCTCGACCGGCTGCGGCGCAGGCACCGCGACTGGTGCCTGGAGCTGACCAACGGGTTCGCCGCGAAGTGGTTCGGGCCCGCCCAGCTCGACTGGATGGACCGGATCGACCGCGACCACGCGAACCTGCGACAGGCGCTGGACTTCTGCGCGAACGGCTTCGACGACGCCCTGATCGGCCTGCGGATGGCGACCGACATCAAGGAGTACTGGCTGATGCGGGGCCTGCTCACCGAGGGCCGCATGTGGTGCCGGAAGTTGTCGGAGGTCGCGCCGGGCGACACGTCGGTGCGCGCGGTGGCGGGCTGGGTCGACGCGTTCCTCGGCCTGATCCAAGGCGACTCGGCAGCGTCCGACGCCTCGCTCGCGGAGGCGGCGGCCATCGCCGAGCGCATCGACGACGCGAGCGTGCGGGCGTATGTGCTGCAGGTGCGGGCATATGGCCCGCTGATGGCCGGGGTGGGGGAGACGGCCGCGGACCTGTTCGGTCAGGCGGCTTCCCTTTTCCAGCAACAAGACGACCTGTGCGGCGAGCTGTGGGCGACGTGCAACTACGGCCTCGCCGTCGCACTGGCGGGCGACCTCGACCACGGCCGCGTGGTCATGCGCGACTGCGTCGACCGTTATGTCGCGCTGGGCGAGATCTCCTGGCGCAGCTGGGCACTGTGGGCGCTGTGCGCGGCGGAATACCTCGCGGGCGATATCGAGGTGTCGGTCGCCGCGGGCCGGGAAGTGTTGCGGCTGCAGCAGATCACCGGCGACCGGGCCATGATGGCCTTCGCCATGACCGTGCTCGCGGGCTGCGCCGCCCACCAGGACGACCACCGCCGAGCCGCCCGCCTCCTCGGCGCGGCAAGCACTCTCTGGCGTGCGGTCGGCGCGTCCCCGGACAACTACGCCGCCTTCGTCGACCCGATGCGCCGCGACATCATCACCGTGACGACCGCGCTGGGCGCCACCACCGCGACCATGGAGTTCGCCGCGGGCGTGGCCATGCCGACGGACATGGCGGTTGCCTACGCGCGTGGGGAGGAGCCGCTGGCGCCCGCCCCGGTCGACGGATTCCCGTTGACCCGGCGGGAGATGGAGGTCGCGGACCTGGTGGCCAAGGGGATGACCAACCGCGAGATCGCCGCGCGGCTGGTCATCTCCTTGCGCACGGCGGAGACCCATATCGATCACATCCGCACCAAACTGGGCTTCAACAACCGAGCCCAGATCGCCGCCTGGGTCACCGCGCTCTGATCGGTCAGCAGAGCCGGGTGCGGAACATCTCCCACTCGCCGGGCCAGAAGTCATCACTGCCCGCGCGCAGCAGGTTCTCGAAGGTGAGGTCCGTCGACACCCAGAGGGTATTGGCCTTCGACCGGATGGTTGTGTTGTTGTTGTCGCATTCCACCTCGAACTTCTCCCACGCGCCGATCTCCGATGCCCTGGCGCGCAGCAAGCCGTAGTCCTCCCCGCTCCAGCCGATCTCCGCGGAGACGAACCGGCCATTGCCGTACGCCATGATGTACCAGTAGCCCTCGGAGATGTTGTGACAGAAGGAGTACCTCTCCCAGGGGCCCTCGACCGTGGCGCGAGCCCGCAGCATGCCGTTGTAGTCACCGCCCCAGCCGACCTCGGTGGACACCAACTTGCCCGTGATCACGGACCTGATGTTGATCGGCGCCACGCAGGTCACGTCGTCGCTCGCGGCAACCCCAGCCGGTCGGGTCGCGGGCGTTGCGACGACTTCCCCCGGTGTGCCGACCCCCGGGGCGGCCGACGCACCCTGCGCGGTGCCCGTGCAGAGGGCGATACCGATCATCGCCGCCACGATTCGGCTAAGGATCTTCGTGGAACGCTTGATGCTTCGCATGGCTCCCCAGTCGTTTCCGTCGGAACTGTGGAGCCACCGTGGCACCGGGAAGTTGTCAATTTGTTGACAGCGCGACTCAGCACGCCTCGGCGGTCTGTTCGTCCTGGCTCGTCGCCTTGGTGCGCAGGAGTTCCGCGCGGACGGCGAGTTCCAGCTCGAACCGCGCGTGCGGGTCGTTGAGCTGGTCGGCGAACAGGTTCTCGAGCTGGTGCATGCGGTATCGCACCGTCTGCGGGTGCACGCCGAGCGCCTCGGCGACGTCGCCCGCGCGACCGCGGTTGGCGAGCCACTCGTGCAGGGTGGCGAGCATGCGTTCGCGCTGGCGGGGGGTCAGGTCGGCCAGCGGCGCCAGACGCTTGGCCACCAGTTGGTCCATCAGGAAGTCGTCGGAGAACAGGGCGAGGGCCAAGCCGTTGTCCCCGCAGCTGATCACGGGTCCACCGGTGATCAGTCCGCGCTCGTGCAGGTCGATCGCCTTGTGCGCGATCCGCAGCGAGCCGCGGACCTCGCCGATGGCGACCGACGGGCCGATCGACACCGTCCACCCGGGGAACGCGCGGGCGAGCGCGGCGCGGTCCACCAGGTCGGCCGACAGCACCAGACACGGCCGGGGGCCGTCGAAGTCGGCCAGCACATGGGCGCCGAGTGGTTTGGGCGCGGTCGGCGCGTCCGGGCAGCGCAGGGCCACCGCGACCACCGCGGACGGGACCGGCCACCGAGCCGCGGCGGCCTCTTGGACGACGACGCGCTCGGCCGCGCGCTCGTCGAGCAGCACCCGCAGCAGGCGGGCGCGACGGTCGGCCAGCGTGTCCGACGCGTTGTCGCGCGCGGTGCCGTAGCCGTCTGCCGACACCTCGCATAGGCGCTGGACCTGGCGCGACACCGCCGCCGTCAGGATCGTGAGCGCCTGTTCCGACACCTTGTGCTTCTGGCCGTATGCGCGCATCCGCGCGCACAGGGCCCGCTCACCCACCGCGTACGCCGCGGGCAGCGCGGCGGCCGGGCAGCCCGCGGCGAAGGCGAGCGCGCCGACGCCGCGGAACATCTCCGTCCAGTCGTCACCCGGCGCGCCGGGCGCGAGCACGGCGTCGACCCCGCGCAGGATCACCGCCTGCACCGCCGACGGCAGCAACCCGCCGACCGGACCGGCGAAGGTCGCGGCGAACTCGGGCACGGACCGCCGCACCTCGGCGACGACCTCACCGGCCACCCGCCCGGCTTGCGCGCGGAACCCCGCGACGGCCTCGCGTTGCACGGACGGCGACCATCGCGGCGCGGGCAGGTCGCGGCGCACCACGTGGGCCGGGGTGTCGATTACCGATCCGTTCTGCAGTCCCATGTGCGTCTCCAGCCTCGTCGGTGCCCGCCCACCACAGACGATGCCGTTCAGCGCTACGTACGCACATCGGCAGAACTACGTACCCGCCCCCGTTCGCGAAAAGTGAGTAATCGACTACTTGAGCAGCAGCTGGATGAGGCGCTTCCACTCCACGACGTCGCCGCCCGCGGCACCGAGGATGGCGGTCAGGTCGTCGAAGTCGCGGTGGACGCTGTCCTTGAGCACGACGGCGGCCTGCTCGAACGCGGTGACCTTGGCCTGGTCGGGGCTCGCCGGGAGCAGGTGCTCGCGGTAGTAGTCGAAAAGTGACAGAACCACCGGGTACCACGCGGGTCCCTTGGTGGGGTCCAGCGTCGCGCGGAACTCGACGTAGGCGGCGTCGTCCTGGCTGATCAGCAGGTACTCGAGCAGGTTGAGCCCGGCGACGAGCCCGGGGGCGCGCTCGACGGACACGCGCAGCACGTCGCGGGCGGTCGCGTCGTCGCCGAGCTTGCGCAGCAGGAGCGCGTACCGCTTGCTCGCCCAGGTGTAGGCGGCGTTGCGGGACAGGGTGTCGGCGTAGGCGGCGCACGCCTCGTCGGTGCGGCCCCACTTCTCCAGGAACCAGGCGTAGTGCGAGCGCGCCCACAGGTCGTCGGCCTCGGCACCGGCCAGCGACGCCCGGTACCAGCGGTCGGCGTCGTCCATCCGCTCGTGGCGTTCGAGGATGTAGGCGTAGTAGCTCGCGCCCGCGGTCCGGTTGGGGTTGGTGGCGAAGGCGAGGTCGAGGTGCTTGAGGGCGGAGTCGTAGTCGTAGCACTTGCCGTGGCAGACACCCATGCCGAAGTGGGCGTCGGCGGACTCGTCCTCGGCGAGCAGGTAGCCGTAGAGCTCCATCGACACGTGGTAGATGTCGTTGTCGAGCAGGTGGTCGGCGGCGGCGAGGATCTCCTCGTGGGGGAACTCCTTGAAGCGCGCCAGCACCTCCTCGAAGTCCTTGTTCTCCGCGAGCCGCGTCAGCTCGCCAACCGTGGACGTGTCGGTCATCTTTGACTCCTGAGCCGGATCAAGGGCGCGGACCCAGCCACCCTGGACCAGCCCGCATGAGTCCTAGTCCGGTCTCGATCCAGCGGGGATCGTAGGATTGTCCAAATGTAGAACTGTTGAACAATCCTACGACCCAGCGTTCGGAGTCTCAGACCTTCGCGAGGCCGATCAGCGCGGTGCCTGAGCCGGTCCGGCCGCGCACGCGCAGGCCGGGAGCCGTCGACGGCTTGTCGTGGGTCAGCGGGAGTTCGCTGCGGGCGGTGCCGGAGCCGGACGACAGATCGACCTCGGCGGCGGAACCCGCTCGGACACCGACACGCAGGTCGCCGGAGCCGCTGGTCAGCTCCAACTGTCCCGCTGTCGCGTCGGCGACCGTCACATTCCCGGTGCCGGTGCGGACCATCATGTCGCCGGACACCGTGCCCAGCCACACATTCCCGCCGCCGGTGTGGACCGAGGATGACCCCGTCACCACGGCGGACTCGACGTCGCCGCCGCCGGAACGCAGCTTCACGCCCGCCGCCGTCGCCACCCGGATCGTGCCGACTGCCGTGGCCTCGACCCGGCCCGCGTCGCCGGTGACGGTCACCGGGGCGTTGCCCGCGCGGGCGACGACGTTCGACCCCGCGGGCGCCGTGACGACGACCGACAGCGGCACGCCGCGCAGCGGGAGGGCTTGCGGCGAGCGCACCACGAGCCTGCCCGCGCCGAACTCGACCGTGGTCTGGCGGACGGCCTCGGCGGGCGCGTCGACCTGGCCTTCTTCGCCGAGATGGCCGCTGACCCAGCTCATCAGGTTGGCCAGGCCGTCGACCAACGGGGATGCGTTGTCCGGAGCGTGGCGGACGGTGATGTTGACGCCCGGCTCGTCGACCAGGCGGACGTCGATGGAGCCCGCGCCGATCGTCAAGGCGATGTCGACGGGGCCGTCGGCCTCGAACGCGCGAGTGCTGATCGGGTCGGTCATCCCTCGTACCAGCCCTGCACTCGGGAGCCGTCCTTCTTCTCCCAGCCCTTGTCCCATGCCTTGTCCCACTTGCCCCGGCCCTGCAGCGCGCCGTTCACCGCCTGCTGGACAAAGGTGTTGAGCGACACCCCCTGGGCCGACGCCGCCTGCTCGGCCTTCGCCTTCAGTTCCTCGAACAGGCGCAGGGTCATCCGGCTCATGTCACCCCCGGCCTCGAACGGCGGCGGCTTTGGTGTCTCGGTGGTGTCACTTGGTGTCGCGGTGACCACGACACGCACATCACGTCCGTCGAGGCGCAGTTCCACAACGTGCTCCGGCAGCGCGGCCGTCACCTCGGCGGCGAGGTCGGAGAGGGCGTTCATCATGGCCAAACGGGCCGCGGGCTCGATCGTGGCGGCTAGAACCGCCGCGGCCCGGCGCATCGACTCGTCGCCCGCGGCGGCGGTTGTGGCCAGGTCGTCGCGCAGCGTGGCGAGATACTGGTTAAGGTCCATGACACCACCATGACACCACTTCTGACACCGGTCAAGGAAACCTCAGTTCTCGACTACGCTGGCCGCCGAAGTAGCAAACGGAGTAGAGGACGGGCCACGTGACCGAGACGGTTTCGCCGAAGGTGCAGCTCATCGCCAAGACCGAGTTCTTCGCCCCGGCGGACGTCCCATGGTCCACCGACGCCGACGGCGGCGAGGCGCTCGCGGAGTTCGCGGGCCGGGCCTGCTACCAGTCGTGGAAGAAGCCGAACCCGGCCACCGCGAGCAACGCCGGCTACATCAACCACATCATCGAGGTCGGCCACCTGTCGGTCCTCGAACACGGCAGCGTCAGCTTCTACATGACCGGCCTGTCGCGCTCGCTCACCCACGAGCTGATCCGCCACCGCCACTTCTCCTACTCGCAGCTCTCGCAGCGCTACGTCCCGGAGAAGTCGGCGGCCATGGTCGAGCCCGACGTCATCGCGAACGACCCAGAGCTGCACGCGAAGTTCCTTGAGGCCGCCCAGGCAGCGCAGGACGCCTACAACGAGCTGCTCGCGGGCCTGGAGAAGAAGTTCGCCGACGTCAAGAGCGCCACCCTGCGCAAGAAGCAGGCCCGCCAGGCGGCCAGGGCGATCCTGCCCAACGCCACCGAGACCCGCATCGTGGTCACCGGCAACTACCGCGCCTGGCGCCACTTCATCGCCATGCGCGCCACCGAGCACGCCGACGTCGAGATCCGCGCCCTCGCCGTGGAGTGCCTGCGCCAGCTGCAGAAGGCCGCGGGCAACGTCTTCGCCGACTTCACCATCTCCGCGCTGCCCGACGGCACCGAGGTCGCCTCCAGCCCGCTCGTCGCCGAAGGCTGAGCCGGGTGAAGCGGCTGGTCATCGACGTCATCGACGGCGCGTACACCGTCACCAGGCTCGACCCGGGCACCCCGGTCCCGTCGGCACTGTTCGAGGTGGGCGGTCTGGTGTCGGTTACCCGAACCCCGGGCGAGGTGTCGATCGTGTCGCCGTCGTCGGCGGCGCCCGATGGCGGGCAGGCCGAGCCGGGCTGGCGGCTGCTGACCGTGCGCGGCCCGCTGGAGTTCACCCTCACCGGCATCATGGCGTCGCTGGCCGGGTCGCTGGCCGCGGCCGGGGTGTCGCTGTTCGCGGTGTCGACCTTCGACACCGACCACATCCTCGTCCACGAGACTGATCTCGTCCGCGCCACGGTGGCGTTGAAAGAGGCCGGTCACGAGGTCAACGGATAACGCCGCGCGGCCTCCAAACGACACGTTAGGGTCTGCTTGGGACAGAGTGCACACGATATCCGCGCCGTGCTGTCAGGGACCACCTCGATCACGGATGTCGTGCACACTCCGCCCCGAGCAGACCCTAGGATCTCGGCGGCTGGGGCTGAGGAGGTAAAGGGTGTCGCAAGAGCACGGACCGACCGTGGCGCACGGCCCTCGCATGGTCGCGGGCCGCTACGCCATCCTGAACGAACTCGGTCGGGGCGGGATGGGCATCGTCTGGCTCGCCGAGGACACCATGATCGGGCGGCACGTCGCGATCAAGGAGCTGCACCTGCCGGAGGGTGTGCCGCACAGCGAGCGCACCACCTTCGAGCAGCGGGTGCTGCGCGAGGCCAGGACCGCGGGCCGCCTCAACGACCCGGCCGTGGTCACGGTGTACGACGTGGTGCAGGAGTCCGGCGCCACCTACATCGTCATGGAGCTGATCCAGGCCCCCACGCTGTCCGACGTGATCAAGGAGCGCGGGCCGCTGCCCGCCGAACAGGTCGCCAAGCTCGCCGACCAGCTGCTGTCGGCCCTCGACGCCGCGCACCAGGCCGGGATCATCCACCGCGACGTCAAGCCGAGCAACATCATGCTGGCCGCGAACGGACGCGCCAAGCTCACCGACTTCGGCATCGCGCAGTCCCTCGACGACCCGCGGCTGACCAGCAGCGGCATCCTCATCGGCTCACCGTCCTACATGGCCCCCGAGCGGATCCGCGGCGAAGAGGCGGGCGCACCCTCCGACCTTTGGGCCCTGGGCGCGGTGCTGTTCTACGCGATCGAGGGCTATTCGCCCTACGAGCGCGCGACCACCGCCGCCACGATGCACTCGATCCTCAGCGAAGTGCCGTACCTGACCCGCGGCCAGGGCGCGCTGGCGTCGGTCGTCACCGGTCTGATGATCAACACCCCGCAGGCGCGGCTCAACTCGGGCCAGGCCAGGGGACTGCTCGCGCATGTGCAGACCGGCCAGATGACCGGACCGACGGTGATGAACGGCGGCAGCGGGTACTACCCGCCCAACCAGCAGACCCACGTCGTAGGGGCCGGGGCCGGTCCGAAGAAGAAGAGCATCAACTCGTCGGTCGCGCTGACCCTGGCCGCGGTACTGGCCGTGCTCGCGGGTGTCGGCGGCTACTTCCTGAGCACCGCGGTCAACAGCCCGTCCTCGTCGGAGAGCCAGCACCTCGCCGCTCAGATCCTCACCTATGGCCCCAACGGCGACGTCGTCGACTTCGAGATCTCGAACAGCTACTGCAGTCAGGGAAAGCTGCAATCGGGCGTCAAGTTCGCCTCAGGCGACGATTGCAAGGAGCCGTTCGCTTTCCAGGTCTACGGCTACGCGGACCCGGCCAGCGGATCGT
This sequence comes from Actinokineospora sp., assembly GCA_035540215.1. Classification (GTDB taxonomy): domain Bacteria; phylum Actinomycetota; class Actinomycetes; order Mycobacteriales; family Pseudonocardiaceae; genus Actinokineospora. The sequence continues at coordinate 5,150 of DATLIA010000192.1, read as the reverse complement.
CCAAGATCGGCTACTTCCAGGCCGAGCTCAAGACCGCGGGCCAGGGCTATTGCGACTGGCTCTTCCAGACCGAGCGGGTCAAGGGCACCGCGACGGAGAAGGCCGATCTGGCGTTCTCCGTGCTGATTCCGTCGCAGGCCAACTGGGAGGCGGAGTCGAACGGCGACCGCACGATCTTCTGCGTGGTCAGCCGCAAGGACACAAAGAATCTGGATGAGTCCCAGGTCACCGAGACCAACTAACTTACTGCGGGTAAGTTGTAGGGATGAGCCTGGCCAAGGACGAACGCGCACACCTCTGCGACCTGTTCACCGAGGTCGGCCCCGACGCGCCGACGCTGTGTGGTGAGTGGAAGACCCGCGACCTGGCCGCGCACCTCGTCGTGCGCGAGCGCCGCCCCGACGCCGCGGGTGGCATCCTGGTGAAGCCCCTCGCAAGCTACCTGGACCGCGTGCAGAACTCCTACGCCGCCAAGCCGTGGCCGGACCTGGTCGCCCTGGTGCGGTCGGGCCCGCCGCTGTTGTCGGTGTACCACCTGCCCGGCATGGACGACCTGCTCAACACCACCGAGTTCTACGTCCACCACGAGGACGTCCGCCGTGCCACCGCGGGCTGGCAGCCCCGCCCGGCCGACAAGCGCCGCGACGCCGTGCTGTGGGCCGCACTCAGCCGTTCCGCGAAGATGATGTTCCGCAAGAGCCCGGTCGGCATCATCCTGCGCACCCCGGAGGGCAAGGACGTCACCGCCAAGCGCGGCCCCGACACCGTCACCATCACCGGAGCGTCGGGGGAGCTGCTGTTCTACGCCTTCGGCCGGTCGGAGTCCATTGTGGAGTTCGAGGGCGACCAGGCAGCCATCGGCTTGGTGAACGGCATCAGCCGCGGCCTGTAAGTCGCTGGAACGGGTCGCCGGGGTAGGCGAGACTGACCGCCATGGGCGACACGTCGTGGATCTTCGACCTGATCGCTCCCGATGACGCGGTGCGCGAGCGGGCGCTGCGGTGTAACCGGGAGGCAGTCGAGCACGCCACCGAGGCCCAGCACTGGATCAATTGGGTGTGGCACATGGCGCGCACACCGGTCCCCACCGATCCCAAGCTCGCCGCCGAGATGGACCAGGCGCGGGCCGCGCACCGCTGGTTCACGAATCAGTCGATCTACGGCCAACTAGGCAGGTTTTGCGACGACGACCCGTTGGTCCGCGAGTTGTACGGCCCGTTCGTGCTGCTGTTCCTGGAGTGGGAGAGCCGCTACCCCGATCAGTGGCGGACGGCCGGTTCGTATTCGCCGTGGGGCTCAAAGGAGGGACTCCTGGCGAATCTGACCAGGTGGGGCGTGCCGGAGGGGATCCGGCCGGGGCTGCGGGATCTGGTGATCGTCGTCCTGCGCAGGCCTTATCGGTGTAAGGACTGGATGTTCGCACCACTGGTCCGCCGCCTCGCCGACGACGCATTTCTGGTCAGGATCCGGGAGCTTCTCGCTGATCCCGACCCGCTGACCCGCCTGCGCGCTGAGTTCGTCCTGCACGTGGTGGCCGATCCGGAGATCCCGGTTCGCAGGAAGACCTGGGTGCGCTGGCTGGCGGTCGACCCGCAACGTCCTTGAGTCCTGGGACGATGTCTCGTAGTGGATCACGAGACTCAGGGGGAGCTGGCCTGTGCGCAAGAACCCGGCGTTGACCTTCCAGGGCGCACTGCGGATCTTGGGCAAGTACGACTCCCCGACGATCACCAAGCTCGACAAGATCCTCGGCCTCGGTCTGTTGGTGGGGGGTGGGGCGGCGGCGGTTCTGGCACCACCGTTGGCACCGATCGCGGTGTTCGGGGCGTTGTGGGGGTGGGTCGACCAGAAGAACGAGACGATCGGCCTGCTCAGGTCCGCTGCCGCTGGGCTCTCAAAGCGTTTGTCGACCGTCCGGGGCCTGGAGCGTCGAGAGCTGATCGCCGCCGCGCACACTACGATCGCGGTCGCAGCGTACTTCGCGGTCCTTGAGGAGAAGATCGGCAAGAGGGCGACGAAGGCGCTGGAGATCACCGACGCCGAGAAGGCCGCCATTCTTGATGACACAAGGCCGTCACCGGACCTTGTAAGTGCGTTCGAGATCCTTTACACGAGCCAGGTCCCGGCTCCCTCAACTGCGATCGGTTTCCATGACCACGTGAAGGATCTGCGTCACTGGTACAGGGAGTTTGATGCCAGTCTCCGCGGGTTCACCGCTGGTCTCGCCGCAGGCCCAGTGCTGCAGGCCGACGCCCTGCAGGCCACCGCGAGGTATGAGTCCATGTTCCTGGACGTGGCCGCCCAGGTGCCCGAGTTCGCCATCTGGTCCGCACTCGGCGAACACGCCGCGACCCGGACTCTGGTTCGGGACTCGACAGAAGCAGTGCACGAGATACTGGCCTCGCAACAGGGTGCGCTGGGTCGAGTCGAGCTACTGCTGGGTCTCATCGCTTCGGACACGCGGGTTCGCGACCTGTGCGAGGTGCTGAGCAGGGCGAACCGTGGGGTGCTGGAGGATCCTGTCGTTCCTGAGGAGCCCGGCCGGTCGGATGCGCGAATCACCTACCCCACGATTAGAGACATCTTTGTCAATCCGCGCTATCAGGTCGTCCGACAGGCCTGGGGCGCGCGGCCCGCCGACGAAACCTGGTGGCAGAAACGCCCGATCTTCGATGACCTTGATGTTCTGATCACCAGACACCTGACTGCCCCGGGCGCGACGCAGCTGCCCATGGTGGTTCTTGGGCATCCAGGAGCAGGGAAATCTTTGCTCACCAAGGTTCTTGCCGCTCGGCTCCCGGCGTCGGATTACACAGTCGTCCGGGTGCCACTTCGATCGGTCGGCGCCAATGCGCCGGTCGCGGATCAGATTCAGCAGGCGTTGGACGCCAGCACCAACCGCCGGATCCAGTGGCACGAACTCGCTGATCAGAGTGCGGACACCGTCCGGGTAGTGCTGCTCGACGGTCTCGATGAACTCCTGCAAGCCGCCAGTTTGGACCGAGGGGCTTATCTCCAGGAGGTCATGCGGTTCCAGCAGATCGAGGCTGACCAGGGCCGACCGGTGATCGTGGTGGTGACCAGCCGCACCCTGGTCGCCGACCGGGTAGACATCCCGAGCGGAACCGTCGTGATCAAGCTCGTGGACTTCACCGACGACCAGATCGAGTCGTGGCTGATCGGTTGGCGCAACGCCAACCGCACGGCGATCGAGTCGGGCGAAATGCGTGACCTGACCTTGGCTGAGGCGCTTCATCAGCGTGCGTTGGCGTGTCAGCCGCTGCTGTTGTTGATGCTCGCGGTCTACGCGGCCGACCCGACGGCGCCACGTCTCGACGCTGATCTGTCGATGGCCGCGTTGTACGAGCGGATCTTCGAGAGCTTCGCCGCCCGGGAGGTTGCGAAACACGGGCCGAGCGCGACGGAATCGGCTGCGGGGATCGAGGACCACATCGGCAGGCTCTCGATTGCGGCCTTGGCGATGTTCAACCGAGGACTCAAGTGCATCGGTGAACGGGAACTCCAGGCTGATCTCCAGGCGATTGGCAAGCCGAGGCCCGACGCGCCCGCGCACGAGCAAGGCAGGCGGCTGCTGGGGGAGTTCTTCTTCGTCCACTCGCCGGAGGCAAATCGGCTCAGCCCGGAGTCGGTCCGCACGGACCTTGAACGGGCCTATGAGTTCCTGCACGCGACCTTCGGCGAATACCTGGTTGCCGGGTGGATCATCGACGAACTCCGCAACATCGCCGACGCGGCCTACGGCGGCAAGCGAGGTGATCGAGAGCCCGACGACAGCTTGCTGTTCGCGGTGCTGTCCCATGAGGCCATCGCCACGAGTGCGCCGACGCGTGACTTCGCCGCCGAGCTGTTCGCCCGGCTCCCCGAGGATGAACGCGCCCAGGTCCACCGGGCGATCACCGCGTTGATCGCGGGTTATCGCAAGCGCAGGCGGCCCGACGAGTACGCGACGTATCAGCCCACCGAGCAGGACGCGGTCCGTGAACTCGCCGCGTACTCGGCGAACCTGTATCTCTTGGCGGTCTATCTCCTGGTCGAGCCCGTCCGCGCCGACCAAGGTTGGCCGTCCACGGTCGAACTGTGGGCAGCGGGCTTAGACAGTGGCGCCTGGTCAGCGCAGATTCGGTCGTTGGCATTTATCGACGGCGAAGTGTGCCCTTACGCCAGCGACGCACCGCCAGAACTGACTTGGGCTTTGGCCGCACGCCTAGCTGGCGACGATGCACGGGCCAGCCGCGAGCAGCGAGGTGCGGCGATCGCTCAGGGAGTGACCTACGAAGACCACCGCGACTGGTCCGGCTCGATGCTCAGTTGGCTGATCCCGGCGACTGCGGAGAAGGGCTGCCGCATATTCCTGACTCCGCCACCTCCAGGCACGTCGGAACATGAAGTAGCAGGTGTGGCCGTCGCGATCTCGACACTCCTGCGAACACAAGCAGGGCGCCTCCCCTCTCATTTCATCGACAAATGTATCGACCTCATTGTGCGATACACGGTGGACTTCAAATGGGACAAGCGACTCTTGTTGACACTGCTCTATGTCTATCCGCAAGTTTTCGCGCGTCACCCGTCCCTTCACAAGCGCGAGTTTTTCGCAACTGCCAGTCAGGAATTGCGCTACGTCCTCATCCAGGGCGGTCGACTCAGGGTCCCTCGCTGGGACGACGTAATGGCGAGGTTGGGCGAGCCCGAACCAGGGGTCGATCCCTTCGCGGCTGTAGCGCTCCTGCGCACGCTGATGGTTGGCGGCGAGCCTTCATCAATGCCGGAGATGCCTGGCGAAGAAGGAAGCGACCTGGTCGCGGATGAAGGGGACTGACACCTCGGGGTCGATCGCGCCCACAAGGTGGTCGCGTTCGGCAGCCGTCATCAGGCCCGCTGCCTGCAACTGCGGTGCCATCGCGGCGAAGTCGGTGAAGACGCCGTGGTTCGCATCGGTCAACCGCTGAACTCGAACCGGGCCGCCATGTGACAGCAGCGCCGACCAGGACCCAACGGCGCTTCCTTAGGTTGCGGGGAGTGGGTGAAGGACGATGCGCCAGGTCGTGCGTTGGGTTGGTTTGTGGCCTGCGCCGTTGACTTTGTAGTAGCCGCCGCGTTTCTTGACGGTTCTTGGGCTGTTTCTGCTGGGC
>DATLIA010000191.1:0-2955 GCA_035540215.1 Actinokineospora sp. | reverse complement strand
CGTTGGCGCCCGTGGTGAGCGGGGCGTCGAACGAGGCAGGCAGGAACGCGCTGACCAGGCCGTACACCCAGATCGCGGCGTGTTCGGTGCCGAGGGCGGCCTGGATGGCCGCGACGGTGTCGTCGGGCAGTTTCGGGGGCTGGGACGGCTGGGTCACGCGAGTACCTCCCGCAGGCTGGCGCACGCGGCGGCGACCGAGCCGACCATGCCCGCGCGGTGGCGTGGGACCCCCGCGACCACCGCGGCGGCCTTCTGTTCCGCCGCGGTCAGGGCCTCGACGAGGAACGCCTTGGCGCCTGCCGCGTCCGTCGGGGTCGGCGGCACCGTGGTGGTCGGCGGGGCGCTGGTGGGCGCGCCGCTCTTGGGCGGGCGCTCGCGGTCGGCCTCGGCCTGCAGCACGGTGGCGTGCTCGGCGCGGATCTTGGCGATCTCGCCCGCCGGGTTGGCCAGCGCGGTCACCGCCGTGGCGATGGCCTGCGCGGTGGCCGTGTCGGCGCGGGCCTGGGCGGCCAGTTCCACGAGTGGATCGGGCGGCAGGGGTTTCTCGGGCTCGGGTGTGCACGCCGTCAGCGCGGCCAGTGCGGCGGCGGCCTGGAACAGCGCGCGGCGGGTCACCCGGGTCTCCCTCACACCGAGTCATCCTGCCAGGTCCGCCCCGACCACCGGATGATCGCCTGCGGCGGCCTGCCGGGGGCGGGCGAGATACGCTAGGTGACCACGGTCGGCGTCGGTACCGCCGACCGGCAGACAATCGCACCACCAACCTGAACAGGGGAGCGGCACCGACGTGTCCAATCAGCGACAACGCGACACCGGACCCAGCGCGGCGGCCAACCCGGCCGCGGCGGCGTTGACCCCGGTCGTGGCCGACGCGGTCGCCGCGGCGGGGTTCGAGCTCGAGCAGCTCGACGTCGCGCAGGCCGGGCGCAGGCGCATGGTGAAGGTCGTGGTCGACGGTGACGACGGTGTGGAGCTGGACCAGGTCGCGGCGGTCAGCCGCGCGGTCTCGGCCGTGCTCGACGAGCACGACGCCGTCCTCGGCGGCCCCTACACCCTGGAAGTCACCTCGCCGGGGCTCGACCGCCCGCTGACCAGGCCCCGCCACTGGCGCCGGGCCCGGCTGCGCCTGGTCAAGGTCCGTCCCGTCGACGGCGCCGAGTACGTGGCCAGGGTCGGCGCGTCCGACGACGACGGGGTCACCCTGCTCGTCGACGACGCGCTGCGGACCGTCGGCTACGGCGAGATCGCCGCAGCGGTGATCGAAGTGGAATTCAAGCAACCGCCCGCGGCGGAACTGGCGATGCTCGAAGGTCGAGCGTCCGATAGTGAGGAGGACGCCTGATGAACGTCGACATCGCCGCGCTGCGGGCAATCGAGCGTGACAAGGACATCCCGTTCGAGACGGTCATCGACGCCATCGAGACCGCGCTGCTCACCGCGTACAAGCACACCGAGGGCCACCAGCCGCACGCGCGCATCGACATCGACAAGCGCTCCGGCCTGGTTCGCGTCCTGGCGTACACGACCGGGCCCGACGGCCAGGTCGACGAGGAGTGGGACGACACCCCCGAGGGCTTCGGCCGCATCGCGGCGACCACCGCCCGCCAGGTCATCCTGCAGCGGCTGCGCGACGCCGAGCACGAGCGCACCTTCGGCGAGTTCGCCGCCAAGGAGGGCGAGATCATCGCCGGTGTCGTGCAGCGCGACACCCGGGCGAACTCGCGGGGCATGGTCGTGGTCCAGGTCGGCGACACCGAGGGCGTGCTGCCCGCCGTCGAGCAGGTGCCCGGGGAGAGCTACGAGCACGGAACCCGGATCAAGTGCTACGTCGTCGGCGTCGCCCGCGGCAACCGCGGCCCGCAGATCACCCTCTCGCGCACGCACCCGAACCTGGTGCGCAGGCTCTTCGCGCTTGAGGTGCCCGAGATCGCCGACGGCACCGTCGAGATCCCGGCGGTGGCGCGCGAGGCGGGGCACCGATCCAAGATCGCGGTTCGCTCGACCGTGGCGGGCGTCAACGCCAAGGGCGCCTGCATCGGCCCGATGGGCGCGCGTGTCCGCAACGTGATGAGCGAGCTGGCGGGCGAGAAGATCGACATCATCGACTGGTCGGACGACCCGGCGACGTTCGTCGGCAACGCGCTCTCGCCCGCGAAGGTGGTGAGCGTGACGGTGGTCGACGAGCGCGCGAAGACGGCTCGAGTGATCGTGCCGGACTTCCAGCTTTCGCTGGCCATCGGCAAAGAAGGGCAGAATGCCCGGCTCGCGGCCCGGCTCACCGGCTGGCGCATCGACATCCGCAGCGACGCCGCGGCGCCGTCACCGGTATCCGGTTCGGCCGACTGAGCCCGACGAGATAGACTTTCCATGGTTCATCGTCAGGAACCGGTCTCCGCACGTCCAGATGGCGCAAGCCCGACACGGACCTGTGTCGGCTGCCGTGCCCGGGCGTCGGACAAGCAATTGCTGAGGGTCGTGTTCGTGGCCGGGGACGCAGTCCCCGATCCGCGGCGCCGGATGCCCGGTCGGGGTGCGTGGATACACCCGGATCCGAGCTGCCTGGCAGCGGCAGAGAAGCGGCGGGCGTTCTCCAGGGCCTTCAAGGTCACGGAAGCGGTCGGTGTCGAGGTTGTGCGGTCGGAGATCGAGCGGCACGCAGACAGTGTTGGTGTGGGACGACCCCATGCCGAGGAAGAAACCAGGAAGCAGGTCGACCCGTCATGAGTCAGCCGTGAAGCTGAAGACATGAACGCGCGACGATAAGACGAGGTCGACGGGACTGCCGCCGACCTCATCAGACGAGGAGAGCAGTGGCAGGCAAGGCCCGTGTGCACGAGTTGGCAAAGGAACTCGGAGTCACCAGCAAGGATGTTCTCGCCAAGTTGAAGGATCTGGGCGAGTTCGTGAAATCAGCGTCCTCCACCGTGGAGGCGCCGGTAGCCCGCAGGTTGCGGG
>DATLIA010000190.1:0-15989 GCA_035540215.1 Actinokineospora sp. | reverse complement strand
GGAAGGTGATGAACGCCTTGCACTGGCCGCCGTCGTCACCCAGGAACTTGCGTGCCTCGGTGACCAGCGGGCTGGTCGCGGGCGGCGGCGCCTGCTGGGTCACCGAGCACAGGTTCGGCACGGTGGTGACCGGGTTGTCCTTGGCGAAAGTCGAGCGCTGGAGCACCATCCGGCCGGTCATCGGGGTGTTCAAGCCGCCGTCGGGGTTGCCCGCGAGCTGGTTGCTGAGCGAGTCCTCGGTGAGCCCGAAGCGCATCAGCAGGCCGCCGCCGGGTGAGCTGATCGTGCTGTTGGACCAGCCTTCCTGGCGGACGGTCTTGGCCGCGGCGGTCCACCTGCCGTCGGCGTAGTCGACGTCGACGTACCTCAAGTAGCCGTCGTCGTTGGTGTAGGCCAGCTCGTAGTCGCCCGCGTGGTTGGCGACGCCGAAGAACGCGTTCGGCCAGGTGGTCACCCCCGTCACCGGCGCCTTGCCGCTGGGCTTGGTCCAGTTGTCCGGCAGCGGCATCACGTAGAGCTTGCCGCCGTCGATGCCGAACAGGCGCTTGCCGTCGGAGGCGAGGCTGGTGAAGCCGTGGTCGGCGCTGTCCGGGGTGAGCGCCTTGCTGCCCGCCAGGTCGGCCTGGGAGAGGTCGAACCGGTATTCGACGAGCCGGTTCTGCACGTTGCTGGCGTAGAGGTAGACGCTGTCCTTCGTCTGGTCGTGCGCCGCGATCGACTTCACCTTGACGTCGAAGTTGTGGATCTTGCGCCAGTTGTAGAACGGCGCGCTGGCGTTGGTCGGGTCGCCGGTGCTGGCGGCCCACAGCTCTGAGAAGCCGTTGGTCGGGTCGCCCTCCCGCAATTGGAAGAACTTGACGGATCCGGCGCAGGTGATGTCGGCGACCGTCGGTTCCGCTGCGGACGCGGCGGGTGCGAGACCGACCTGCGCCGACGCGCCGACGCCCGCGGCCAGTACCGCGGCGGCCAGCAGGAAATGACGGCCGCGGCCGGGCTTCTGGACAGCTTTCTCGGACATGGCTGAACTCCTTCTGTTATTCGGGTGGTGGTATTCGCAATGGCGGCGAGTGGTTCGAAATGAAATCTATGAGCCGCCGTCGGTGCGCGTCGATGGTTAGGGCTAACCAGCGCCGGCTAGGATGAGGCCGTGGGGAATTTGGTGGTGACGTTCAACGGGGTGCGGCGGACCCTGTCGCCCGCCGACACCCTGACCTTCGGCAGGGACCCGTCCTGCACCGTCTCGTTCGGCCGCGACGACCGCACGATCAGCAGGCGGATGGGCATGGTGCGCTGCCAGAACGACGTCTGGTTCATCATCAACCTGAGCGCCAAGCGGGCACTGGACATCTCGGACGCGAATGGCTTCTCGGTGCCGCTGCCGATTTCGTCGAATGGCGTCCCGAGTATTCGAGCGGTCGATCAGGCCCAACTCACCGTGAAGATCGCGGGCGCCGACGCGGACCACGAATTGCTATTGGTGCCGCAGACGAATATCCAGCCCGTCGACGCGGTCCCGCCGACCGATCCGATGTCGACTTTCACCCACCGGCCCAGCCTCACCGACAATCGCCGTGAGGTTCTCGTGGCCATGGCGCGCGGATACCTGCGCGGCGGCGCCCACCACGACCCCAACCCGCTGACCTACGCCGACGTCGCCCACCTGCTGGGGCTCAGCCAGACGACGGTCATGCGCCGGGTGCAGGTCGTGCGCGAGCAGCTGATCGCCGACGGGGTCGGCGGATTGCAGGTCAGCGACGCGCGCAGGCCGCTGTGCGAATGGCTGCTGAGAATGCGCTGGATCAGCCCGGACGATCTCGACTGGCTTCAACCGCGAATCGATGCCGCGCGGCGTCGCCGTAATGCATGATGTGCGCTCATGGGGGCAGATCTACCGTCAGGTCGCTATGAAATGGTGAGGCCACTGGGTTCTGGCGCGTTCGGGACCGTGTGGCTCGCCCGCGACAGCGCGCTCGACGACCTTGTGGCGATCAAGGTGATGGCCGCGGACAAGGCGCGGCTGCCGGACATGCGCGAGCGGTTCGTCCGTGAGGCCAGGCTGCTGCGGAAGGTGCGCTCGGACCGGGTCGTCACCGTGCACGACATCGGCGAGACGCCCGACGGCACCCCGTACTTCGTGATGGCCTACGCCGACGGCGGCACCCTCGACCAGCGCCTCGACGGCGGTCCGCTCCCGGTGGCGACCGCCGTGCACCTGGCCGCGGAGACGGCGCGGGGCGTGGCGGAACTGCACCGCCAGGGGCTCGTGCACCGTGACATCAAGCCGTCCAACGTCCTGTTCAGCGGTGCGGGCGCGCAGCCGGAGCGGGTGTTGATCGGCGACCTCGGGCTGGCGATCGACGCTGACTGCTCGCAGCCCTCGCTCATCGGCGGCACACCGGCTTACATGGCGCCCGAACAGGCGCGGGGCGCGGGCGCTGACACGGCGTCGGATGTGTATGCGCTGGGCGTCCTGACGTATCGCCTGCTCACCGGCAGGCTGCCTGCCGGGCGGGCCGCGCCGCGGGTCAAGGCGCTCGTCCCGGGCGTTTCCGCCGCCGTCGACAGCACGGTGATGCGGGCGCTGTCGGAGGATCCCGGCCGCCGTCACGACACCGCGGCCGACTTTGCCGACGCGTTGGGCGATCGGCCGACCGCGTCTGCCCTGTCCACCGTGTTCGGGCACCGCTCCGAGACCCGGGCGCGGCGCCGGACGGTGCCCGTCCTGGTGGCCGCCACCGTGTTGGGTGCTCTTGTGCCGGTGTTGGTCAGCGATGGCCTGGCGCGCCAGTCTGGCGAGCGCGGATCGGACGCTGTGGTGCTCGGGTCGCCCGGCCCAGCCGAGGTGGTGCCGTCCAGCGTGCCGGTGTCCGCGGGTCAGACCACGAGCCCGACCACATCCGCGGCGGCAGGGGTGACCACGTCGGGTCCGGTGCCCGCGGCAGGATCGGCGCCGCCCGCTTCGAGTCCGTCGACGCAGGCGGGGCCGGGTCAACCGAGTCCGCCCGCCGCGATTCAGCAGGTCACCGCGGCGGGCGCCACCACCGGCTGGTGGACGAACGGCGACCGGGTCGCGAGTGTCCGGGTGCCGCCGCGGTCGCTGGTGGTGGTCACCTCGGCGACCCAGGGCGGCAACGACAGCGCCAACTTCTGCACCGTGCGGGACTCGGCCGACCGCACCTGGCGCCGAATCGCCGACGTCGTCGGCGTGAAGAGCCACCTCTGGGTCGACGCCTGGTTCAACGACACCGGGGCCGAGGTCGTCATGTCCGTCACCTCCGACATGACGCTTGAGAACAACTTCGTGATCGCGCAGGAGATCGAGGTTCTGTCCGGTGTCGCCGACCCCGCCGCCACCGCGCCCAAGACCCGGGCGACGTTCCGGGACGCGGGCTCGCCCGCGCAGACCGCGACCGCCGCCCAAGCCGGATCGCGCATGATGCTCCACTTCATCGCGACGTCGGCGACCACGGCGCCGGGCGCCTTCGTCGGCGGCTCCGCGGTGAGCAGTGGGTCGGTGATCCATGACGACTCGGCGGAACTGGCCGCGGGAGTGATCTTCGCCAGGGCGAACACAGCCGCACCCGGTGCCGTCTCGATCGGCGCCGCCCAGCCGACGTCGGCCATGGCGACCGGCGTCGTCATCGAATACCCGGCCGCGACCTGAACATGCATCGCGTGGACACCCGACGCTAACCGGGACTTCCACTGCGTGGGTTACAAAACGCGGGACCCACGTCTTGGAGGCAAAATGTCGCGCGGAGTGCTGGCCGGATTAGTCGCTTGTGGACTCGCGTTGTCGACGCTCCCGGCGTCCGCGCACCCTGGTGCGCCCGAGCGGTTCCAACGGGTCGACACGCTGCCCGTCTACCTCAACAGCTCCGCCGACCAGCACACCGCCGCCGAGATCGCCGCGGCGACGGCGGACGGCCGGACCGTGGTCTACACCGACTCGCCCGCGAAGCGGATCGGGTTCGTCGGTGTCGCGCGCGACGGGAAGCTGAGCCCGGCGGGCACGCTCGACCTGCCCGGCGAGCCGACCTCCGTGGACATCCTTGGCGGGCTCGCCCTGGTCGCGGTCAACACGCGTGAGTCCTTCCTGAACCCCTCCGGCTCGCTTGTCGTGGTCGACATCGCGTCCCGCGCGATCGTCGCCAGGCACGAGCTGGGCGGGCAGCCGGACTCGATCGACATCTCCAAGGACGGCCGGTTCGCCGCGATCGCGATCGAGAACGAGCGCGACGAGGAAGTCAACGGCGGCGCCATCCCGCAGGCGCCGGCGGGCTATCTGTCCATTGTGGACATCAAGGGCGCGCCCGCCGAGTGGGGCGTGCGCAAGGTCGAGCTGACCGGGCTGGCCGCGGTCGCCGCCGACGACCCGGAGCCGGAGTACGTCAGCGTCAACGCGCGCGACGAGGTCGCGGTGACGCTGCAGGAGAACAACCACATCGTGGTGGTCGACCTGCCGACCGGCGACGTCCTGCGGCACTTCTCGGCGGGCACCGCGACCGTGACCGGCGTGGACACCAAGACCGACAAGGACATCAACCCGACCGGCACGGTGACCGCCCCGCGCGAGCCGGACGCCGTGCAGTGGCTGGGCGATGGCTACCTCGGCACCGCCGACGAGGGTGACCTCGCGGGCGGCACCCGCACGTGGACGGTCTTCGACGCCGAGACCGGCGCGGTCGTCTACTCCTCCGGCGCGGAGCTGGAGAACCTGGCCATCCGGCACGGTCAATACCCGGAGAAGCGCGCGAGCAAGAAGGGTGTCGAGCCCGAGGGCTTGGCCGTGGCCACCTTCGGCGCGCACCGCTACGCCTTCGTCGGCATGGAGCGGGCCAACATGGTCGCGGTCTACGACGTCGACGACCCGCGTCAGCCGAAGCTGCTGCAGGGCCTGCCGACCGGTGTCGGTCCCGAGGGTCTGCTGCCCATCCCGGCCACCGGCAACCTCATCGTGGCCGCCGAGGAGGACGCCGGCGCGGTCCGCTCCTCGCTCAGCTCCTACAAGCTGACCCGCTTTCCGAACGAGCTCTCGGTGCTGCTCAACCAGGCCGCGCCGTCGATCGTCTCCGACGGCGTCGGCTTCGGCACTCTGTCCGGTCTGTCGGGCATCCCCGGCGACTCGCGGCACGTGGTCGCGGTGACCGACTCGGCGCTCGCGCCGACCAAGATCCTGACCGTCGACGTCCGCGCGCTGCCCGCGAAGGTCGAGAAGGCGCTGACGATCACCAAGGCCGGTCTGCCTGTCGCCTACGACGGCGAGGGCATCGCGGCCCGGCGCGGCGGCGGCTACTGGATCGCCAGCGAGGGTGACGCGAAGAAGACGGTGAACCTGCTGGTCGAGGTGGACGCGGCGGGCACGGTCGTGCGCGAGGTCGCGCTGCCCGCGGGCGTCGCGGCCGGTGCGACGAGCAACGGCTTCGAGGGCGTCACGGTGACCGGCGTGGGCGCGACCGAGCAGGTCTGGGTCGCGGTGCAGCGGGAGTGGGTCGCCGACGTGCGCGGCCAGGCGACCCTGGCCCGCTTCACCCCGGCGACCGGCGAGTGGGCCTTCGCGGCCTACCCGCTCGACGCGGCCCCGGCCGGTGGCTGGGTCGGCCTGTCCGAGGTGACCGCGCTCGACGACAAGACCCTGCTGGTGCTGGAACGCGACAACCAGCGCGGCCTGTCGGCGAAGCTGAAGAAGGTCTTCAAGGTCGACATCTCGACGCTCACCCCGGTCGCCGAGGGACAGCCCAAGCCGGTCGTCACCAAGCGCGAACTGCGTGACCTGCTGCCGGTGCTGACCGCGGGCGGCGGCGTCGCGCACGACAAGCCCGAGGGCATCGCGGTGGTCGGTGACGGCCCGCTCGTGCAGCTCGTCGGGTCGGTCGACAACGACGGCGTCGAGGACGCGCCGGGCGAGTCGGTGTTCCTGCGGCTCGGGTTCGCGGTCAGCTTCAACCGCTGACCTCACCACGTACCGGGGTGATCCCGGCCGCCATCAGCGGGAACAGGGCGCCGATGGCCAAGGCCCACGGCCACCCGATCGCGGTCACCGCCGCCGCGAACGCGGGGGCCGTGGCCATGGCCATCGAGTTCTGGCCGGTGTTGTGCAGGCCCATGGCCCGGCCCGCCCACGCGGGTCCGGCCAGCTCGGCGGTCGCGACGAAGGCGAGGCCGTTGGGGCTCGCGGAGATGATCAGCACCGCGACCAGGCCCACCAGGGCCAGAGTCGGGGCCACCGCGTCGCCGACCGCCCACGTGATCATCGACGCGGTCCCCGCCAGCGCGATCAACCGCATCGGCCGCATCCGGCTGGCGACCCGGTCGGACCAGACCCCGGCGCCGACCCGGCCAAGCGCGCCCAGCAGTTGGATGACCGCGATGGCCGCGCCCGCGGTCACCGGGTCCCAGCCCTGTTCGGACACCAGGTAGGTCAGCGCGAACACGCTCGCGACGAACTGTGGCCACACCAGCAGCGCGCCCGCCCCATGCACCCGCCAGAGCCGCCGGTCCCGATACGGCGACGGCGCGCGCACCTCCGCCCGGCTCGCCCGCGGCCGTCCCGGCACGACGACGGCGACGACGACGGCCATGACCACGCAGATCCCGGCGGGCACCAGCAACGCCTGCCGGTAGCCCCATGCCTCGCCAAGTGGCGGGAGCAGTACGGCGGCGAGGCTGAGTCCCAACGGCTGCGCGCTCTGTCGGATGCCCATGGCGAGTCCACGCTGGGCGACGTCGAACGCGGCCAGGATCGCCCGGCCGCTGGTCACGTTGATCGACGACCCGAACGCTCCCGCGGCGATGAGGGCGACGGTAAGCCCTCCGATGCCCGGCAGGGTGGCCGCCGCGATGCCGGAGAGGCCGGTGCCCAGCGTCCCGACGACCATGATCAGCCGCTCGCCGAACCAGTCGGCCAGCGCGCCCCAGACGATGAGCATCGCGAGCACGCCGAGCAGGGGGGCGACGGCGATCGTGCCCGCGTGGGTCAGGGTGATGCCCTCGGTGGTCCGCATCAGCGGGATCAGGAACGGCAGCCCGTAGACGAGCGAGATCGACCCGGTCTGCGTGACGACGACTGCCGTGAGGATCGACCATCGGGACATTTACTTAACATAGCTAACCATCGGTTTTCCGCCTATGACGCGGACAACAAAGAAGGGCCGCTGGTGAGCGGCCCCTCGTTGTCGGATCGAGCTGTCAGGCGGTGGGCGAGGTCTCCTCGACGGGCTCGACGACCGCCACCGGCTCCGGCTTGCGCTTCACCGACGACAGCAGCAACTGCGCGACGTCGACGACCTCGACATGCTCAGCGGCGAGCCCGTCGGCCTTCCGTGCGGTCACGCCGTCGGTGAGCATCACGCGGCAGAACGGGCAGCCGGTCGCGATCTTCGACGGCGCGGTGCCCAGCGCCTCGTCGACGCGTTCGACGTTGATGCGCTTGCCGATGTGCTCTTCCATCCACATCCGCGCGCCACCCGCGCCACAGCACATCGCGCGGTCGGCGTTGCGGGGCATCTCCCGCAGGGTCGCGCCGGAGGCCCCGACCAGTTCACGCGGCGCCTCGTAGATCTTGTTGTGGCGGCCCAGGTAGCAGGGGTCGTGGTAGGTGACGTCCTCGGCGACCGGGGCGATCGGCACCAGGCGCCGCTCGCGGACCAGGCGGTTGAGCAGCTGCGTGTGGTGCACGACCTCGAACGTGCCGCCGAGCTGCGGGTACTCGTTGGCCAGGGTGTTGAAGCAGTGCGCACAGGTCACCACGACCTTGCGCTTGCCCCGCTCGCGACCCTCGAACACCGAGTTGATCACCTCGACGTTCTGCTGGGCGAGCATCTGGAACAGGAACTCGTTGCCCGCGCGGCGGGCCGGGTCGCCGGTGCAGGTCTCCTCGGTGCCGAGCACCACGTAGTTGACCTCGGCCATGTGCAGCAGCTCGGCGACGGCCTGGGTGGTCTTCTTCGCGCGGTCCTCGAAGGCGCCCGCGCAGCCGACCCAGAACAGGTACTCGGTCTCGTCGGCGAGTTCCCCGTCGAAGACGGGAACCTCGAAGTCCAGGGCGTCGGTCCACGCGAGGCGGTCCTTGGCGTTCTGGCCCCACGGGTTGCCCTTGTTCTCCAGGTTCTTGAACATGCCGCCCAGCTCGGACGGGAAGTTCGACTCGATCAGGACCTGGTAGCGGCGCATGTCGACGATGTGGTCGACGTGCTCGATATCCACCGGGCACTGCTCGACGCACGCGCCGCACATGGTGCAGGACCACAGGACGTCCGGGTCGATGACGCCGAGTTCATCGACGCCGCCGATCAGCGGGCGCTCGGCCTCCGCCAGTGCGAGAACGTCCACATTGGAGTGATCGGTCAGGCCGATCTCGTCGCCCGCCATGTCCTTCTTGCCGCCCGCGAGCAGGTACGGCGCCTTGGCGTAGGCGTGGTCGCGCAGCTGCGTGATCAGCAGCTTCGGCGACAGCGGCTTGCCGGTGTTCCACGCGGGGCACTGCGACTGGCAGCGGCCGCACTCGGTGCACGTGGTGAAGTCGAGCCAGCCCTTCCAGCTGAAGTCCTCGACCTTGCCCGCGCCGAACGCGTCGGTCTCCGGGTCGGCTTCCTCAAGGTCGAGGACCTTGCCGCCGGACATCATCGGCTTCATCGCGCCGAGCGCGACACCGCCGTCGGCCTCACGCTTGAAGTAGATGTTGAAGAACGCGCTGAACCGGTGCCACGCGACGCCCATGGTCATGTACTTGGCCACGACGTAGACCCAGACCATCGCGCCCATGAGCTTGATGAACGCCAGGGCCGAGACGAGGTTTGCGCTGGCGGGCAGCAGGTCGCCGACCGGATTGGTGACGAAGGCGGCCCACAGCGGCAGGTCGTGGGCGCCCATGGCGGACTTGGCGGCCCGGACGCCGAGGATGCCGATGCCCTCGAAGATCACCACGGCCTCGACGAAGTACGCCTGCCAGAAGTTCGAGCCCTGGAAGCGGGACTGGCGGTCGGCCCGGCGCGGGTGGTTGAGCTGGCGGACCACCGCGAGCGCGACACCACCGGCGATGGTGGCCAGGCCGAGCAGCTCCATCAGCAGGTGCCACAGGTTCCAGTGGTCGAGGATCGGCCAGCCCCAGGTCGGCACGAACACCTCGCCGTAGGCCTCGAACAGCGCCGCGGAGCCGATGAGGAAGCCCCACATCACCATCCAGTGCGCCAGGCCCACGTGCCGGAACTTGTTCATCCGGGTGTGGGCGGCGAACTCGGTGACGAGCGTCTTCATCCTGGCCACGAACGGGCCGTTGCGGGTGGGGTCGGGCTGTCCCAGCCGGATGATCTTGACCATCCGTGCGACGGTCCGCACGAACATGCCCCAGGCCAGGATGCTGACCGCGACGGCGATCAGTCCCAACGTCAACTGCACGGCACCCATGTGGCGTTGACCTCTTCCTCAGTGCGATTGGTCGGCACTTTAGCTCTTAGTACTCGCCGGTAACCAGGTCAGTGAAGCCTAAGTCGGGCAAGTGTGGCGCACACCTCGGCAAGTATTGGGACACTTGTTCAGGTATCTTGCCCGAATGCATCCGCTCATCTTGCTCGCCATCGCGATCGTCGGCGAGGTGGCGGCCACGGTCTCGCTGAAACTGTCAGCGGGATTCAGCAAACTGGTGCCGTCGGTTGTTGTCGTTGTCGGATACGGCATCGCGTTCACCGCGCTCGCCCGACTGCTCAAGGTCGGGTTCCCGGTCGGCGTCGCCTACGCGATCTGGTCCGCGATCGGCGTGGCCGCGGTCGCGGCGATCGGCGCGCTGTTCCTCGATGAGCCATTCACCTGGACCACCGCGCTGGGCATCGCCCTGATCATCAGCGGCGTGCTTGTCCTTGAACTAGGTCGGGCCCATTGACGCGCGTCTACCGGCGCGTCGACGGTCGCAAGGCCCGTGGTGACCGGCGCCGGTCGGAGATCATCGAGGCGACGCTGCGGGTGATCGAGGCCGACGGCGTGGCCGGGGTGAGTCACCGGTCGGTCGCTCGCGAGGCCGGTGTGCCGCCGACGTCGCTCACCTATCACTTCGCCGGGCTGGACGACCTGCTGGTCGACACCCTGACCTGGTCGGCGGAGAACCTCGCGGTCGAGACCCGGGACCTGATCGAGTCGAGCCGGATCAAGGGCGGGAGCCCTGCGGCGGCGGTCGCGGCGCTGCTGGCCACGGCCCTGGGACCGCGTCGAGGCCGGACCATGGCCGAGTACGAGCTCTACCTGCTGGCCGCGCGCCGTCCCGCGCTGCGGCCCGCCGCCCGGCTGTGGCTGGACGTGCTGACCAGCCTGGCGCGCCACCCCGACGAGGTCGGCTTCCGCGCGTTCCTCGCGGGAGTGGACGGGATGCTGATGCAGGGCCTGATCGACGACGAGCCGCCAACGGCCGCCGAGCTGCTTCCGGTCGTGGAACACCTGCTCGCGCCGCTGCTCTAGATGAACCTGGTTCTTGAGCGATCCAGGTCTCGACTGGCGACGTTCATTGCCTGGTGGGCGTCAATTCACGATAATGATTCACTTCTCTGGAATAACGTGCGCGTTCTCTTTCCCTGCAGAGGAGCACCGATGTCACGAACCACCCGGTCAGCGGTCGCGCTGGCCGTGTTGGCGGCCGTCCTGGCGCCGACTTCGCCATCCGCCGCCGCCCAGACAAGTGATCTCGCCGCGTCATGGACCGGCCCGCTGAGCACGCGCGGGCGCTACGTCGTCGACGCCGATGGCGACCGGTTCAAGCTGAAGTCCGGCAACTGGGAGGGCGCCCAGGGCACCTGGACCGGCAGCGGCGACGTCAGCGACCCGGCCAACCACCACGCGGGCCATAACGCGCACAACATCCCCAAGGGTCTCGACCGGGTGCCGATCAGCCGCATCCTGGCCGACTTCAAGGGGTTGGGGATCAACAGCATCCGGCTGCCGTTCTCCAACGCGATGGTCCACATGACCGCGCCGGTGCCCGACGCCGCGGTGACGGCGAACCCGGTGCTGCGCGGCAAGACACCGCTTCAGGTGTTCGACGCCGTCGTCGCGGCGCTGACCGCCGAGGGCTTCGCGGTCATCCTCAACAACCACACCACCTCCGCGCGGTTCTGCTGCGGGCTCGACGGCAATGAGCGCTGGAACAGCGGCCAGAGCACCGAGCAGTGGATCGCCGACTGGGTGGCGCTGTCCAAGCGCTATCAGGCCAACAAGCGCGTGGTCGGCGCGGATCTGCGCAACGAGGTCCGCCGCGACACCTGGGACAACCCGAACTGGGGCTGGGGCAACGGGCACGACCTGCACCTTGCCTACCAGCGCGCGGGCACGGAGATCCAGAAGGTCGCGCCCGACCTGCTGATCATCATGGAAGGCATCAACTGGTACGGCATCCCGACCGACATCACCGAGCACGGGCGGCCGCACCTCAAGCCGGTGGCCAACCTGTCGAACACACTCGCCCGCACGGACAAGCTGGTCTACGCCGCGCACTTCTACGGCTTCACCGGCTCGGCGCACAGCGGCGCGACCGGGATGGGTGAGACCTCCGATCCGAGGTACCGCGACCTGAGCGTGTCCGACCTTATCCAGGCGGTCCACGCAGAGTCGCTGTTCGTGACCAACAGCGGTCAGCACTACACCGCGCCGGTTTGGGTGAGCGAGTTCGGCACCGGCGGCATCGGCAACGGCGACGCCAAGGAGAAGGCGTGGTGGGCGAACTTCATCGACATCCTGATCGCCAGTGACGTCGACTTCGCGGTCTGGCCGCTTGTCGGCTGGGCGAAGGACGACGGCGTGCCGTACGACAGCTGGGCGTTGCTGTCCTACAAGAGCGACGGGACGCTGGTGGGCATCACCGACTCGCGTGACTGGCGGAACACGGCGTGGCGCAAGCTGATCGGCTCGACGGAGAAGACCGGTCAGGTGGCCAAGCCGGCGCGGTGGAACATGCTCGACCTCGACTACACCGACCACAACGCCTCGACGCGGACGAACGACTGGAGCTACGGCAACCGCAAGGGCACGTGCCCGGACTCGCAGCGGCTGATGGGTCTGAGCCGCAGCAACAGCCGCGGTCTGTGCACCGACTTCCGTCAGCCTGAACTGACCGGGGCCTCGGTCGTCGTCACCGACGAGCGCTATGTGTCCAATGGGGACTGGGCTTACGGCTACAACAAGCTCCAGTGTCCGGCCAACCACATCGCGGTCGGCTACAGCGTGAAGAGCAACGCGATGTCGGCGCTGCTGTGCGCGCAGACGCGTGCGTCCCAGCCGGTCAACGGCCGCAACGTCTGGTTCGACCACGGTGACAACCGGCCCGCGGGCGGCGGCTCCACCGGCAGCGACTGGGCGCCGGGCTACTACAAGGGCCAGTGCGCCGACCACGAGTACGTCGCGGGTGTCGCCTTCACCTGGCGCTGGACCCACGGCGGCGTCCCGGACGCGCTGCTCTGCCGGTCCCTCGCCTGAATCCGGCTTGATTGTCCGACAATCCCCTTGTTGAACGATTGGATTGTTCAACAAGGGGATTGTTGGATACTAGGGTCGGCGGAAACCGCCGTGCGACAGGAGTGAGCGTGCTCGATACGACTTCGTGGTCGGCGGCCGAGTGGTCGCTGGTCCACTGGCTGTCGGAGTTGGAAGACAGCCAGTTCATCACCCTGTCGATCCCCGGCCCTCCCCCGATCAAGTCCGGCTTCTTCCGGCGCAAGATCATCGTGTCGACCCCTTTCGTCCAGGCGCTGCGGATGGACGACCTCCTCTACATCGAGTGCGTCGGCTCCACCTCATTCGGCGGCCAGTACGCCTGGAACCCAGCCGACGAGGACGCGCTCAAGCGGCTCGGCTGGGAGCCGGAGACCGTTCGCCATCAGGTTTTCGTCCGCTACTTCCCCCGCGACCAGGCCCGCGCGGCTGCCCGGCTTCTCGTCACCACCCTGCGCGACATCGCCAGGCTCGCCGATCCGGCCACCTTGGACGTCAACGCGGGCTGACGGGGGTAGGGATAACCCCCGGGTCGATTCGGGGGCATTCCTGATGCCAGGCGCCCGCGCGGATCAATAGCGTCTTCCTCAGTCAAGGTTCCAGGGTGAGGGGTGCGGGATGGCGCGTCGGGCGTGGGTACTGGGGGTGTCCGCGGTGGGGGTCGTGGGCGCGGTGCTGTGGCTGTCGGGGTGTGGGGCGGTCACGAAGCAGTTCGCGGACGACGCGAAAGTCGAGCAGACCATCAAGTCGGTGCTCGTGGCCAGCGACTCCGGGTCGGTCAAGATCCGGGCGGGCGGGACGGCGTCGGTGCACCGCGAGGTTCACCACAACGGCGACAAGCCTGGGGCGACCTCGCGGGTCGATGGTGACGTTCTGATCTTGGATAGCTGCCCGGTGCGTAACTGTTGGGTGGACTACGACGTTGTCGTACCGGAAGGGGTGACGGTGTCCGGCCGCGTCGACTCCGGGGACGTGACGGTCGACGGCGCCAAGTCCGTCAGTCTGCAGGCGAGTTCGGGCGACGTGACCGTCCGCAAGGTGACCGGGACGGTCAACGTCGAGGCGAACTCCGGCACGGTCGAACTGGTCGACATCGGCGACAACATCGCCGTCGACGCCGACTCGGGCGACGTCAAGGCGCTCGGCATCGGCGGGTCGGCCGACATCGGGGCGTCGTCCGGCGACATCGAGGTGCGGCTGGACAAGGTCGGCGACGTGAAGGCCCGGTCCAACAGCGGCGGCGTGGTCGTCTCGGTGCCGACGGGGAGCTACAAGGTGGTCACCGACGTCGACAGCGGCGATCTCGACTGCTCGATCAAGAGCGACGAGACCGCGGCCAACACCGTCGACGTCCAGGCCGACAGCGGGAACGTGTCCATCGGGTTCAGCTGAGAAGGTGCGCGGCGGCGGCAGTCGAGGGGGCTGCCGCCGCCGTTCGCTGTGTGTGAGCGGTCACGCCGGGAACACCGGGCCAAGGTCGCTCGTTGGGGGTTCAGAAAGGTTGAGCGGAGGCGGCTCAAGTCTGGAGACTGAGTCCGGTAGGCTCAACTTCGCAGAAGCAGGCTACAAGCAGGAGGAACGAAAATGGCGCGTGCGGTCGGCATCGACCTGGGGACGACCAACTCTGTCGTCGCCGTCCTTGAGGGCGGTGAACCGACGGTCATCGCCAACTCGGAGGGTTCTCGGACCACCCCGTCCATCGTGGCGTTCGCCAAGAACGGCGAGGTTCTGGTCGGCCAGCCCGCCAAGAACCAGGCCGTCACCAACGTCGACCGCACTGTCCGGTCGATCAAGCGCCACATGGGCGAGGACTGGCACACCGCCGAGATCGACGGCAAGGCCTACACCGCGCAGGAGATCAGCGCCCGCGTGCTGATGAAGCTCAAGCGCGACGCCGAGGCCTACCTCGGTGAGACGATCACCGACGCGGTCATCACCGTCCCGGCGTACTTCGAGGACGCCCAGCGGCAGGCCACCAAGGAGGCCGGGCAGATCGCGGGCCTCAACGTCCTGCGCATCGTCAACGAGCCCACCGCGGCCGCCCTGGCCTACGGCCTGGACAAGGGCGCCAAGGAGCAGACGATCCTCGTCTTCGACCTCGGCGGCGGCACGTTCGACGTCTCGCTGCTGGAGATCGGCGACGGCGTCGTCGAGGTCCGCGCGACCTCCGGCGACAACCACCTCGGTGGCGACGACTGGGACCAGCGCATCGTCGACTGGCTGGTCGAGAAGTTCAAGGCGAGCAACGGCATCGACCTGACCAAGGACAAGATGGCGCTGCAGCGCATCCGCGAGGCCGCGGAGAAGGCGAAGATCGAGCTGTCCAGCTCGAACAGCGCCAACATCAACCTCCCCTACATCACCGTCGACTCCGACAAGAACCCGATGTTCCTGGACGAGACCCTGACCAGGGCCGAGTTCCAGCGCATCACCGCCGACCTGCTCGACCGCACCCGCGCGCCGTTCAACAACGTCGTCAAGGACGCGGGCGTCCCGGTCGGCGACATCGACCACGTCGTCCTCGTCGGTGGCTCGACCCGCATGCCCGCCGTGGCGGAGCTGGTCAAGGAGCTGACGGGTGGCCGTGAGGCCAACAAGGGCGTCAACCCCGACGAGGTCGTCGCCGTCGGCGCCGCGCTGCAGGCCGGTGTGCTCAAGGGCGAGGTCAAGGACGTCCTGCTGCTCGACGTCACGCCGCTGTCCCTGGGCATCGAGACCAAGGGCGGGGTGTTCACCAAGCTCATCGAGCGCAACACCACCATCCCGACCAAGCGCTCGGAGATCTTCTCCACCGCCGACGACAACCAGACCACCGTGGGCATCCAGGTGTTCCAGGGTGAGCGCGACTTCGCCGCGGACAACAAGAAGCTCGGCACCTTCGACCTGACCGGCCTGCCGCCCGCCCCGCGTGGCGTGCCGCAGATCGAGGTCACCTTCGACATCGACGCGAACGGCATCGTGCACGTCGGCGCGAAGGACCTCGGCACCGGCAAGGAGCAGTCGATGACGATCACCGGCGGCTCCGCGCTGCCGAAGGACGACATCGACCGGATGGTCAAGGACGCCGAGGCGCACGCCGAAGAGGACAAGAAGCGCCGCGACGAGGCCGAGGTCCGCAACCAGGCCGAGACGCTGGTCTACCAGACCGAGAAGTTCGTCAAGGACAACGACGACAAGATCCCCGGCGAGGCCAAGGAGAAGGTCAACGCCGCGATCATCGAGGCCAACACCGCGCTCGCGGGCACCGACATCGCCGCCATCAAGGCCGCGATGGAGAAGCTGGCCACCGAGTCGCAGGCCATGGGCTCGGCGCTCTACGCCAACACGGGCGCGGACGCCGCCGCCGGTGACGGCGCGACCGGCGCGGCCGGTGACGCCAAGACCGCCGGTGCGGACGACGTCGTCGACGCCGAGATCGTGGACGAGGACGAGAAGAAGTGACCGAACCGAGGCATGCCGCCCCCGACGAGGAGCAGCCTCAGGCCGACGTGAACGACCGGCACCGGATCGACCCCGAAACG
>DATLIA010000189.1:0-62737 GCA_035540215.1 Actinokineospora sp. | reverse complement strand
TTCAGTGACAGATCGACATGGCCTGACCACCCCTGAACCGCGGGTGGGCCGGAACTCCCCCCTTCCGGTCCACCCGCACCCAGAGGACTGACATGACCGGACAACACGAACAGATCGACGTGGCCATCGTCGGCTCCGGCGTGATCGGCACGGCCGCGGCGGCCACGCTCGCCCAGCAGGGCCGGACCGTGCTGGTGCTCGAGGCCCAATCGGAACTCGGGCCGGGCGCCTCGACGTTCAACGCGGGCCTGCTGACCCCCAGTCACGCCGGACCGTGGGGCACTCGTCGCGACGTCGCGACGAGTGCGAAGTGGATGCTGCGCCACGACTCGCCGTTCGGCGTGAGCCCGCGGCCGGAGTTGGTCCGGTTCTTCGCGTCGCTGCTGACCCAGTCCAAGGCGAGTCTGGCTACCTGCCTCCGCGTGACCCGACAGATGTGCATGACCAGCGTGAACATGCACGAGGAGCTCTCGACCACGGCCGACACCGGGTTCCGGCGCGACGGCCTGCTGGATTCCTACCGAACCGACGCCGCCTTCCTCCGGGCCAAGGAGGCCGCGAAGCTGCACGCCGACGACGGCGTGCCGTGCCGGGTGGTCTCGGCCGAGGAGGCGCGCGAGCTTGAGCCCGCCCTGGCGCCCGGCCGGTCGGGAGCGGTCCTCTTCGCCAGGGAGGCACACCTCGATCCCGCCGCCTACCTCCGCTCGGTCGCCGCCATCGCCGAGCGGCACGGAGCGGTCTACCGGTTCGGCACCCACGTCATCGGTGTGCGTCGCTCGGGGCAGGAATTCATCCTGAGCACCACTTCGGGCGAGGTCCGGGCCGCCGAGCTGGTGATCGCCGCGGGCGCGGCGACGTCCCGGCTCGCCCTCGGTGCCAGGCTCCCGATCGAACCCGGCACCGGCTACGCGATCGACCTCGACTCGAACCAGCACGTGCGGCTCCAGCGCCCACTGCTCCTGCAGGAGGAACGTGTCGCGGTGAATCCGCTGGCCCAAGGTATCCGGCTTGCCGGGACCATGACCTTCAGCGGCCGCGCGGCGGCCCTCGACCAGCGGCGCGTGCACGGCATCGTCGCGGCGGGGCGGGTCGGGCTGCTCGGACTCACCCAGTCCGCCCAGGTTCGCGTGGGCATGGGCGGGCGCCCCTGCACGCCGGACGGACTGCCGGTCGTCGGCAGACTGCGCGACTCGGGCGCGATCGTCGCGAGTGGACATGCGATGCTCGGTCTCACGATGGCGCCCCTCGCGGCCACGCAGATCAGCGCGATAGTGCACGGCGAGGACTTCGAGTTCAGCGATGTGCTGACACCCGCCCGGTTCGGGCGCTCATGAACACCCAGGAGCCACGATGCCGATGACCACCCCGACTCTCCTGGTCCTAGGCCGCGCCGAGGTCGAGGCGTGTCTCGACTGGGAGTCGCTGATGCGCTCGCAGCGCGCCGCGCTCATCGCCGTCAGCGACGGAACCGCCGTCCTGCCCGCGCGCCTGCTGGTGCCGGGGGCCGATGACCAGGTCGCCTTCTGCTACGCCGCCCGGCTTTCCCCGGAATCGCCCGCGGTCAGCAAGTTCGGCTGCGTCAGTCCGCGGAACCTGACGGTCGGCCTGCCCACCATCAGCGCGGTCGTCACCGTTCTCGACGACACCACCGGGTTCCCGCGCGCGCTGCTCGACGGCAGCGCCATCACCGAGCAGCGGACCGCCGCCGCGTCCGCGGTCGCCATCGCCACCCTGCTGCCCGGGGTCGGCCCGCGCACCGAGGTCGTAGTGATCGGCGCGGGAGTCCAAGCGGCGGCCCACATCCGCGTCCTGCATGAGGCACTCGGAGTCCGGCGGTTCTCGGTTGGGGGTGCCTCGGCGGAGGAGGCCGAGGCTTTCGTGGAGAGGCACGGATCCGCGCTCCCGGATGTCACCATCACCCCGCTGCGCTCCCGCGACGAGACCGCCCGCGCGACGCGCGCCGCCACCCTGGTGATCACCTGCACCAGTTCGAGGACCCCGGTCATCGAGAACGAGTGGATTTCCGATGACACTCTCGTGGTGAGCCTCGGCTCGTTCGCTCCGGACCGCTGCGAGGTACCGACCGCTCTCGTCGGTCGCGCGGTCACGGTGGTGGACTCGCGGCCCGACGCACTCACCGACGCGGGATGCGTCGTCGGCGCGGTGGCGGAGGGTCTCCTCACGGAGTCCGACATCACCGAGATCGGCGACCTGCTGCGCGGAGTGGCCGCACTGCCGATCGGTGGGCCGATCCTCTACAACACCATCGGAGTGGGGACGCAGGACGCGGCGGCCGCGCTGAGCGTGCTCGAGGTCGCGGCCACCAGGGGAATCGGCAGGTCCATCGCCCTTTAGCCGGTCACCGAAGCGCTTTGTCCGCTTCCCGCTGCAGCCTGCCGATGTGCTTACGCGCCAAGGCGATGAAGGCCCTCGTCGCCGGGGAAAGGGCCGCGCCCGTGCGCCACACGAACGCGAACCGCTCGTAGAACAGCGGATCGAGATGCGCCCAGTGCACCCGGCCCCGGTACTGAGGGCTGACCACCATCAGATACGACGCGACCGAGTCCCCGACCCCGTTCGCCGCGAGTTCCACCGCCGCGGTCTGGAACTCGACCTCCGCGCGGATCCGCAGCTTGATCCCGGCCCGCTGGGCGCGCTCGCTCATGTTGACCCGGAATGGGTCCTCAGTGGCCCAGCGTGCCTCGGACAGGACGAGTGGGCGTTCAGCGAGCCGTTCGATGGTCATCGGCTCGAGGGTGGCTTGTTTGTCGCGGCTCACGAACACCACCGTGTCGGTCAACACCGCCGTACTGACCTCCAAACCCCGCGCGTCGACCGGAAGCTGGACGATGCCCGCCTCGATCTCGCCGGACCGGACGGCATCGGCGACCTCGGCCGAGTTCAGACCGATCACCCGGATGCCGACCGAGGGATGCTGTTCGTGGAACTCGGTCACGAGCGGCGTGAGCAGGTACATGTGCGCGCTGTTGAAGGTGCCGAACGAGACCTGCCCACCCTCCAACTCGCGTTCCTCGCGAACCGCGTGATGGAAGTCGGTCATCCCCAGGAGCACGGCCTCGGCCTTCGGCAACATCCGGCGCGCGACGTCGGTCAGCTGAAGGTTGCGATTGGTCCGCGTGAAAAGCGCGACGCCGAGGGAGCCTTCGAGCTTGCGGATCTGTTCGGAGATGCTGGGCTGGGCCACGTGAAGTTCGTCCGCCACCGCGGAGAAGGACCCCAACCTGGCCGCCATGACGAAGTAACGCAGTTGCTGCAGCGTCACGTTCTCCGACACGAATCCTCCCGGTGGACGGTCGTCCACAGGCTACGCCCGCCGCAGGCATCTGCCTGGTCGACCGGCCGTGACCACCCGACTTGGCGGTCTCCTACACCAAAGAGGCGCAACCTTCTCTCGGCGAGGTGCAGAAGGTTCTCCACCTCGATCCCAAGATCGGGGCGCCGCACGAGGCGGGTGGCACCAACTCGGGCTTCCCGCCGCTACCGTGGGTGACAGGCCGCCAATCAAGACCAGATCACCCGGGGTCAAGGCCCATGGTCCCGAACAGGAGCTGCCCCGGCGGCGATCACCGCCGGGGCAGCTCCACGGTTCAGTTGTCGCTGCCGACCCCACCTCGGCCCGGACCGGGTCGTCGACCCCGCGTGGCCATCAGGAGAATCCCGCCCCGCCAAGCGCAGCAGGGCCAGGCCGATCAGACTCGAAATGGGATGACGTTGTCGACAAGTCTGGCGGCGACGGCGTTGATCGTTTCGCCAACAAGGGTCACGCCGCAGGTGGCGGTGCGGGTTTCCGCGTCGGGGTGGATTTCCAACCGTAGGCACTCGAAAGGACAACGGCCGCTACACCGACTCCTTCGACGGACTCGGCGTCCGCCTGTACCGGCTGGAGGTAGCACTAGGGCCACCACGTGATGCGCCCGGTCACCTCGAGGTGACCGGGCGCATCGCTCACCGCCTGACGGCTACGGGGATGGGTTCTCCATGCGGCCGATGATCGCGTTCGCCGCCTCCTGTTGCCTCGCCTCGCCCGCGACGCCTGCCACGTCGGACATCATCGTGTCGATGAACTGGTCGCGGGTCATCCTCGGTGTCAGTTTCTCCTGCTGCGCCCTTGTCGACATCACGTCGTAGAGTCCGCCGAGGTACTGGCGGTACTGGCCCGGGTTGAGGTTCGGGTTGTCCGGTTGGTGCCCGCCGTCTGCCGTGAACGCGTGCCCCGCGGGCAGGCTGAACATGCACGGACAGTTCGGGTTGGGTGGCACGACCACGCGTCCGGCCCGGGTGTGGTGGACCCGTGGCTGCGTCGAGCTGAGATCCACGTGAGCGAACGAGTCACCGAAGGAGTGCAGGATGTTCTCCTGCTCCTGGGTGAACTGCCCGGTCAGCGGCATGGTGTCGACCACCTGTTGGAACCGCTGTCGCGCCGCTGCCTGGGTCGTCGCGGCGCTGCCGCCGGTCAGCAGGTGGATGTGCCGCGAGTCGGCGCCGCCGTAGCCGGGCACCAGCGAGCCCATGATAGAGCTGATGTGGGTCGCGCTGCGGCCGTCGGTGTCCGGTGCCCACGCCGCGTTGCCGATCGCTCTGGCCACCGTCGGCGAGAAGCCGACCGCCAGTGCCGCCGCCTGTGGGGTCAGTTGGTGCCCGACGATGCCCCACATCCCGTTCGGGTCTCGGTAGGTGATGGGGTTGTTCTGCGAGTAGGTGTAGGACGCCAGGTTGAAGCTGTTGTACACACCGTCGTTCGGTCCACCATCCAAATAGGACGAGAGGACAGGGTCTGGGGACTGCCAGATACTCGTGCGCGGGTTGTAATAGCGGGCGCCGTAGTAGTAAAGGCCCGTTTCCTCGTCGAGTTCCTTGGCGCCGTACTGGTAGGGCACCGGGGTGGGCTGGCCGGGGTGTTCGTTGACCCAGGTCTCGCCGGAGGCGAAGTACTCGATGTGTTCGGTCAGGCCCGCGAACTCGTCGGTGACGTAGCCGGACGATCCGAGGTGGTCGCCGTGGAAGTAGAAGACGTGGTTCTCGTAGCTGGTGTCCGGCTTGACGATCTTGGTGAGGAGTCGCGTCTCGCCGACGAAGATGTGCTTGTAGCCGGTGCCGTTGCGTTCGCTGAAGTTGCGGTTGGGGTAGATGTGCTGCGGACCCGCGATCTTGACCACGCGGCTGCCCTGGTCGTCGTAGTAGTAGCGGACGGTGGCGGGCTGTTGGGGGCTGGTGCAGGTACTCGGGTCCTGCGCGATGGCCTGGTTGCGGTTGTGGTCCTGGTTGCAGGCGAGGCGGTTCTCCTCGTCCCAGACCAGCTGACGGCGTTTGCCGGGTGCGGGCGGCATGGTGTTGACGGTGTCGATCAGGTTGCCGTTGGCGTCGTACCCCTGGTCGATCGGGCCGATCTTGCCGGGCGCGTGCGGCTTGGTGCCGGTGAACAGGTAGTCGTACTCGTAGCTGGTCTTGCGCTGCGGCTGCACGTTGTCCTGGGTGCCCGCGGCCGACAGGGAGAGCGACTCGGCGGCGTCGAGCTTCGTGGTGGACAGCTGACCGTCGATCGGCTGGTCCGCCGGTGTCTCGTCGTCGGGTTCCTCGATGACGCCGAGCGGCGGGTACTGCTGCTCGTACGGGATCGGGTCCGGTTCGTCGAGGGTGACCGGCTCGCTGTCCGCGGTCGGCTTCGCCACGGTGGAGTCCGCGAAGTAGGTCGATGCGGCCTGTGTGGCGGTTCCGGGGCTGACCACGATCTCGTGCTGCTGGTCCTTGGTCAGCATGTTGTGGATCGTGTCGTAGGACTGGGTGAGGGTGTACCGGTCGAGCTTGTTGTCGGCGTAGGTGTACTCGCCGTGGGCCGAGGTGAGCCGGTAGAGGTCGTCGTAGGTGTAGGTCTGGGTGCTGGGGCCGCCGACCGGTTTGCCGTGCGGCAGCGTCACGTTGTTGTGCAGCTGCAAGATGTTGCCGACGTTGTCGTAGCTGTAGTCGATGTCCTGGAAGCGGTACCCGTCGGGCAGTTGCGCCTTCAGGTTCGTGAGTTGCCGGTCGGCGGCGTCGTAGGTGTAGTTGGTGCGCACGCCGGTGCCGGTGTCGGTGAGCAGCTTCTGGTTGAACTTGTCGTAGTCCTGGCGGGCGAGGTAGGTGTAGTCGAACTCGCCCTTGCGACCGGCGGCCCGGTCGACCATGCCGCCGGAGTCGTACCGGTAGGTGAGCACCTCACCATCGGGGTAGGTCAGGTTCAGCACCCGGTTGAACGAGTCGTAGCGGTAGGAGGTGGTGTAGCTGCGGGCCGGGCCGTTGAGGATCGACTCGGGCACCGTGCGCGTCTCGCGGATCTGCTCGCCGAGCGGGCCGTACGCGCGGGTCGCGGTGCCCGCGCCGTCGGTCACCCCGACCACGCGGTCGGCGCCGTTGTCCACGGCGCCAGGACCGCCGTAGGTGTAGGTGACGTTGTTGCCGGTGAAGGTCGGGTAGCGGACCGCGGCGAGGCGGTTGAACTGGTAGTCGTACTCGATCGCCTTGTTCGCCGCGCGCAGCTTCGAGGTGATCTTCTGGGTGAGGTTGTCCGCGAGGTCATAGCGGGTCTCGGTGCGGCCGGAGTCGGGGTTGTCGATGACAGTCCGCCTGCCGAAGTTGTCATAGGCGGTGGTCGTCGTGTTGTTCCGGTCGTCGACGGCCGCGATGATCTTGCCCATCGAGTCGTAGCGGTAGCTGGTCCAGATGACCGGCTGCCCACCCACCGGGTTGAACTCCTTGACCGCTGTGGTCAGGTTGCGGACGTCCTCGTAGGTGCGGCGCTGCTTGCCGTTCGCGTCGGTGGTGACCGTCTCGAACTGGGTGGTCCCGCTGCGGTCCGGACCGAAGCCGTAGGCGAGCGAGGTGACTGTCTGGTCCGGCAGCACCGTCCGGACCGTGCGGTCCAGCACGTCGAACGTGGTGCGGGTCGGCGAGACCGTGTCGTAGGCCGGGTTGAACGTGGTGTTCGCCCCGCTCTTCGGCTCGGTGACCGGGTAGAACGCCTCGGTCGTGCGGCCGAGGAAGTCCACCGTCTGCATGCCGGTGACGGTCATCACCGCCTGCGGCGCGTCGCCCGCGTTCGCCGCGACCGAGGCGTCCTTCTTGCTCTGCAGCAGCCGCTTCACGCCGTCGACGAAGGTGATCGCGTCGATGGTGTCGGCGCGGACGCCGTCGGCGGCGCGGTCGACGTGGCGGGTGACCGCGTACGGCACGGCCGCTTCCGGGTGGTACTCGAAGTCGATGGTGTACCGGTTCTCCGGGATCTCGTAGGGCCCGGTCACGGAGTCGACCCGGCCGACCGCGTCGTAGGCGCGGCGGATCTGCTGGTCGTTCTTGTCGGTCTCACTGGTCGGCTGCCCCCACCGTAGATCGTGGGTGGAGTTCGACCGATACCCGAAGCTGTCGGTCACCGACTCGGTGTGCACACCGACCACGGTGTCGTAGCCGTAGTCGACCCGGTAGCGCTGCCCGTGCTTGGTCACCGGGTCGGTGACCGATGCGGTGTTGCCGTTGGGGAAGTAGGTCATGTCGGTCACCGCGACGGAGTTGTCCGCCAGGTATCTGCGCACCTGCGTGACGTTCGCCGTCGCACAGTCCACAGTCGCCTCGCGGCGGCGCATCAGCTCCCCGGTGCCGCTCGTCTCCCGCAGCGACGTGCCCACACCGACGATGTGCCTGGCGAGACAGGCCGGGTCGGTCGACGAGTAGCCGAACACGCCGTCCAAGTCGTCGGCGGATCCGGTGTCCGCGCGGTCGATCGAACGGATCGTGTTGCCATACTCGTCGTAGGCCAGCTCCACCGAGGTGGTCTTGCCCGCGGTGGCCTGACCTTCGTAGAAGCCGCGATCGGTGCGGGTCAGCTGCGGGAACACCGTCGCGGTCGAACTGGCGGCGTTGGCGGGCGCACCGGTCGCGACGTCACGCAGCTGGTAGGTGTTGGCCACCTCCGCGAACCGGCGACCCGCCGCGTCGGTGCTGGTCTGCTTGGCGAGCAGGCCACGGGTGTAAAAGCTGTCGGTGCGGTACTCGCTGGTCTGCGACCGGTACAGCGCGTCGCCGTCGCCATGGTCGCGGTCCTCGCTGACCACCGTGCCGTACCCATAGAACTCGCGCTCGAACCGGTCGTACTTGCCGTTGTCGTAGCGGAAGGTGGTGAGTCGGGTGTCCTGACCGTCGCCAGGGTGGCCGTCGAACAGCGCGGAGCGGGTCAGCACCCACCGCGAGTCGGGCTGGTCGTAGGTGTTGCCGTCGCGGGCGTAGTCCAAGTCGATCCGACCACCCAGCGGCCTGCTCACCGTCTTGAGCAGGTTGGTGCGGCCGGTGCGGTTCTCCGCCACCACCAGCTGGTTGTCCTCAGTGGAGCGCACGTGGTCGGGGTAGCCGTCGCCGTTGATGTCACGCAGCGCGAGTTCCGTGCGCCCGACACCGGTCGAGGCGTTCACGCCCGGGTTGAACACGATGCAGCCGAACACGAAACAGAAGCCGAAGGTGAAGTACACCCCGCCACCGAAGTTGGCGTTCGCGTCCGAGTTCAGCCCGTTCATGCTCCCTCGGAACGGTGCGGGCGCGGTGAACCCGCTGCCGGTGTTGATCGCCACCGTCACCGGGCTGCCCGCGAACACCCGGTCCATCAGACCGTCGCCGTTCATGTCCATCAGCGACGCGTTCGCGGCACCGTCACCGGTCGAGGCGGACACGCCACCGGCGAAGCCGTAGTAGTCGGTGTTGAAGCCCAGGTTCACCCCGGCGTTGCGCGTCTCGCCGGTGTTCACCGGACCGCCCGGCCACGGCTCGCGCCCGGCGAAGGTGTAGCCGAGGTTCAGCGCGGCGTCGCCGTTGGCGAACACCTTGTCCGGCAGGTTGTCGCCGTTGATGTCCACCAGGTCGTACTTGGTCTCGGACTCGCCGCCGCCGAGGTTGCCGCCGATACCGAGCGACGGCATCTCCGAGCCGGACTGGTTGGTGTTCGCGGTGCTGCGCCCGGCGGGCACGTCGGTGCCACGCGCGGTGCCGCCGGTACGCGCCGGACTGCCCGCGCTGCCCGACACCGTGTACGCCTTCGAGTCGGACTCGCGGACATTGCCGCCGACACTGCCTCGCTTGCCGCCAAGACCGCCGGTCATGTCGGAGTACTGCACTCCACCCGAGCCGACCACGTCGGGATAGCGGTCACCGTTGAGGTCCAGGAAGTCCACGGTGGACTCCGTGGCACCCTTGGCGAGGGAGCCGCCCAGCGGGCCGACCCCGAGCGTGGTGGAGATCTGCTCGGTGTTGCCGCGCCGCGACACCGCGGTCGCGCCCGCGAAGTCGGCGTCGGTCGCCACGTCGATGGTGTCGGTACCCAGCCTCGAACTGGCCGTGCCCGCCGCCGCCACCCAGGTGTTGGCGTCAGAGCCTGCCCAGTGCTGCTCGCCCGGCATCGGCGCGAACACCACGATCTTCGGCGTGGCCACGGTCGGGTTCGCGGTGAACCCGGGTAGGTCGTCCTCGGTCGGCCCGGCGGGCAGCGAGTCGCGGAAGCTCTCGTCGATGACCAGGTCCGCCTCGTTGATCGGCTGGGTGGCCCGGTCGCGGTTGCCCTGGTAGCCGATGGCGCCCCAGCCCCGATAAGGCTGGGCGAACGCGCCTTGTTCCGCCGAGGTGTGCACCGCGGTCGGCACCGGAGTGCCGTCCTGGGTGGCGCCGTGCGTGGCGATCTTGCCGAGCAGCGTGGTGTCGGTGCAGGCGAAGTCGTAGAACAGCTCGTCGCCTTCGGTCACGGCGACGTCGAGTGCCGGGATGGCGGGCACCACACCATCGGCGATCTGGATGACCCGCTTGCCGAGCAGTGCGCCGCGCTTCTTGACCGTGAACACCACTCGCGAGTCGGTCTGCGCGCCCGCTCCCGCCAGTGCCAGGTTCGGCTGCACCGACACCGTGCCGGTCGCGGCCGCGGTGAACGACTGCTGCGGCGTGGTCAGCGTGGTCGAGGGGTAGATGTCCTGCTCGTAGGGCGGGTTGATCACGATGGTCGGGTCACCGGCCGGGCTGGTCACCGGCACCCCGCCCTGCGCGGCGGTGTAGTGCGCCCTCGGCGTCCAGCGCAGCGCACCGGCGTCGATCGGCGAGTCCACCTTCAGCTGCCAGGACAGCGTGTCGCCCGTGGTCACCGGAATGTCCAGGCTCACCGGCGTGGTGCCGGTCGCCGACCCGGCCACGGTCTGCGCGAACACCTCGGTCGCACCTCGGGTGATCACCACTCGCACGTCGTCGGTCGTCGCGGCGGTCTTGACCAGGTCACCGGTCAGGCGCAGCGTCCCGGTCAGCGGCGCCACCACCGCCGACGGCCGCCCGGCCAGCGTGAAGTCACGGGATGCGAGGTAGCGGTGGTTGTCCAGCCCGTTCACGTCGGTCGATGCCTGCGGCGAGGTATAGGTGACCCTCGGGTCCCACGCCACCTGGTCGAAGCGCCCGTCCAGCACGGACTGCACCCGGAAGTACAGTGCGTCGCCGCGCCGCACCGCGACACTGCCCACCCCGGTCGGAGCGAACTCGATGTAGTCGGTCGGACCGATCCGCTGCGACCACAGTTCGGTCCCCTGGTGCTGGATCGCCACCCGGACACCGTCGGCCTTGCGGTACGCCGCCCGAGCCGGACCGGTGTCCTCGACCAGCCGCACCCGACCGTCCACCGCCACCGTGCCGTCGTACGGCGCCACCCACCGGCGCACGCCGTCCAGCAGCGGGAACGTGTCCACCTTTCGTTCGAACTCGGCCGTGCGGTCACCGACCACCGGCCCGTTCACCCCACCCGTCCCGATCGGCGACGGCGTCTCCGCGCTGTTCGCCGTGTAGGTCGGGTTGCCGTTGGCGTCCATCCGTCCGAACAGGACGCCGCCGTTGTTCACCAGGTCGGTGATGCCGTCGCCGTTCACGTCCGCGAAGTAGCGATCCGACGTGGTCGTGGTCGACACGTAGTCCAACTGCGCGGCCACCCCGAAGTAGGACTCGATGCCCACCGTGCCCGAGTGCGAGTCCTCTGAGGAGATGCCAGGCAGGTTGGTCAGCCGGATCGGCGTGTCGCCGAACCGGGCCTGACCACCCGGGCCGGACAGATTCGGCCGGTAGAAGATGCCGCCACCGGCGCGGAACACCTTGTCGGGCAGGTTGTCACCGTTCACATCCGCCAGCGCGAGCAGGCCCTCACTGGATCCCTCGCTGTAGCCGACCTTGAAGCCCGCGGTGTTGGACTTGCGGCCCCCGCTGGTCGGCGGACCGAACCCGACGTACAGGTGACCACCCACGCTGTCGGTCGAGTTCGCCTGCAGCGCGCTCGCGGCGCCGTCGACTATGCCCGCGGACAGCCCGTCGCCCGGCATCGTCCAGTCCGACGAGGAACCGAACGCGTCGTAGTTGCCCGTGCTGTCGCGGATGTCGTCGAAGTAGTCGAAGGAGTGCGTGGTGAACAAGTTGTTGTCGGCGTCGAACTGCGACACCGACCGCAGCAAGGTCTTGGCGAACGCGCCGGTGCGGTAGTTCAACTCGTAGGCACGGATCAGCTGGTCGTCCAGCTTCACCTCGACCCGGCGCAGCAGATCCGCGGTCACCTTCTTGAACCCCATGCGCGCGTCGATCTGCACGTCCGGCCGACGCGGCTCACCACGCTCGCGGTCACGCACGAACGTGACCGAGTAACGGCCCTCGGTGTCGCCGCTGCCGGTCCAGGTGATCCGCTTCGGGTACAGCGCGCGGCCTGGCACCGTCGCGTTCGGCACACCGCCGTCCTCCACCAGCGCATGGTGGAAGCGCATCAGGTTGCCGTTCGCGTCCCGCACCTCACGCAGCGCCCAGGTGCTGATGTCGCCCACGGCGTCGGCGAGCCAGGAATCCGCGTCACGGCCGTACACCGACACGGACCCCTTCTTGTCGGTGACCTCCCACCAGTAGTCGGCGGGTGACCCGCCATGCCGCACGATCTTGGCGAACCGGCCCTCGACCCGAGTGTGGAACACCTTCTCCGCGGTCCGCGCGGCCGGCGCCGAGCGGTGCGCGACCGGCGTCAGCTGCTCACCGGCCAGCAGGTACGTCTCGGTCTCCAGACCGGCGTCGTAGCGCGGCACCCCCCACCGCGTCTCGACGGTGATCGACGGCATCGGCACATCCCAGCCAACCCCGAGCCACCCGTTGCCCCCCGCCGAGTTGTACCGCAGCGCGAGCGTCGGCTGCACGCCCGCCCGGCCGGGCGGGGTCTGCAAGGGGTAGCCGAGGTTGGCCTCACCGGTGGCGCTCGCTCCCGGCGCGTCGATCAGCGCGATCCCTTCGCCCGGGTTCGCCGTTTCCAGATCCTTGATCTGGTTGGGGTTGAACCCGGCACCCTCGGGATGCTCTGGCACATCGACGGCACCACTGCCGCTGGTCGTTACGAAGCCGGGCCCGAACACTTGACTGCCGGGGATGAGCGTGGCCGCCACAAGGGCCAGGATCACCAGAACCGAAACCGACCGACGACGCCGTCGCGAGGACATAGTGCCCCTTTCAGCCACGCTGCACTGGCGCGCGCATCGCGACCCCGCCGGACGCCGTTACCGGACCCGCCGACCCCCCGGTACGGATCACCCGAATTACGTAACGATCGGTGAGAAAGCCACGGAAAGTCGCGAGCGGAGTACCCGAACAGCCGGTTGATATGGGGTTTCTACTTGTATAGCGGGAGGTCTCGACGCCCTATCCCCTGAAGTGCTCCCACGGTGCGTCCGGATGGCTGGGACCGCGATCCCAGCATCTCGGTGAACAGGGCACCGTTGTGGTCGTCGCCCAGCGCTTATCCGTGTAAGCGGACCTGCCCTCGCGGTCGCCAACGGTTCCGACCGCCACGCCTGGCTCCTGGCGCGGTCCTTGACCCGTACTACCAACGACGCGGACACACCCGGGCGGGATCGACGTCCACCACACGACCGCCCTCGCCCTCGCCACCCGAACCGGCTACGCCCCAGAGCGCGTCCGCGCCCTGGGGGGATAGCCCGCGCCGAAGCCGCCCTGCTCACCCAACCGACCGGACGGTGATGACGGCCGTGGGGCGCCGGTTTGTCCGGCGCCCCACAACCCAGACCGCTGTTCAGCCGCATCGTCGCACGCACGTTCAATCGCGCCAACACGGTCACCAGACGCTCAAGATCGGCAGTGAGGGCTCGCGCCGCGAGCCCTCACTGCCTTGTTCGTCAGCTAACGGTTACGCGGTAGGCCTTTTGGGCGTTGGACTGTCCGGATGTGTTCGTGGCTGTCACGGTGAAGTCGAACTGTCCGGTCGTCGTGGGCACTCCGATGACGCCGCCGGTGTCCTTGTTCAACTGGAGACCCGCGGGCAGGGCGCCCGAGGTCACCGACCACCGGATGGTCGCCGGGGTGCTCGACACGATCTTGGCCTCGTACAGGGTTCCCCGGACGGCCGCGGGCAGTGAGCTGGTGACCAGGCTGGGGGTCGCGACCGTCACGGTCTGAGCCGTGCCGATGTTGTTGCCGCTCGCGTCGAGCTGCTGCAGCGACCAGGTCTTCCCGGCCACGACGACGCTCAGGTGCCAGTTGGTGGACTGGTCCCGGAAGAGCACCTTCTGCGCCTCGGTGAACGCGCCCAGGTTGCGGGCGGCCTCCCACTGCTTCATCGCCTCCAGCAGCGCCAACGCGTTGGTCCCCCCGTTGGTCAGGCTCGAGATCGAGGTCTGGAACCCGGAACCGCCATTGAGGCCCGCACCGCGCGCCATCTTGTTCTCCAGGCTGAGCAGGGTGTCCGAGCCGCCCAGCCGGATCCAGCCGAGCATGCCCGGCAGGTAGTTGGCCTGGTAGTAGGTGTTGTTGAGGAACACCTGGTTCCACGAGGTGAAGCCGACCTCGCCCCAACTCGCCCGGGTCAACGCGTCCCAGGTGTTGGCGGTCATCCGGCTGGTCTCGGTGACGTGCCCGTCCTTGTTCGTGGTCTTCGCGTACGAGCCGTTGACCAGGCGGGCCAGACCGTAGCTGCCCCATCCGCCTTCACTGGCCGCCTCGAGCCCGTCGAACGAGTTGGCCCGGATTCCGGTGGTGTTCCAGATGGTTCCGAAGCGGGTGGAGATCTCGTCGATGATGCCCAGGCCGCCGATGGGGCCGCCGTACTGCTGGATGACGATTCGCGACGCGGTCGCACCGGTCGCGGCGGCGGTCGCCGTGGAACCCCACTGGGCCCGGGCGAGCCCGGTCACCTGCCATTCGGCACCGACCTGGGTGTTGCCGGTGTAGGTGATGAACTCGTTGCCGATCCGCAGCGTCTTCCCGTTGATACCGTTGACGACCGGCGCCGAACCGTCCAGCCACAGGGTGGTGTCGGCCGCGGCGAGCGGCCTGGTCAGCTTCGCCCTGCCCGCGGCCGCGAGCCGGGAGTCGGGGGTGGGCCGGACATAGGAGTCGTCACTGCTGATGAAGTCGGAGATCGTGTGCACGCCGATGTGCACGCCCTTGGCCTCAGCCTTGTCCACGAGGAGCTTGGCGTTGGCGTCACTGCCGCCGAACTGGGAGCTGAACTGATAGTGGCCGGTGGTCTGCCACGGGCCGACCGCGTTCGGCAGCGAGTAGATGTTGCCGACGCCCGCCAGATTGGCGAAGTCGGCCCCCTTCTCCACATTGGTCGTGCTCATGTCGCTGTAGACCAGGAACGACTGGCTGCTGGCCTGAGCGGTCTTCTGCCACTGGCCGTTCTGCGTCGGGTAGGGCAACCCCTCACCCGAGGCGATGTTCGACATGATGGTCGGCGCCAGCGCGGGCGCTGAGCCGTACAGCGCGATCTTCGATCCGACGACGGTGGCGTCCGCGGTCAGCGGGCCGACCGGGATCGGCGAT
Organism: Actinokineospora sp.; assembly: GCA_035540215.1. Classification (GTDB taxonomy): domain Bacteria; phylum Actinomycetota; class Actinomycetes; order Mycobacteriales; family Pseudonocardiaceae; genus Actinokineospora. The sequence continues at coordinate 47,878 of DATLIA010000189.1, read as the reverse complement.
CCGCCGCGGTTCTTGCGGGCGCGTTCCTTGGTGTAGTCGAACTTGAACGCGCGCAGCAGCGAGCCCCAGGATGTCTTGACCGCGGAGCTCCACTCCTCCAGGACATCGACCTGCAGGCTGTAGGGATTGGCGATGACCTCGTTCTGCCACCCGTAGCTCAGGTAGTCGCGCGGCCACGCGCCCTCGGTGCGGTCGTTCAGGGGCTTGATGCCCATGGCGAAGGTGCCATCGCGGACGACACCGGCGGACTCGCCGACGGTCTGGTTGACGGCCGTGGGCAGTGGGCCCCACAGCACGGTCTGCAGATCGGCGCCCGCGGCCGCCACGGCCCGGGTGACCTCGAAAGTGGTGTACCCCGTCTTGCTCACCAGCCGGACATCAACCGCCATCCCGGACGTGTTGGTGAAGGTGAGCAGATCGCCGGACCTCGTGACCGACGTCGGCCGCTGCTGCTGGCCGTTGACCACCAGGCTGACCAGGGACGCGGCCTTGCCCGGCGCGATCCGGTCGGTGCCGGTGCGGTTGTCGACCATGTCGACCACGGTGCCCGCGCTGTCGAGGCCGACGGTCAGGTAGCCCGATGGGATCTGCACCGTGCCGGTGACCGGATCGCCGCCGCCGGTGATCGGCACATCGACCTGCAGCACGTCGAACGTCACCCACTTGGTGTTCTTGGTGACGATCTTGAAGGTGTGGGAGCCCGCCGCGAGTCCGGACTTGGTGTAGACCGCCTTCATCGTCGACCTGGTCGCCGCGTACAGGTTCACCGTGGTGTCCAGCACGCCGTCGATGTAGACGTCGGCCGACCCCTGGTCGGAACCGGTGATCGAGTACCAGGTCATCTGAGTGCCGGTGAACGGCACCGTGGCGGTGGCTCCCGTGGTGGCGGCGTTGTGGCAGGTGCCCGCCCAGCATCCGCCCGGGTTGTAGCTGCTGAATCCGCCCGTGTAGGTGGCGGAGGGATCGCCGTCGTCGATCACGGTCGCGTCGACCGGCACGACCTCGAACCGGTCGAGGGTGACCCACGCGGCACTCAAGGTGGTGATCTTGATCGTATGGTTGGCCTGAGCGGAGGTGAGCGGCAGCGTCGGGCTGGTGTACACCGGCACGTCCACGCTGCGGGTCGGCGCCGTCAGGGTCACCGTCGTCGGCGCGCCGCCGTCGATCGAGACCGTCGCGCTGCCCTGGTCGGACCCCTTGATGCCCCGCCAGATGATCTTCGCGCCCTTGAACGTGTAGGTCGCGGTGGCGCCGGTCGCCCGGGCGTTGTGACAGGTGGCGTTGAAGCAGCCGCCGGGGTTGACGTTCAGCCAGTCACCCGCATAGGTGATCGTGCTGTCGCTGTCGTCGACGTTTTCGATACTGCCCGCCGCCAGGGCCATCGTCTGCGGGATGACGCCCGCCGCAGTGGAGAACGCGACCACCGTGGCCGCGACGAGCGCGACGGGCCGCGCTCGTAAACCGCTCAATCGATTCATCGGGCTTCCTTGCCGGTAGTTGGGCCGGTTCGGTTCAGGAGTCCGACGACCCAAGGAGGAGAAGCGGGTTAATTATTGGAGTGCCTGACGTAAATATCCGCGTACAGTCTCAGCCGCCATCGATCGCAAAGTCAAGAGATACATCTGATGACTCGGCGGGCGTGGCGTGAAACCGGTCAGATCGCCGAGTCCGCGTCGAAGAGCTGGCGCTCGACGTGGTCGAGCGCGAGCCGGGCCGCACCGAAGGCGACCGCGTCATGGTCCAGAGTGGACTTCAGGACCGGGATGGAGAACAGCGTCAGCGCGTCGAGGTGCCGCTGGAGCGGATCGAGCAGCGTCGCGCCCGCACCGCTGAGACCACCGGAGACGATGACGCACTGGGGATCGACGGCCAGCACGACGGTGGCGACGCCGGTGGCCAGCTTGTGTGCCACGGAGTCGACTCGGTCCATGGCGGCCCGGTCACCGGCTTCGGCCAGGGCGAACACCGCCTCAGGAGCGTCGGGCCAGGCCGCGATCTCGTCGAGCGCGGACCGCCAGAGGCTCTGCGGAAGCGTGCCGACCTCCCCGGCCGCGCCATGGGTACCGTGCAGAACCTTGCCGCCGAGGACGATGCCCGCGGTGATGTGCCTGCCGGCCAGGATGTTCACCACATCGCTGAATCCGGTGGCGGCACCACGCCAGTGTTCGGCCACAGTGGCCAGTCGGGCGTCGTTGCCGACGATGACCGGGGTGTCGCCGAAGACCGCGAGATCGCTCGCCAGTTCGCGCCCCTCCATGCGGGGCAGCCGCTCGCTGCGCAGGACCCGGCCTTCGGGGGTGACGATGCCGGTGGTGGCCACCCCGACCGCCAGGATGACGTTCTGCCGCACCCCCGAGGTCCGAACCGCCTGCCGCAGGACCGTGCCGGCGGCGCGGACACGTTCGTCGGCCGTCGCGTCGGGATCGGCGGGCGCCGAGTACCGGCCGACCAGGTTCCCGTACAGGTCCACCACCAGCACATTCGACTCGTGCACGGCGAAATCGGCGCCGAGCACGACGCCCGCGTCCGGCCGGAACCGGTAGCGCTTCGCGGGCCTGCCCACCGGCCGGTTGCCGTCGTCCTCGGGGGAGACCTCGGCCACCAGCCCCCGGTCGACCAAGGTGACCACCGCGTCCTCGGCGGTGTTGCGCGAGACGCCCGCACGCTCGGCGAGCTCACGCAAGGTGAGTTCCCCTCCGCCGTGCAGCGTGCGCAGCACCGCGACGCAGTTGATGCGACGCAGCAAGGACCCGTCGCCGCCACCCCGATTCATCCGATCACTCCTCTTGACATCGCTCAGGCCCCGCCCGCACACTACCGCATATATTTTAATCACTTACTCAAATAACTCTCCCCTGGTCGACAGGTCGCAAGGAAGCAGCCGCCTCAGGTTGCCCCCTCACAGGAAGAGCACATGACATGCGTAAGCCCTTTCGATTCGCAGCGCTGGTCGCCGCGACCGCACTGATCGCAGGCGGGTGTGCCGCGGGGGGCGGTTCGACCGACTCCGGCGGTGGCGACTCGGTCACCCTGACGTTCCTGACCTTCGAGACGCCCAATCTCACCGCCGCCTACTGGGACGCCTCCATCAAGCGCGCGTCGACGAAGGTGCCCGGGGTGACCATCAAGAAGCTGGTCGCGCCGAGCACCGACCGCACGGCCTACGCCAAGCAGCTCGCCGGGTCCGGCCAGCTCCCGGACGTCATGATCGCGGTCAACCCCAGCGGGTTCGCCGAGTCCGGCCAGTTCGCCGCGTGGACCGACGAGGAACTGTCCAATTACGACTCCCCGAAGTCGAACCCGATCGGCGGCAAGGTCTACCAGCTTCCCTACAACACGCAGCCGACCCCGCTGGTCTACTACAACAAGGACTTGTTCGCGAAGGCCGGAATCAGCGCTCCGCCCAAGACCTACGCCGAACTGCTTGACGTGAGCGCCAAGCTCAAGGCCGCCGGGATCAACCCGATCGTGGTCGGCGGCGGCGGCAAGGACACCTTCGCCAGCGCGTACGCCCTGATCGCCGCGGTCGGCGCGGACGTCTACACCCAGACTCCGGACTGGCTGCCCCAGCGGGTCGCGAAGAAGAACAAGTTCACCGATCCCAAGTTCGTCGGCGCGGTGCAGAAGGTGGCCGACCTGGCCAAAGCGGGCTACATCGACCAGGCCGGGCTCAGCCGCTCCTACGCCGACACCGAACAGGCCTTCACCGACGGCAAGGGCGCGATGTACCCGATGGGCTCCTGGTACGCCGCGGGCGCCGACGCCAAGAAGCCGCCGTTCGAGGTCGGCGTGTTCGCCTGGCCGTCCGACGACGGCAAGGGGATCGTCCCGGCCTACACCGGCGGCGGCATGAGCGTCAGCTCGAAGGCGCCGAACGTGGACCTTGCCAAGAAGTGGGCAAAGGCGTTCATGGAGGACAAGGACAACCTCGACGCCAGCGTCAAGGCCGACGGTTCGATCATCGCCATCAAGGGCTACACCCCGCCATCGGACATGGGTCCGGTGTACCAGATGACTGTCAACGCCTACCAGAAGGCGGTGCAGGAGAACAACGTCGTCAACGCGTTCACCGTGGAGACCGGCGACCAGGCGCTGCCCCCCGGTGTCGCCGACCAGGTGTTCGCGGCCACCGTCGACCTGATCAGCGGCCGCAAGTCCGCCCAGGAAGTATCGGCGCTGTTCGACGAGCAGTTCGACAAGGCCGCCAAGTAGCCGAGCCCGGGGATGGGGCGTGGGAACCCTTCTGCCGCCCACGCCCCATCCCCATCCGATCGGAGTGTCCACAGTGTCCGTGCGAACGCCTGTCGTCGACGCGGCGGTCGATCCGCCCGTTCGGCGCGCCCGCCGGCGGCGGGAACCGCTGCTGCCCAAGCTCACCCACGCGGCGGTCTTCGCGGTACCGGGCCTGCTGATCTACGCCGCCTTCGTGTTGGTCCCGATGGGCATCAACATCGCGAACAGCTTCACCAACCTCAACCCGTTCAAGCCCGCCACCGCGTGGGTCGGCCTGGACAACTACCTCGACCTGGTCCAGGACGACGGCTTCCTGTTGACGCTGGGCAACACCGCGATCCTCACCGCGATCGTGACGGTGCTGCCCAACGTGGCCGGACTGCTGATCGCGCTGCTGCTCGACCGGCGCGGCTGGGTCTACAACGCGCTGCGCGGGGTGTTCTTCGTGCCGGTCGTGCTCAGCTCCGTGGTGGTCAGCGTGATCTGGCAGGCGATCCTCACCGACGAAGGGCTGCTCAACCGGGGCCTGCGGGCCCTCGGCGTCGACGCCCCGCCGGGCTGGCTGTCCGACCCGGACCTGGCGCTGTACTCGATCGCGTTCATCATCTCCTGGCAGGTCCTCGGGTTCTGCGTCGTGGTCTATCTGGCCGGGCTGCAAGGAATCCCGCAGGAACTGCACGAGTCGGCGATGATCGACGGGGCGGGCGCGCTCGCCCGGTTGCGGCACGTGACCTGGCCGCTGCTCGCGCCCGCGGTCACGATCAACACCGTGATGCTGATGATCACCGCGTTCAAGGCCTACGACCACGTCCAGGTGATCACCAACGGCGGACCGGGCGTCGGCACCACCGCCACCATCGCCTTCGACATCGTGGGGACGAGCTTCGTGAAGAACCAGGTCGGCTACGGCGCCGCCATGGCCACCGCGATGCTCGCGATCATCGCGGTGCTCTCCGGCAGTGTGCTCAAGGTCCTCCAGCGCCGGGAGGTGAACCTGTGACGTCCACTAAGGACTCCACCCGGCCCGACGTCTCCACGGGTTGGCTGCGGCCGCTGGTCGCGGTGTTCGTCGCCGCCTGTTTCTTCCTGCCGCTGTACCTGGTGCTGGTCAACGTGTTCAAACCCGGCGAACAGATCGTCGGGAACCCGGTCGGTCTGCCCGCCCCGCCGACCTTCGACAACATCGCCCAGGTCTTCGGCCGCGCGGACCACCTGTTCTGGTTCGGGCTCATCAACAGCATCGAGATCACCGCGCTGTCCGCGGTCGTCGTCGTGGTGCTCTCCGCCATGCTCGGCCACTATCTGGCCCGCACCGCGGGCCGAGCCGCGAAGGTCACCCTGTTGGTCCTGCTCGCCGGACTCACCATCCCCTCCGCCGTGCTCCTCTCGGCGCTGACCCAGGTGCTGCGCTCGGTCGGCCTCATGGGCACCATTCCCGGCATCGTGCTGGCCAACGTGGGCTACTACCTGCCGTTCGGCGTGTTCGTCTTCATGGGCTTCGTCAAAGCCATCCCCACTGAGATCGAACAGGCCGCCGCGCTCGACGGCGCGGGACCGCTGCGGACCTTCTGGCAGATCGTGTTCCCGCTCATGCGGCCCGCGACCGCGAGCGTGTTCATCTTCATCGGCGTCTGGGTGTGGAACGACTTCATCAACCCGCTGATCATTCTCGGGCCGTCGAGCGGGACCACCGTGACCGTGGGCATCTATCGCGCCATCGGCGAACACCACACCGACTTCGGCTCCGTCTTCGCCTTCATGTTCCTCGCCTCATTCCCCATCCTCGTTCTGTATCTGCTGTTCCAGAAGCACTTCGTCAAAGGCCTCACCGGAGGAGCAACCAAAGGATGACTACCGCATCTCCCCTGTCAGCCTCCCCCCGACGCAGGCCAGGAACCCCGGTCACCATGGCTTTCGCCGGCGCGGGCGCCCGCGGCTCGGCCTACGCCGACCTCGCCGCCCAGCGGCCGGACCGCGCCCAGGTCGTCGCCGTCGCCGAGCCCCGCACCGCCCAGCGGGCCGAGTTCGCCCTACGCCACGGCCTTGCCCGCGACCAGGTCTTCACCGACTGGCGTGATCTCGCCGCCTGGCCTCGCCTCGCCGACGTCGTGGTGATCGCGCTGCTCGACCAGCACCACCTCGAAGCCGCCCTGGCGTTCATCGAACGCGGGTACGACGTGCTGCTGGAGAAGCCGATGGCGACCAGCATCGACGACTGCGAACGCATCGCCGCCGCGGCCACGGCCGCTGGAGTCACCGCGGCGATCTGCCACGTGATGCGCTACACCGACTACACGAAAGCCATCAAGGCCGAGATCGCCACCGGAGCGATCGGCGACATCGTCAGCGTCGAACACCTGGAACCGGTTGGCTACTACCACTTCGCCCATTCCTTCGTCCGCGGCAACTGGCGGCGCGAGGACGAGACCAGCTTCGTGCTGCTCACCAAGTCCTGCCACGACATCGACTGGCTCGGCCACATCGTCGACCGCAGGCCGGTGAAAGTCTCCTCGTTCGGCGAGCTGACCCATTTCCGCGCCGAGAACCGGCCCGACGGCGCCGCCGACCGCTGCCTGGACTGCTCGGTCGAGGACACCTGCCCCTACTCCGCCGTCCGCCTCTACCGCGACGGCCTCCGCAACGGCGGCACCAAGGGCTACTTCACCCGCGTGATGACCGACGTCCTCACCGAGGACGCCGTCACCGAAGCCCTGCGCGAGGGCCCCTACGGGCGGTGCGTCTACGCCTGCGACAACGACGTCGCCGACCACCAGGTCGTGTCCGTCGGCTACGAGGGCGGCGTCACCGCGTCGTTCACACTCGCCGCGTTCACCCCACTGGAGAACCGCCACACCAGGATCTTCGGCACCCACGGCCAGATCACCGGCAACGGCAGGCACATCGAGGTCTACGACTTCCGCACCGAGCGCACCACCGTCATCGACACCTCCGCCGACGGCTCCTCCGCCGCCGAGGGCCACGGAGGCGGCGACGCGGGCCTGATCACCGCGTTCGTCGACGCCCTGTACGAAGACCGCCCCGACCTGATCCTCAGCGGCATGTCGGCAAGCTTGGACAGCCACCGCGTCGTCTTCGCCGCCGAGGTAGCGCGCCGGGACGGAGTCGTCGTCCACCTCCCACCGAACGTCTGAAGGACGCCCAGACGGGACCGCGGCCTGCTGTGCCCCCGCCAACGTTGCCGAGCTGTTCCAGGTCCTCCGCCCGCCAGGTCGGGCCTGCATAAGACCACAATGGACAGTCAAGCATCCGAAGAAGATTCGCAAGAGTCAGCGGATCCCAGGTCAGCACCAAAAGTTGACCTAGGCCCGGCACCGCGCGACACAGCCCTCGACGCCCTCGCACGAATCCGCCCCACCAAACAAACCAGCACACCCGCTCAGCCGCCGCGCAGGCGCGGCCAATCGCGCCAACCCGGTCACCAGACGGTCAAACGATCACGCGAAATCCGCATGCCGACCAGCAGGACCAGATGGCGTCCGCGGCGAATCGAACGGTCACACGGCGGTCAAGAGAGCCTGGAAACGCAGAACGGCCTTTCGATGTCAATCATCGAAAGGCCGTCTGACCAGCACGAACTGGCTGGTGGGCGACATTGGGATCGAACCAGTGACCCCTACCGTGCCAAAAGGTAGATCAACATATCCTCTGACCAGCAGTTATGTAGATTCCAGCAGGTCGCGAAGCCCTGTTCCCCTCGTTCAAACCGGATGCGACCCGTTCCGGCGCAACGCGATCGCCAAGAAATCGCCACCCGATCTTGAAACGAAGAAGCGACCTTTGTTCATCTCACCTCATCCTGTCGCAACTGAGCGCAACGGTCGGGCCCGGCAACGGTGGATCACCAATCGACTCACTGATCATCTGCGCCGTTGTTGGTCTGGCCTGCCTCTTCTTCGGGTTCGGCAACGTGCTGACCCCTCGCGCTCCGACTGGGGCGCCCCCACCCCGGGTAGCCGTCGCGCGCGGTACAGACGCACGTGTCGCATCCGACCGATCCTCGCGCACCGAGATCGCGACCGACTACGCCGCCAGGAACCCCGCTGGCCTGTCCGCGAAGACTGGCCGCTCGACGGGCGGACTGGTTCGGCGGTCGACGTACGTGGTGTGGCCGCTCCGACGCCGGACATCTGGCCGGTGACGGCGGACAGACCCAAGATAGTTCAGATCTATTTGCTCAGCATGCGTGCACGTAACTCCTGCTGAAACTGTCGCAAGGTCATCACGATGTGCGCGGACATCAGGTCGACCGCCTGGTCTTCGTCGCCGTCGGCGATGGCCTCGGCGATCGCGGCGTGCTGGCCCGCGGCGACTTTCAGGGGGCCGCCCACCGTCCCGGCCATGCCGATGCGGTTCACCTGCTGCTGTAGGTGCTGTACCCACTCCAGCGCCGCCGACAGGAAGGTGTTGCCGGACGCGACGCCGATCCGCGAGTGGAATTCGATGTCCGCGGCGATGAAGCCGTCGTGATCATGATCGTCCGCCGCTGCCGCTGTCCGCTGGGCGGCGTCACGGATCGCCTTCACCAGCGGCGGCGTCGCGCGCTGCGCGGCGAGGCGGGTGGACATGGCCTCGACGTGCCCTCGGAACTCGAAGAGTTCCTCCACCTGCTGCTGGTTGGCGGGCAGGAATCGGGTGAATGACTGGCTCCACAAGGGAAGCTCGGGTCCGGCGACGAAGATGCCCCGCCCCTTCTGCACGGAGAGCCGTCCGACCGCCGAGAGGATCTTTACCGCCTCCCTTGTCACCGTCCGGGTCATGCCGACCGCTTCGGCGAGGTCCTTCTCGGTCGGCAGGCGCGTCCCCGGCTCCAGCCCCTCCCGTGCGATGTACTCCAGGATCCGCTCTGCCGCGATCTCATAGCTCGGCCGGTATCTGGCCGAGTCCCCGGGCGGGATCGAGTCGGCTTGGGTCACTGGTGAATCTCCCACCTGGTTCGGACATGGCTCCGCAGCCTGCCTTACCCAGCGTATCCGGCCGAACCGCGCCGGCGATAGCCGAATATTTCAGGTCTAGACCATTGTATACAAGGTCACATTGATGCGATGCTCTGCGCGTTTGACCCGTGTGGCCTCGCTCATACGTCGATCGGCTCGTGGAGGGAGCGGATGGTCAGGCTCAGGCACATCTTGACGACAGCGACCGCGGGTCTACTACTCGCGCGTCGGGCTAGTCGGGTGCTCGCACCGCCGAGGCCACCGCGACGGGCAGCAGCAACCAGCTCAACCAACACCGAAACCCGCCGCCAGCTACATCGCCACCATCGACATCTTGCTACGACAACTTTGAGACACGGCTAGGCGGCCCGCGCTTTCGACTGCCTGCATTTGGGACCCCGACACGCAGGCGCCCATTGATGGTCGGCTCACGAATGAGCCGACTCCCCACGGTCGGTTTCGCCGACGAGCCGATAGAAATCGGAGAAGATCTATGAAAGTCAGAGGCAAGCCGATCGCGATCCTCGGCGCCGTGGCGCTGTCGGGTGCACTGGTGTTCAGCACCTCCGCCCCATCGGCACAGGCGCAGCAGGTCGCAGGCGCCGCACCGTTCATCAACTCGTGGCTGGTGTCCGGTCCGTTCGACACCGCCGTCGCAGAGGGAATCTACGGGTGTGGTCTGCCAACGGCGGTCAACCTGGCACGCTCGGCGACAGCGACGGCAACGTCCTCGCTGAGCGTCAACCCGCCCTCCCAGGTCATCGACGGCACCACGACCAAGCAATGGGTGACGCAGAACGACACCGCCCCGAAGGTCACCCTGACATGGGCGAGCCAGATCTCGCTCGATGAGGTGCGGCTGGCTCAGTGGGGCGACAGCCGCCACGTAAACAACAACTACCAGATCACGTTCACCCGCGCCGACGGCACCAAGGTCCTCACCGGCCTGATCGCCAGCACATCAAGCTCGCCATCGTCGCCCACCGTGTACCAACACCCCCAACCGATCACCAACGTGGTCTCGATGACCGTCGCGGTCGACCCGGGCCTGACCCCATACCCCTCCTTCACCGGAATCTCCGAAATCGAGGTATATCTGCGCTCTCAATCCCAACCCGGCACGACGCCGATCACCCCGGTTCTCGGCGGCACCCTCGGCACCGCGGCGCAGTCGCGTACCTGGGAGTACTTCGATGACCGTCTATACAACCGCAACTATGACGACTACCAGGACCTGTACGGCTACTTCGCCGTGAAGAAGGGGCAGGACACCCGGAACAAGTTCGTCTACGCGCATACGTACGTCTACAGCCCCGTGGCTCGCAGGGCGTTCGTGGACGTCGGCGCCAGCGGGTCGTACCGGCTCGCCGTCAACGACCGCTGCGTGACGGACGCGACCACTCCGACGGAGGTCCAGAAGGACCTGACCAAACAGGAGGTCGACCTCAAGCTGGGCTGGAACAAGGTGCTGATCCAGATCCGGCACGCCTACACCGAGGACGTGAACGCGAACGGTGTGCCCATCGCGAAGGACCAGAACGTCGCCTATCTCGGCTTCTACGGTCGGATCGCCGATGCGAGCGGCAACCGAATCGACGGCGTCCTGAGTTCGGTGTCCGGTCCGTCCGCGGCGCTGCGTATCGACAATCAGTCGCTCACCGGTACCACGTCCAACGGACAGCCACTGCCCGCGCAGAACCTGCCGACCGGCTACTTGGAGTGGCCGTATGTGTGGAACAAGTCGGTCGCCGCTAACACTTACGGTGTGGCCGCCTCGCCGTTCCAGTTCACCGCCAGCGGTGGCAAACCCGGATACACCTGGCGGATCACCCAAGGCGTCCTGCCCTCCGGGCTGGCATTGTTGGCGGACGGCACGATCGCCAGTGGCGTCGTCAATGGGGCGGTCGATCTCGCTAGCACCAAGGGGATCATCAGCCGCAGCGCGCGCATCGGGGACTACCCACTCACGCTCCAGGTGACGGATGCGAACGGGGCCACGGCGTCGAAACAGTTCACGCTCGTCGTCAAGGATCGCCCGACCCGGGCGTTCGAAAAGGGACGCGTCAGCGCCCTCACGCACGCGACGCCGATCTACAACTACTTCATCGACCCGAACTACTCGGTCGACCAGTGGGCTGAACGCGCGAAGGGGCAGGGGCACTCGCTGGTCACCCTTGAGGCGTTGCAGCAGAACTACCACTGGCCGTCCAAGTTCGCCGACCCCGCCCACGACCGCAACAAGTACATGCCCAAGCAGGCCAACGGCCAGGTGGTCGACGGGCTTGCCCCGTTCGCGGACGCGGTGCGCCGATACGGGATGCAACTCGGCATCTACTACGCGACCGAGGGCGGCGGCCTGCAGCACAAGTCGACCGACGTCTTCGTGCAGAACGTCGAGGATCTGCTGAACCGCTACCACCCGAGCTACCTCTACTTCGACGGCCCGCAGGCCATGCCTGCCGCGAACTTCGACGTGATGTACAGCGCGGTGCGCAACCACAGCGCCGACGTGATCGTCAACTCCAACGCCTGGGGCGCGGAGTACGGCGACCCGGACCTTCGCACCGCCGAGGCGTCGGGAATCTTCGCGGGTGTCGGGCAAGACCATCTGGTCAAGCAAACCCCGATGGAGCCATGGAAGATGATCCGCACCGCGAATCAGGTGTCGCCGTACTACGGCCAGCGGGACGACTTCCGCCAGGTCGTTCAGGAGACCGTCATGAACGCGGGTCGGGGTCTCGTGGACAACAACGACCAGACCGTCATCGACAGCCGCGGACCGAACTGGCACACCCCGACCGAGATGGCGACGCGCTACCCCAAGGGCGTGCAGGAGTTCATCGACGTGCGCAGGCAGATGGTCGACTGGTGGACCCCGAAACCCGGGATCAACCTGCTCGAATCCGTGACCGGCACGACGCCTTACTACCTGCCGGGGTACGGGTACACCGACGACGGGCTCGGCAACTACGAGAAGTTCGCGCGTCCCAATGCGACCACCGGCCCACAGTGGGGCTACGCGGTCAGTCGCGACAACGCGATCTACCTGCACATCATGAAGGGACCCGACCAGAAGACCGGCTTCGCCGCGATCCCGAACCGACTCCTGACGATCGGCGGGGTCACCGACACGGTGACCGGGGTGAAGCTGCTCAACACCGGCCAGTCGGTCCAGCCGTTCACCCAGACCGGGTCGTCGCTGACGATCGACCTGACCGCGGTCGCCGCGGACCCGATCGACACGATCATCAAGGTCGAGACCAACAAGCAGGCGCGCGAGTACCAGCTGACGAACGTCACTCTGGACGCGCAGGTGCGAGCGGATGGCGAGCTCCAGCTGGTCCCGGGCGGATACATGACGTATCCCGCTCTCCCAGCCAAGCTGGACGGGGTCACGTACACCGTCGCGAACTCGCTGGTGCTGGGCGTCGACCAGAACGGTTTGGTCGACCCGCGCGCGAACGGCTCGACGACGGTCACCATGGAAGGACGTTCCGGCACCGTCGTGAAGCAGGTCGCGGTCACGGTGACGGTGCGCAACGGCGTCGCCTACCTCGGCAACGACCTCTCCTCAGCCGTACTGCGCATCGCCGGGAAGGAAACCTTCGGCACGGTCGGCGACCGCGCGTCCCTGCCCTATGTCCTGGAAGGGCGGTCCAGTCAGGGACGGTCGGTCCGGCTGGACGCGGCAAGCGTCGTGTGGCACACCGGAACGGTCAATCTCGCGGGAGGGTCGCTGACCAACCCGGTGGCGATCACCGAGCCAGGCGGCCTGAACGTCGCGAACGGCAAGGTCACCATGCCCGACGTGACCCAGACGACGCGCACTGTGGTGTGGGCCGTGGCCACCCTTGACGGCAAGACCGTGACCAGCAACCGGGTGTTCCTGGACGTGCTGCCCACACACGATGTCGCCAAGAGTGCGAAGGTCACGACCAGTGACAGTTCGTCGTCCGCGCAGAAGCTGATCGACGGCATCGGGATCGACGCCACGCACCTCGGCGGGTCTGGGTGGTCGACGGCGGGAAGCACGGCATCCTGGGTGCGGTTCGATCTCGCGGCGTCGACGGCACTGTCGAGCGTCGACCTGACGTTCAACACCGCGGCGATGCGCTACACCAACACGCCGAAGACGGTGCTGGTGCAGACCAGCAACGATGGAACGACCTGGACGAACCCCGCTTCGGTCGTGGGGCCGGACGGTCAGGCCTATTTCGGGTCCGCGAACAAGTACTCGGTGACGGGCACCGCCCGATATGTGCGCGTCTCGTTCCCGGACGGCTCTCGCGGAACGAGCCTGGATCTGCTGGAGGTCGCGATCAACGCGAGCTGACCTGATCCGGACGTACACCGCCCCGGGTGTCGTGGCCAACAGGCCCGATACCCGGGGCGGTCCCATCAGGGACCGTGTTCGGTGGAGTGCTCTCTCAGCCAAGATCCGGCTTGCTCAGCAACGACACGGACAGTTCAGCGATGGCTACCTCCAGGTCGAAGGCGTGAAGGGATACGTCTGGTTCAACGGGCAGCAGATCCGAGGCGGCGCGCACACCGACCGGCGTCTATGCCTCTACGTACCCTGTCCTGCCACTCGGGCCGGGAGCTGGACGGCCTCTGCTCACGGGCTTCCGGCAGCGCGTGGGTCAACATGGAGTACCCGGTTCAGCCACTGGTTGTCCTGGCGCCGCCCGCCCAGTCCCTTCGTGCCGCCGAGGCGGGGCCTGTAGTCAACGCGCCCCATCGACTCGACCACGACCGACACCCGGCAGGCGCCGCCCACTCCGGGAACGACAATGTCATCCCCGACGCGGTCCACAATGGCCACCAGAGCATCGTCGACGAACACGTGAGCCCGGTCGCGCAGCTCGATGAGCTGAAGCGGGAGCGGTTCGCGGGGACCAGGGACGTGGGTCTCATAGCGGACCAGTCCGTGGTCGATACCCAGTTCCTCGAACGATGGCGCCACCGGGAACGCACCGCGTTCATCGAAGACGACCCCGGCGGTTGCACGTCAGCGAGACAGTGACATCAGTGACCAGCGGGTGCGACACGGGCAGTTCCCGCGATTCGACGCCGGGGCGCATCCGCGAGATCACCTCGCGGAACGCGTGGAACTTCGCCGTCGGAGCGCCGCGTTCGTCCAACGCCGCGTCGTAGTCGTGGCTGGTGACCGTCGGACGGCATCGTCGGCACCATCGTGACGGTGATGATTGGCGCCCGCCCCGGTGCCGAAGTTCGTGCCATCACCCGGCGACCAGACGACCGCGCCAAATCTCGACGGCCGAAGCTATCGCCACGGAACACTCACCGCCTACAACGCGGGCCGATGCCGCTGCGGCGCCTGTCGCGACGCCTACGCCGACTACCGCGCCCACCGACGCGCCAACGGCAAAGACCGACCACCCATCACGCCCACTGACGACAGCCCCAGTGAGCGGCACCTTTCCCGTCACTGGTTCCGTAGGCGCATTTGGAAACCTGACCTCGCCACCGCGGGCATTACCCACCGCGCCCGCATCCACGACCTGCGTCACGCGCACGCCTCCTGGCTCCTCCAAGGCGGCGCAGACCTGCAAACCGTCCGAGAACGACTCGGCCACGCCAGCCTCCGAACGCTACCTTCACACCGTCCCGGCACCGCGCGACACAGCCCTCGACGCCCTCGCACGAATCCGCCCCACAAACAAACCAGCACACCCGCTCAGCCGCCGCGCAGGCGCGGCCAATGGCGCCAACCCGGTCACCAGACGGTCAAACGATCACGCCAAATCCGCACGCCGACCAGCAGGGACCCGGCCACCCTGTCGGCGAATCGAACGGTCACACGACGGTCAAGAGATCCCGGAAATGCAGAACGGCCTTTCGATGTCAATCATCGAAAGGCCGTCTGACCAGCACAAACTGGCTGGTGGGCGATACTGGGATTGAACCAGTGACCCCTACCGTGTCAAAAAGGTTGATCAACATATCCTCTGACCAGCGGTTATGCTGGTTCCAGCAGGTCACGAAGCCCTGTTCCTCCTCGTTCAAACCGGTTGCGACCCGTTGCGGCGCATTGCGATCGCCAACAAATCGCCACCCGATCTTGAAACGAGGACCAAACCGATGACCAACTCCGCCCCGTCCCGCCGCTACCGTGGGTGACAGGAAGCCAATCGAAGGCCAGATCACCCGGGCGTTGACCCTACAACGGGAAGGCCGTCCCGGGCGGTATCCGCCCGGGACGGCCTCACGACACAACCACGATCGAACGCCTTCACACGTGTTCAGACGGCGCCAACTCGAGAAACTGTGCATAGACAAGCCTCAGGATCGCCGCATACGCGTGCTGAGAACGCGCGATCTCCAAATCCTTACCGGAAGCCGCTTCGGCGAACCGGGCGACTCGTTCCAGGATCTCATCAAGAAAAGCCAGAACATCGGTCTGCTGCATGGGCCTGTGGATCCCGTGATCAACAAATCTGATCACGGTCGTCACGTACTCGTCAGCCTCCGCGAGGTCGTGGCGCACACCAATCAGAACCTCATTCTTCCCACTCCCGGGAAACGGCTGGCCGCGCCAGATCGTGTACGCGTCGATAAAGCTCAGAGTCACCGCAATACCTTCCTAGTGGGCATCCGAATACCAGAAGGTCACCACTTTTCCGTCCGGCCCGACAATGCCGCCCATGCCACCCTTTGGATCAGCGTACTTAACACCCATGTCACCATTACCCAACTCGGCCCGCTTGGCATTGTACCCGACCTTGCCGCCCGGCTGCGCAATTCGCGCGACCCAATCGTTCGCGTCCTTGAGATACTGTTCCGGCGTTATGTTCAGCGGCTGGGCGTGCTTACCCCAGTGGTACGCGAAACTAGCGTCGAGCGACTCAGAACCACCTATATGCCAGATCTTCGCAAGCTCTTCCGGGTCGCATAGGCCGGTGTTGTGTACCAAGACCGGCGTGCTGCCCGCGAGTACGAAGTAGGTGTGGAGGTCGTCGACCGTGAGGTTGTAGGCGGCGTCGACGCGTGGTGATCCAGGTGATAGCCCCCTGACTACGGCGGTGTGTCCTGTGGTTGTCGCCAGGTGGTCGCCTAGGTCGAGAGCATCCGCACGCTGCCACTGGTGGTCGGTGACGTTCCAGAAGGGATGGTCTTCGGTCGTGGTGATGGTGGAGCCATCGACCAGGACGAGGACGTGGAGGGTGTCGGTGTGAGGCCAGGTGGCCGTCACTTCGCGTGGGCCTCGCTCGCCGGTTTCAGGGTCGGCAGCCATCACGTAGTCGCCCGGCTGAATGTCCTTGAATGCCTTGGTGGTTCCGTCACCCATCAGCACTGGGGTATCGCCAGAGAAGCTCCGAGTACAAAGATTCTTGGCGATCGCCGCAGCGTCAGCGGCACCTGCCTCGGACTTGGCTCCGGCATTGATCGCATCGTCGATGACGGAAATGGTCTTGACGCCCACCACACCAGCGCCGACGACAGGCGCCGCGAAGGCAACTGGCGGCGCGGACGCCTCTGCCACTCCCCCAATGATCGCCAAACAGAATCCACCGCTTCCGACGCAGGCCATACCACCGGCGATCACCCCGGCAATGGCGATCGGAGCGAGTACCTGCACCCACCACGGATAGTCTGGATCGACATGCCCCGGAATGGACTCCAACATCCATTCAAAGCCTTCTACCGGGTAATACTCACCGCTGTTGTACATGAAGTAGCGGTTGCTGATAATTGCCGTGTTCGACACCTTCGACAGATCGATAACGAGCTTGCCGTGGGAACCAACCTTCGACGGCATCCCACCGTGGGGAGTCGCCCAGCCCTTGCCACCGTTGCACCCCTGGCAGAGATGGCCTCCGGAACCGGCATCCGCGGAAGGCGCGCTCGCCGGAGCGCCGCCGCCGCAGGGCGGGCAGTTGACACCGATGTCTGTGCTGGAGCAGCCGTCGCACCAGAGGCCGGATGGGTCGCTGTGGTCGACCGGATTGTTGTTGGCATACGCGTAGCCCGTCCATGACTGGGGGTCCGCCAGGTCGAGGATGGGGTCGACCGTCAGGAAGCGGCCCAGAGCCGGGTCGTACTCGCGGGCGCCCAGGTGGACGTAGCCGGTCGTGTCGAGGAAGCCGCCGATGAAGCTGTGGCGGTCCGGCCACAACGACGGCGCGGCGCCGCGGATGTTGCCGTAGGGGTCCTGGAAGCGTTTGGTCACCGCGAGGGTTGAGGCCGATATCGACGTGGTCGCGGTGCCGTGTTGGTCGATGACCTTCCACGTCAGCCCGCCACCGTTGCGGACCGCGACCTGCCGGCCGCCATGGGTGTAGAAGCGGGTGCCGGTCGCGGTGCTGGTGCCCGTGCCGACGAACAATTCCGTGTCGCCGATCGTCAGGGTGGTGCCCGTCGGGTCGCGGCTGATCAGGCGGTTGCCGTCAGCGTCGTACAGGTAGGTCGACGTCTTGCCCGCCGGGTCGGTGATGGACGCGACGCGGCCTTCCGCGTCGTAGTTGAAGGCGTAGCCGGAGCCGGACTTGGTGCGGGTCTTGGTGCCACCCGCGTTGTCGTAGGTGAAGGCTTCCTCGGTTGGGGTGCCCGTGCCGACCTTGGTCGACACAGTGGCGACCGCGTGCGGGTGGGCCGAACCCGGCTTCGGGTAGGTCGAGGTGCTGACCGTGTTGCCCGTCGCGGCGTAGCGGGTCTCGCTCACGCGGTTGCCGGTGACGTCGTGGGTCCACTCAGACCAGTACGGCGCCGCCCCGCCGAGGCCCGCGAGTGACGGGCTGGTCGCGCAGTTGCCCGACGCGGGCGTCCACGCCTTGGTCAGGCGCTGGGCATAGTCGTAGCCGAAGCACTGGGTGTCGGCGGCGGCGTCCGGCGGGGTGTCCGCGACCTTCGTCAGCGAACCCGACTGGGTATACGTGTAGGCCCGGTTCGCGACCCAGTTCCCGGTCTCGGTGGCGCGGACGACGCCCATGGAGCTGAGCCGGTTGGTGCCCGCCTCGTAGGTCCAGGTCGTCGAGACCTGCTTGGGGTCGTTCTCGTCGGCGTAGTTGACCCGGAGTGCCTGCCCGAACTGGTTGTACTCGGTCTTCGACACGAAGACCGTCCCCGCGCCGCCGCCCGCGCCCGTCGAGTACGACTTGAACGGTTTGCCGAGGGCGTCGTACGTGCGGAACATCGTGTCCTCTGGCAGACCACCCGCCGCAGGCGACACCTCCCTGGCAACCGCACCGGTGTTCGGATCGTACGCGGTGGAGAAGAGGTAGGTCCCGGACAGTCCGGTCTCGCCGTTCGGGATCACGACCTTGGAACCGATAGGGCGGCCCGCCGTGTCGTAGTCGCTCACCGCTTTGACGTAGGCCTTGCCGCCGGTGAACCTGACGGAACTGGTGGGCTTGCCCTTCTGGAGGGTGTCGTAAATCCACCCGGCGAGCTTTGCCCCGGCCAGCGACGTCTGGTGCATCGCGGTACGCCTGCCGAGCGGGTCGTAGGCGTAGGCGAGCGTGCGATTCTCGGCGTCGGTCGAGGTCGACAGCTGTCCGGCCGCGTCGTAGGTCGATGTCGACACGCCCGCGTCGGGGTCGGACTGCCACACCTTGGCGCCGCGCAGGTTGTAGGCGAAGCTCCAGGTGTTCTTGCCGGTCGCGTCGGTGACTGTCTCCAGCTGTCCTGCGCGGGTGTAGGTGTAGGTGGTCGCGTCGGCCAGGTCGTTCGGACCGGTGTGGGTGCGGTCGCGATACTGCAGCGTCTTGATCTTCTGGCCGAGTCCGTTGCTGATCACTGTCGCCGCGGTGCCACCGTCCGGGGGCACGGTGGTGACACGGTCACCGTCGTATGCGGTCGTGGTGCGCCACTGCTCGACGCCGTCGTGCAGGTACTTCGACACGATCGGCCGGTTCGTCGAATCGAACTCGGTGATCGTCGTGGTGGGCACCGCGTTGTCATCGACCACCAGCAGGCTCCCACCGGGAGCCGTGGTGTCCCAGTACGGGCCGCGGGTCTTCCACGCGCGCCCCTGAGAGTCGTACTCGGTGTCGCTGACGACCCGCCCGCCCTGGGAGTAGGACGTCGGTTCCTGGGTCTGGACGGTGCGCCCCTGACCGTCGACGATCGAGTGCACGGTCGAGTACTGCCCGGACGCGAGCAGCCGGTTCGACGTGACGACGTTCGGCGACGTCGTGCTGATCGAGTAGCCGAAGGTCGCGTTCGCCTGCGCTCCACCTGCCTTCGAGTGACCCGGGAGCCACACCGCGGTGAGCCTGCCCAGCGGGTCGAAGGTGTAGTCGGTCCGCGCTCCGGCGACATCGACCTTGGCGGTGGTCTGACCGGAGACCGGGTGGTAGTACTCGTTGGACACCAGCTGGGTCAAGACGTTCGCGATCATGACCGCGGGGCTGGTGGTGGTCACCTGCGCCACCGTGCCCGTCGCCGGGGTGTAGGCAGTGGTGGTAGTCCGGTTGAGCGCGTCGGTGACGGCGAGGGCACGTCCGTAGACCGTGTCGTAGGTCGTCTTGGTCGTGCCGTTCTGGAAGGTCTCCGCCCCACCGTACGGCCAGGTGTCGAGGGTGTCGATCTGGGTCACCCGCCCCGCCGTCGGGGCGGCGCCATAGGCCTGACCGTCGTACCGGCTGTGCACGTCCGAGATGATGTTCGCGCTCGACGCGGGGTTCTGGTCCGTGCACGGACCGGACACCCGCTGCACGGCGGAGGGGTAGGACAGCATCCAGGCCGCGGTGTTCGCCAGGTAGGTGGTGCGGGTGCACGAGGTCTGCGCTGCCTGCCCGACCTCACCCTCGCTCTGCACCGACGCGGGCATGCCCTTGTCGGTGAAGGTCGTCGTGGTGCGCTTCTCCCGCCACGAGTCCGCCTCGATGAGTCGGTCACGGGTGCGGGAGACCGCGATGCCGGTCACGAACGCCTGCTCACCGAACTGGTCGGTCGCGGTGGCGGCCGACGACCATGGCGTGCCGAAGGTCGCGGAGTTGACCTGGCCGTCGAGGTAACTGAGCGACTCGAACTTGAAGCCCTGATGTTGCTTCTCGTCCACGATGGGCAGCTCGTTCAGCCAGTTGGTGACCGAGACGCTGCGGATCCCGGACGCGGCCCGGTCGCCGTTCATGCCGCGAAGGAAGCGGTCCTTGACCACGGTCCGCGGGCCCGACGGGTCATCCGGATTGCCGGTCGTGGTGCTGACCTCGCCGTATCCGCGCCACTGCGACCAGGTTCGATAAGCCGGGTCAGCCAAGGTGTTCTCGTCGAAGTGCCAGGCCGCGCCACCGAGGTAGTCGTAGTGGGTGTGGGTCTGCTTCGCCAGGGCGGTCCCGCCGCTGACCGCCACATCGGTGACTACGTATTTGTTGAACCAGTCGAGGATCGGCGTGGTGTGGCCGTTCGGGGTCCAGTACTGCGGAAAGCACCGGGTCGTGTTGGTCGCCGGGTCGGGAGCTCCGCCGACGCAGTCCTGGTCGGCGTAGGTGACAGTGAAGTAGCCGCCAAGTTCACCGAGCACCGAGGTGATGCGGTAACGCGACAGGCTCGTGTACTCAGTGGACTGGAAGGTGCGGTTGCGTTTCGCGTCACCACCGAACTTCGTGGGCGGCATGGCGGCGGCGCCGTCGACAAGGCCCGTGTGCACAACGTTGTCCAGCCACAGGGCGGGCGCCGAGCCGTCCGCGGTGGTCGGGAAGGTGTGTGCGAGGTTCCACCGGTCGCGGTCGGCCCAGCCACCGCTGCCGTTGGGCACCCTGGTGGTGACGGTGGTCAGCTTCTTGCGGGTGAAGAACGACGGCGACGTAGCCAGACATGGGGTCCCCGACGCGCAGATCAGGTCTGCGGGAACGTCCGGCCACGACGCTGCGGTCCCGGAGTTGAGCTGGGCGGGATCGCACGTGACCGAGCCCGACGGCACACACCGCTCCGCGACGTCGAACGCGACGGTCGCGGGCGCCTGCGTGTAGGCGCCACCCGCTTTCGTGTTCATGCCGTAGTCGACGTGCGTGAGGTATCCGCCGCGGACGTACTGTGTGCCCGCGGTCGTCGTGTTCCGGTTCAGCCCGTAGTAGTTGGTCTCGGGCTGGTAGTGGAGGGCGACCTGGTTGCCGTACGGGTCGACGACGTAGTCGAGGTTCCACCGGTACGCCTGCTGGCACCACGACGCCGCGAAGGTGGGCTGATAACACGGTTCGCCGGAGTTGTTGCCGAAGACGGGCGCGGTGAACACCGACTGGGTCTCCGGCGCGCCCGCCGTCCAGCCGGGCAGGCGGTTCATGCCGAAGAAGTATTGGGTGCCGTCGGTTGTAGTGACCTTCCAGTACTCGCCGTTGAGGGCGCCGTTGGTCGCGTTGGTCAGCCGCTCCACCCGCGAGCCGTCGTCGTGCTTCGGGTGCCACGCCCCCGTCGCCTGGTCGCGGACCAGCGGCCCGCTGGTCGAGCCGAGCGCGATCGACGCGTTGTCCGTCGCCCAGCACTGGTCGCCGGTCTTGGTCTGCCCGTTGTTGCCGCCGAGATCCTGGGAGCAGGACTTGTACTGGCGCTCGATGTAACCGCCGACCGACAGGCTCCAGCCATCGCCAACCCACGATGGCTGGTTGTTGGTGGCGGATGTCGCGCCATCGACGGCGCCGGACGTGTAGCTCAAGGAGAGCGCGGGAGCCGCGCCGACGGGCGGTGCGGGCAGGGTGATCGGGTAGTTGTAGGAGAACCCGGCACCCGATCCGCCCGCGGTCCACGAACCGGCCGCGGACAGCGATGTCGCCTTCATGTCGCCACCGCCGCCGCCGGTCTCGCCGACCGCGGCGAGCAGCATCGGGGCCGACTGGCCTGCCACCTTCTCGGGCCTGGAGCCGTCGGTCTTGGCGATCGCGTCGGAGAAGACGACATCGCCGGAGAGCTTCTTGCCCCCGCTCCTGGTTGTCGTCACGGGAGTGGACTGTCGGCACGCGGGCACTTCGGGTGTGGTGAGCAGGCAGTCCGGATACGCGACCAGGGTCAGCCGGTCGCCGAAGCCGCCGCCGTAGGAACTCTCAATGCCCGCGTAGTCGAGATCGACGGTGATCGGCCCGGACACATCTCCGGACATCGGCGCGAGCCGCATCAGCGCGCCGGAGATGTGCGCACGGTCCGACGCCGCGCGGTCGAGCAGGTCAACCTTGACTCGGCCGGACGCGGCATGCGACCCGGCGTTGTCGGCGCGGCGGACGGACACCGGGGTGCCCGCCACAGCCGCCGCCCTCCCCTGCTGCGAGATCTCGATCTCCGCACCGGCCGTTGGCCACGACACCTTGGGGGGCGCTGTCAATGCCCGTCGTGAGGACTCACTCTGGGGCACGTTTCGAGAGGTGGTGTCCGCATGTCCTGACACCGCTTTCGCCCGTTGGAGGGCTGGGAGGTCCCAGCCGAGGCCGTGCCACCCTTTGGCACCGGGCGGCGCGGCGAGGGCGGCGGTCGACGCCGCGGCCATGGCGACCGCGACGGCGACCGATGTCAGGCAGATTCTCTTACGCGTCCAAAATCGAGTTCGCACGACAAACCCCCAGGCTCGTGTCCGATGAGTGCTGTGTGAGTGGTGACTAGTGCGAGACGCCGTACAGGGCGCCCGGGTCGTCATACGCCATGTCCCGCTGGATCTGCTCGGTGGTGCGCACGCCCGACGAAGCCCGGACGCCCGCGATGCCGCCCTGCCAGTGGTCGACGTAGCTGCTGTTCCAGCGGACCCGACCAATGAGGAGGTTGCCCGCGGAGTTGAAGGCACCAACTCCGCTGATGCACGACGACTGCTTGTGACCATCGACGTAGAGGCACGCGGTATCAGTGGCCGCGTCGTACGTCGCGGCCAGGTGTGTCCAGTCGTCGCGTGCCGCGGGAGCGTCGCTGTAGGCGTGCTTCATGCAACTGAGGTTGGACGAGCTGCACGGCACCGTGAAGACCCACTTGCCCGCGGGTAGCTCGTCCTTGCGGACGCCGAGCATGAACGGGCCGTTCATCGTGTCATCAACTGCCAGGACACCCCTGGTGCCGTCAGTGCTCGACTCCAGCTTCACCCACGCGGACAACGTGTAGGACCGGTCGGTCCGGAAGTTCTCCGGCCGGGGCGCGGTGATCACAGATCCGGCGTTGCCGGTGAACTGCGCCCGAGCGGCATTGGTATCGGACGTCAGAGTGACATCGCCGGTGAGCGGGGCGGAAGCCGCGGTGTGGTGCCAGACGGCGTCTGTCGGGCCGAGACCGACGAGCCCGGCCACCTGGCTGTCCGTCAGCGCCCGCTGCCAGATCCGCACGTCGTCGATCGCGCCCTTGAACAGGTGAGCCGCGGCGCCGCCGAACTCGTACATGCCGACCGTGACGGGACCATTCGAGTCCCACGGCACACCCGTGAACGACCTCGATCCGGTGAGCTTGCCATCGACATACAGCCTGACTTGCCTGGTCTCGCTGTCGAACACGCCGGTGACGTGACTCCACACCCCGGCCTGGGTGACCGTGTTGGCGCGGTAAGTCCACTCGGTGAGCGCGCCCGCGGTATCCGACTTCGGGACACCGAAGATCCACGCCTGGACATCAGAGGAGTAGCGCAGCTGGAACCCGGGCATGTTGGTGCCCGACTGGCCGAACACCGCCTGGTAGCCGGTCAGATCGTCGAGACGGGCCCACGCGGACACGGTGAAGGACTGCGCCGTGTTGACCGCCTTGCCCGCCGACTTGCTGAAACTGCCGCTGGTTCCGCTGTAGTGAAGCGCGGTGCCTGACCTGCCGGGCACCCAGGTCGCCCCGGTGGTGATCAGGTTGTTTTCATATCCCGCACCGTTGTTGCTCGAGTCGTACGCGGTGGAACCGGTGTTCTCGTCGAACTTCCAATACCCCTGCAGCGACGGAACCGGCGCGGGCACGTAGTTCCCCGACAGTTCGTCACCGGTGGATCCCGTGTTGAGGTTGGTGCCCGCACCCTCCGCCAGGCCATAAGCGGCCCGCGGTGTCGAAACCGAGGCTAGTGCGCGCGCGTCGTCGGCCGACAGGACTCGCTGCCAGGCCTGGACGTCGTCCACGCTGCCGGGCAACCGGTCCACACGGCCGCCGTTCCACTTCGCCGCGCCGACCACGAATGGGCCCGTCGCGTTGAACAGCGACTTGGCCATGACCGCCGAACCGGCCTTCTTCCCGTTGACATAGAGAGTCAACTGGCGGGTCGGCGCGTCATAGGTGCCGACCAGATGGGTCCAGGTGTTCAGCACTGGCGCCGCGGAGCCATCCTGAGACGTCGCCCGATAGATAGGCTCGTTGATCGAGTCACCGTCGACGGCGCTGAAGGACCACTTGCCCACATCCGGCGAGTACTGAAGGAAGAAGCCACCGATGTTCGTGCCGTCCTGAGACGCCACGGTGTAGTACGAGTTCGTGTTGGCCAGGGTCACCCACGCCGCGACGCTGAACGACGCCGACGTGTTCAACACCGGACCCGCTGTCTCCAGCTGACCGTCCGAAGTGAACTGCACGGCTCCTCGCAGCCCATCCTTGGCCGCGAACGCGTCGGCCTGGGTCCACGAGTTGCCGCGGTTGTAGCCGACGGCCCAAGCACCGTTGACCCGGCTGAGCGGGTGCGCGGTCTCGCCAGAGTTGAGCGCCGCGACGTTGTCGGCGGCGGTGGTCCCGTTCGAGTCGTCCAGACCCCACGCGCCCTTGAGGAACTTGGCTGAGGTGAGCGGAAGAACGGTGTACGCACACGAGTTGCCCGAGGTGACCAGCGGAGCGACGCAGGTGCCGTTTGGTCCCGGCGTGCCCGCCTTGTTCACCGCTCTGACCTTGACCAAGTTCTGGTTGGCCTGGACGGCGGTGGTGGTGATCGTGGCGGTCGCGGTGGTCTTCCCGTTCCCGTCGACGAACTTCGTCGCCGCGATGCTCGGGGAACCCAGAACCGCGGGCTCGCTGCCGTCAGTCGTGTAGACGAAGCGGTCGATGTCGTAGAGCGCGGTATTGGCGAGGTCGACGCTGATGCTGAACAGCGCCTGGTCGCCCTGGTTCACCGGCGTGGCGCCGGTTCGGGTGACGACGGGTGCCAGCGGCACCGCCGTGTCCACATAGAACTCGCAGTCCCAGTTCCAGCGGGGCGAGAAAGCTCCGCCGTCGTAGGTTCTGACCGCCCACTTGTAGATGCCATCGGAGGTGATCCAGTCCGAGGGGATGTCGTACTGGGCAAGCGCGGTCTGGTTGGGCCCCGGGGTACCGATCCACGGCATCGAGTTGGGGTTCTCGTGCCAGGTTCCCGGTACATCGCCGCCGACCGGGCCACCGATTGTGGCGACATGCATTGCTAGCGAACCACCGTCCGGGTCGGCGACTCGCGCCTGGACGCGAGGCGTTCGGGTAGCGATCCACGGCCGGTTCTCGCCGATGACACACGGCACGGCACCGTTCTGCATGGCGTGCTGGGTCGGGTCGGTCGGGACAGAGTTGTACCAGACCTCCAGATATGGGTTGAGCCCGAACCGACGCCACGCCTTTGTGGAGGTCTCCGTGGAGCCCTTGAGCATGAACCCCGTCTGTGCCCAGCCGTATCGTGAGATATCCTCCGCGATGCTCTTGGCGTCGAAGACCATGGAGACGTTGGACGCCTTCGACTTGTTCGTCACGTTGCTGGTGGAACGCGCGCTCGACTCGAAGTACGGCCGATTGTTCCACGTGGTGTTGCCGTCGATGAGGGCCGAGAGTCGCAGCTCCGTCGACTGGGGGCTTTCGTTGTCAGCCCAGTACGAGTAGTTCAGGATCGTGTTGAAGCTCGCCCGGCTGATCACCTTGCCGTACAGGCCACTCGTGTTCATCTGGACGAACGACTGCGAGATTCCTGAGGTGTCGGTGTTCTGCCATCCGGCCTTGAGGTCGTTGAGCGAACCGCTGGTCACGTCGTAGTTCTTCGCGTCCGGGTAACCGCTCTGCACGACGACGTGATGGGCCTTGGTGCAGCTGCCCAGGCTCGCGCAGGAGTACTCCGGGTCGATATACACCGGGTACTTCGTCGCCGGGTCAGCGAGGAAGGCCTGGTCCGGAAGCACCGTGATGCTGTCCGGTCCGACCTCGTTGCCCATGGTGGCGGTGCGCAGGCCCTCGCCCTGGCCGGTAAGGCGCTCGCGCACGGTCGCGTCACCGCTCGAGTCCCACATCCGGGTGGCGTCGCCGGAGAACACGACCTCGCCGGAAGGCGAGACACCCTCCAACCTCGGCGCGTCCTTCAACCGGCCCTTACCGGGTACTTGCCGCACCTTCACGTTTCTTGCGTGCGAACCGAAGGTGAGCTTCTTGATCCGCGGGTTGCGGGCAGCCTCCGCGGTCTTGACGACGAGGACCTCGGAGAAGCCGATCACATCGGCGGTGATCTTGAGGTCGACGCCGGGCAGGACCTCCGGATAAGTGGCGGTGTCGCCGTCGAGAACGGGCGCAGGGACGTCGGCGCCCCAGCCGAGGCCGATCTCGGCGTCCTGGTGCGCCAGGGTCACCAGTGGACGGTTGCCAGAACCAGCGCCGCCACCTGACAGGGTGAGCGCCGTCTTCGTTGCCTTCGGCGCGATGCTGCCGTCAGGACGGCGAACCAGGGTCGTGTCGACGCCGACCCAGCGGCCGTCCTGCTTCACCCGAACCGGGCGGACGAACTGGCGCCATTGGATGGTGCCATCAGGGTGTGCGATGTACTCGTCGGTCTCCGTGGTCATCGAGTCGATGGCCACCGGGTGTCCGGCCGCCCGCGCCTGCGCACTTGGCGCGGCCGAAGCGGGAACCGCCAGCGCACCTACCGCGAGCACGACGACAGTGGCGCCGATCAGCCACCTGGATCTGGACGTGCGCATGCCAAATGAAGCGTTCAAGAAAGCTGCCCCCAGCCGTCATGGACTCGTTACGGTCCGCTCAAACGGTGCGAACTCAACCACAAACGCCCTCGGATGTATAGAGGGCTCAATGTCGTCGCTGTGCGTTCCGACCGCGCAAAGGTGAGCCGGTAGGTCGTGCCCTAGTCGGGCAGCGTCAGATCGTTCTTGTCGATCTCCGGCGGGTTCATCGCCGCAGCCAGTTCGGGTGAAGTTGTGCTGCGGCGGCGGGGAGCTGGTGGCTCACTCCAGGGAGTTTGCCGTATCCCCACGGGTCGTCGACGGTCACGATCTCACCGAAGCGGTAGCTCTTGAAGACGTTCCAGATGAACGGCAGCGTCGAGGCACCGAGGATGTACGCGCCGATGGTGGAGACCGTGTTCAGCGTGGTGAAGCCGTCGCCAGCCAGGAAGTCGACGTAGCGGCGCGGCATGCCTTCGTTGCCCGAACCGGCGCTGGACGAGGAACGTGCCGTGGACACCGAGGAACGCGGTCCAGAAGTTCGGCTTGCCCAGCGGCTCGCCGAGGCGGCGCAGACCGGCAAACCGTCCGGGAACGTCTCGGCCACGCCAGCCTCCGCGCCACCGAACGCTATCTCCACACCGTGCCCACACCCCGCGACACAGCTCTCGACGCCCTCGAACGAATCCGACCCACCAGACAAACGAGCGCACCACTCCGGCCACCACGCAGACGCGTTCAATCGCGTCAACCCGGTCACCAAACGGTCAAACGATCAAGCCAAATCCGCACGCCGACCAGCAGAAACCCCGGCCAGCCCGGCGGCGAATCGAACGGTCACACGACGGTCAAGCAGGCTCGGGAATACAGAACGGCCTTCCGATGGAATCCATCGAAAGGCCGTCTGACCAGCATGAACATACTGGTGGGCGATACTGGGATTGAACCAGTGACCCCTACCGTGTCAAGGTTGATCAACATACCCTCTGACCAGCAGTTATGTTGATTCCAGCAGGTCACGAAGCCCTTTTCTCCTCGTTCAAACCGGTTGCGACCCGTTGCGGCGCATTGCGATCGCCAACAAATCGCCATCCGATCTTGAAACGAAGATCTTCCGGCGGGTCGGACAGGGTGGATGGATTGGTCAGCGAGGCTTCGCGCTGTCGTCATCGCAGGGGCGGGGCGAATCAGGGAAACCCTGCGAACTGGACGATGTCTGGAGCACTCGGTCCAAGACGCGTGAGGTGGCGCCGCAACCGCGTCACTGTGCGGTGCTGACACAAGCGCACGGCGTCCACGGTGCAGCCGAGTTCGGTGGCGACTTCCTCTGACGAACACCCCAGACCCAGCCGCATCCACAGCAGCCGCCTGCACGATTCCGGCAGAGGTGCCAGCAATCGCCGTAGCATCCTGGTGTCTTCCATCCGCAACGCGCCATCTTCGGGACCGGGCAACGCCTCATCCACGATGTCCGGCACCACCCAGACGGGTTCGCTGTGGTCGCGGCAGGCGATCCTCCGGGCGTCGAGGAACTTGTGGTTGACCACCCCGCTGACCATCGGCCAGAACGCTCCCCTCACCCACTGGTGGCGCAACACCATCGACATCACCGCGATGCACGCCTCCTGGGCGACATCGTCGACCGACCCCATTCGACTCTCCCACCTGGCCATCCGAGTCCGGCAACACTCGATGACCCGGGGACGCACGATCGCGATCAACTCGCCCATCGTCCCCGGCTCGCCACGCTGCACACGCTCGATCAGCTCCAGTAGCCGAGCTTCCTCATCCGCGCCCATCGGGACCTACCTCCGGCGTACGGCCAAGCCACATCACCCGAGCTACCAGCATGAATTGGCATCCCGCGACGCCATGTGAAGCGCTCGCAGCGCATCCAGGACCAAGGCCCCGAACAGGAGCTGCCCCGGCGGCGATCACCGCCGGGGCAGCTCCACGGTTCAGTTGTCGCTGCCGACGCCACCTCGGCCCGGACGGGGTCGGCGACCCCGCGTGGCCATCAGGAGAATCCCGCCCGCCAAGAGCAGCAGGGCCAGGCCGAGCAGACTCGAAACAGGCATACCGGTCCACGCCATTGAGCCTGAACCATGGTTCGGGCCTGGGGCCGGGCCGCCCTGCGGCGACGGAACCGGAGCCCCGGGTGTCGTCGTCGGCGGCGTCGTCACTGGCGGCGTTGTCGTCACCGGAGGCGACGTCGGTGTCGTAGTCGGCGGCACAATGGCTTGAACCGACAGGTCCACCGTGAGGTTCGTGTAGCTGTCCGGCGCGTCAGGCAGGAGATCGGCAACGTCATCGTCCATCGGGCCGTTGCCGCCGATGATGTTCCCGGCCTCGTCGTAGAGGTAGGCCAGGGTCACCGGCACGGAGTCCATGCCGTTCACCGTCGGGTCGCTCGTGCCCGCGTTCTTGTTTCCGCTGCCCTCGTTCTGCCCGCTCGAACCGGGCAGCTGTCCCTGGGGCGACGGCGTCGTGCCCGCCAACGGGCCGCCAGGACCGAAGGCGCTTGACGGAATGTGTGCGTGATACGTGCCCGCAGGCAACTCGGACACGACCCAACGGCCATTCGCATCAGTCGTCGCGGTACCGACCACGTTGCCTTCGGCATCAAGCACCTGAACCGGGACACCCGCGACCGGTGTATCCACACCTGCCGTGTACTTGCCGTCCCCGTCCTTGTCCAGCCAGATCACGTCACCAAGGCTGAACGTCGGAGCGGCTCGCACCGCGAGGTCGAGAGTCAGGTTCGTCAACGAGTCCGGCTTATCGGGCAACAAGTCACCCTCGTCGTCGTCCAGCGGACCGTTGCCTCCGGTGACTACACCGTTCGCGTCACGCACGTACTCCAATGTCACCGGCTGCGATGCCAGCCCGACCAGGGCTACGTCACCAGAAGGTGCGTTGTTGTTGCCCTGCCCCTCGTTCACGCCACCACCAGCGTTCGGCTCGGTGCCTGCCGCCACGGGAACCGTCCCGGCCAGCGGGCCACCAGCGGAGAACGCCGACGGCGGAATGAACGCGTGATACGTACCCGGCAGCAGACCCGATACCACCCAACGACCATTCGCATCAGTCGTCGCCGTGCCGACCACATTGCCTTCTGCATCGAGCACCTGAACCGTGACACCCGGCACCGGCGTGTCCACACCTGCCGTGTACTTGCCGTCCCCGTCCTTGTCCAGCCAGATCACGTCACCGAGGCTGAACGTCGGAGCGGCCCGCACCGCGAGGTCGAGAGTCAGGTTCGTCATCGAATCCGGCTCATCCGGCAGCAAGCCACCGACGTCATCGTTCGACGGCCCGTTGCCACCGGTGATCACGCCATTCGCGTCGGTCACATAGGCCAACGTCACCGGCTGCGACGTCAACCCGACCAAGGACGCATCACCCGAAGGCGCGTTGTTGTTGCCCTGGCCCTCGTTCACGCCACCACTGGCGTCCGGCTCCGTGCCCGCGGCCACCGGCGTCGTTCCTGCCAGCGGACCACCAGAAGCGAACGCCGACGGCGGAATGAACGCGTGGTACGTACCCGGCAGCAGATTCGACACCACCCAGCGACCGTTCTCGTCTGTCGTTGCGGTACCCACCACGTTGCCTTCGGCGTCAAGCACCTGGATCGGGACACCCGCTACCGGCGTGTCCACACCAGCTGTGTACTTGCCGTCGCCGTCCGCGTCCAGCCACACGATGTCGCCGAGGCTGAAGGTCGGCGCGGCCCGCACAGCGAGGTCACCGGTCAAGTTCGTCATCGAGTCCGGCTCATCCGGCAGCAAGCCACCGACATCGTCGGACAGCGGCCCGTTGCCACCCGTGATCACTCCATTCGCATCAGTCACATAGGAGAAGGTCACCGGCTGCGAGGCCAGCCCGACCAGAGTCACGTCACCTGAAGGCGCGTTGTTGTTGCCAGCGCCCTCATTGAGACCACCACTGCCGTCCGGCTCGGTGCCAGCCGCGACCGGAACCATCCCGGCCAGCGGACCACCAGGCGCGAACGCCGACGGCGGAATCAGTGCGTGATACGTACCCGGCGGCAATTCCGAGACCACCCAACGACCATTCTCGTCAGTCGTCGCGGTACCGACCACGTTGCCCTCGTCATCAATGACCTGAACAGGGACACCCACCAGCGGTGTGTCCACACCTGCCGTGTACTTGCCGTCGCCGTCCGCGTCCAACCAGAGCAGGTCGCCATAGGAGAACGTCGGCGCGGCGCGCACAGCGAGGTCGAGAGTCAGGTTCGTCATCGAATCCGGCTCATCCGGCAGCAAACCACCGGCATCGTCATCCAGCGGCCCGTTGCCACCCGTGACCACACCATTCGCGTCGGTCACATAGGCCAACGTCACGGGCTGCGAAGCCAACCCGACCTGCGTCACGTCACCGGAAGGCGCGTTGTTGTTGCCTCCGCCCTCATTGACACCGCCGCTGCCGTCCGGCTCGGTGCCTGCCGCGACCGGAACCGTTCCGGCCAGCGGACCACCAGCGGCGAACGCCGACGGCGGAATCAACGCGTGATACGTACCCGGCGGCAGATCCGACACGACCCAACGACCATTCGCATCAGTCGTCGCCGTACCCGCCACATTGCCCTCGGCATCGAGCACCTGAACCGGAACACCGGACACCGGCGTGTCCACGCCAGCTGTGTACTTGCCGTCGCCGTCCTTGTCCAGCCAGATCACGTCACCGAGGCTGAACGTCGGAGCGGCCCGCACAGCGAGGTCGAGAGTCAGGTTCGACATCGAATCCGGCTCATCCGGCAGCAAGCCACCGACGTCATCGTTCGACGGCCCGTTGCCACCCGTGACCACACCATTCGCGTCGGTCACATAGGCCAACGTCACCGGCTGCGAAGCCAACCCGACCAGTGCCACGTCACCGGAAGGCGCGTTGTTGTTGCCTCCGCCCTCGTTCACACCACCACTGGCGTCCGGCTCCGTGCCCGCGGCCACCGGAAGCGTGCCCGCCAGCGAACCACCAGCGGCGAACGCCGACGCCGGAATGAACGCGTGATAGGTGCCCGGCGGCAGATCTGTCACCGCCCAACGACCACTCGCGTCAGTCGTCGCCGTACCCGCCACATTGCCTTCGGCGTCAAGGATCTGAACCGGAACACCCGATACCGGGGTATCCACACCAGCGGTGTACTTGCCGTCGCCGTCCGCGTCCAGCCACACGATGTCGCCGAGGCTGAAGGTCGGCGCGGCCCGCAAGGCCAGGTCGACAGTCAGGTTCGTCATCGAATCCGGCTCATCCGGCAGCAAGCCACCGACATCGTCGGACAGCGGCCCGTTGCCACCCGTGATCACGCCATTCGCATCAGTCACATAGGAGAAGGTCACCGGCTGCGAGGCCAGCCCGACCAGAGTCACGTCACCCGAAGGCGCGTTGTTGTTGCCAGCACCCTCATTCAGGCCACCACTGCCGTCCGGCTCGGTGCCCGCCGCGACCGGAACCGCGCCTGCCAGCGGACCACCGGCAGCGAACTCCGACGGCGGAATGAGCGCGTGATACGTACCCGGCGGCAGATCAGTCACCGCCCAACGACCATTCGCGTCAGTCGTCGCGGTGCCGACCACATTGCCCTCGGCATCGAGCACCTGAACCGTGACACCCGGTACTGGGGTATCCACGCCCGCCGTGTACTTGCCGTCGCCGTCCGTGTCCAGCCAGATCACGTCACCGAGGCTGAACGTCGGGGCGGCCCGCACCGCGAGGTCGACAGTCAGGTTCGTGAACGAATCCGGCTCGTCGGGCAGCAAGCCACCGACATCGTCGGACAGCGGCCCGTTGCCACCGGTGATCAAACCGTTCTCGTCGCGGACGTATTCCAGCGTCACCGGCTGCGAAGCCAACCCGACCACGGCTACATCACCGGTAGGCGCGTTGTTGTTGCCAGCGCCCTCATTGACACCGCCACTGCCGTCCGGCTCGGTGCCCGCCGCGACCGGAACCGTTCCGGCCAGCGGACCACCAGCGGCGAACGCCGACGGCGGAATCAACGCGTGATACGTACCCGGCGGCAGATCCGACACGACCCAACGACCGTTCGCGTCAGTCGTCGCCGTGCCGACCACAGTGCCCTCGGCATCAAGCACCTGAACCGGGACACCCGCCACCGGCGTATCCACGCCTGCCGTGTATGTGCCGTCCCCGTTCGCGTCCAGCCAGATCACGTCACCGAGGCTGAACGTCGGGGCGGCCTGCACCACCAAGTCGACGGTCAGGTTCGTGAACGAATCCGGCTCGTCGGGCAGCAAGCCACCGACATCGTCGGACAACGGCCCGTTGCCACCCGTGATCACGCCATTCGCGTCATACACGTAAGCCAACGTCACCGGCTGGGAATCAAGACCGGCCTGCGTCTCGACGCCGACCAACAGGTTCTTGTTGCCCTGGTCCTCATTGACACCACTGTCACCAGGCTGACCACCAGTGCCCACCGCCACGGTGCCCGCCAGCGGACCACCGGCGGCGAACTCACTCGCCGGAATGTGCGCGTGATACGTACCCGGCAGCAGATCTGTCACCACCCAACGACCATTCGCATCAGTCGTCGCGGTGCCGACCACATTGCCTTCGGCGTCAAGCACCTGAACCGTGACACCCGGCACCGGCGTATCCACACCGGCCGTGTACTTGCCGTCACCATCCGCGTCCAGCCACACAATGTCGCCGAGGCTGAACGTCGGCGCGGCCCGCAGCGCAAGGTCGACAGTCAGATTCGTCAATGAATCCGGCTCATCCGGCAGCAAGCCACCGACATCGTCATTCAACGGCCCGTTGCCACCCGTGACCACACCGTTCTCGTCGCGGACGTATTCCAGCGTCACCGGCTGCGAAGCCAACCCGACCACGGCTACATCACCGGTGGGCGCGTTGTTGTTGCCCGCGTCCTCGTTCACGCCGCCACTGCCGTCCGGCTCGGTGCCCGCCGCGACCGGAACCGCACCCGCCAGCGGACCACCAGCGGCAAACGCCGACGGCGGAATCAACGCGTGATACGTACCCGGCAGCAGATCCGACACGACCCAACGGCCGTTCGCGTCAGTCGTCGCCGTACCAACGACATTGCCCTGGTCGTCGATGACCTGAACAGGGACACCCGCGACCGGCGTGTCGACACCCGGCGTGTACTTGCCGTCGCCGTCGGCGTCCAACCAGATCACATCACCGAGGGAGAATCCCGCTGCCGCGGCCGAAGTCGCGTTCGACGGGGTCGAGTCCACCGGTACCGCCGGTTGGCCGTTCACCGCGGGCGGGGTGCCGTGCGATGTCACGGTGTTGGTGATCGTTCCGGCGGTCACGTCCGCCGCCGTCGCCGCGGTGTACGCGGCCGTGCAGACCATGCTCTCGCCTGCGGCCAGAGTGTTCTTCGGGCACACCACACCGGACAGGGTGCCGGTACCGGAGAACTGGTCCTCCGTGACGTTCACGTCGGTCAGCGGGACGCCGCCGGAGTTGGTCACGGTCAATGTGTAGGTGAGGCTGTCACCGGTGGTGTAGACCGGTTTGTCGACCGACTTCACGACCTCGATCGACGGACCGGCGGCCTGGAAGGTCATCGTCGTGTTCGACGGGGTCGAGTCAACCGGTGGCTGCGCGACGCCACCCACCGGCGGCGGGGTGCCGTGCGACGTGGCCTGGTTGGTGACGGTGCCCGCGGTCGCGTCAGCCTCGCTGGCGGTGTAAACCGCCTGGCAGGTCATGAATTCACCGACCGCGAGCGTCGTCTTGGGACAGGTGATCGCGTCCAGCTGCCCGGTTCCCGAGAACTCGTCCTCGGTCACGTTCACCGCGGACAGCGCCACGTTGCCGGTGTTGGTGACCGTGAAGAGGTAGGTCACGTTCTGCCCGGCAGTGAAGGTGTCGCTGGACACGGTCTTGACGAGGGTGATCTCGGGCGCGGCCGCCATCGGCACCGCCGCCTGCGACTGCGGTGTGGTCACCGCGTTGCCCGCGGGCGGAATGCCGGTCGCCGTTGCCCTGTTGGTCAGCTGCCCGGCGTCGTAGTCGGCTTGGGTCAGGGTGTATTGCGCGGTACAGGTCGTGGACGCACCGATCGCCAGCGCGGTTTGCGGGCAGGTGATCGGGCCCATTTCCCCGGTTCCGGAGAACGCGTTCTCGGAGATGATGAATTCCCGAATCGTCACGTTGCCGGTGTTGCGCACCAGGAACGAGAAGGTGACGACATCGCCGACATGGCCGCCGGTCGCGGGCGACGCGGACTTCACCAGCGTCAGTGCCGGGGCCTGGGTCGGCGTCACGGTGACGCTGGACTGCGGTGACCCGACCGGCCCGGACGGGCTGGTGCCGGTCGCGAACGCGCTGTTGCGGATCGCGTTGCTGTTGTCGACATCGGCCTGCGTCGTCGTGTAAGTGGCGGTACAGGTTGTCGACGCTCCGGCCGCCAGCGTGGTGACCGGGCAGACGATCGGACTCAACGGGCCGGACCCGGTGAAGCCATTGTCGTTGACCACCAGGTTCGTCACGTCGCCGCTGCCCGTATTGGTGACCCGGAAGCTATAGGTGATCACCTGACCCGGCGCGGTGATCGTGGCCCGCGAGGCGGTCTTCGCCAACGTCAGACCCGCACCTGAGTAGACCACCGTCGTCGACGGGGCCGAGACCGGCTTGGGTGTCGCCGCCGATGGTGGCGTCGCGGTCACCGTCGCGGTGTTCGTGAGCGGACTGTTGAGCAGATCCTGCTGTGTCACCTCATAATCCGCAGTGCAGATGGTGAACGCCCCTGGCGCCAGGATCGACACCGGGCAGTCCACCGGGCCCAGCACGCCGGAGCCGGTGAAGACCGTCTCGGTGACCTGCGGGTTGATGAGCGTCACGTTGCCGGTGTTGGTGATCCTGAAGCTGTAGGTGATGATCTGGCCAGCCGCGCCCACCGCGGTCTGGGAGGCCGACTTCACCAGGGTCAACGCCGGGGCCGCGGGTGCGGGCACCGACAACGTGGACGCCGGTGCGCTGATCGGCCTCAGGTCCGGCGTCGTGCCGGACGCGTTGGCCGTGTTGGTCAACCTGCCGGAGTCGATGTCCGCCTGGGTCGTGGTGTAAGTGGCCGTACAGGTCATCGTCGCCGCGGGCGCCAACGATGGCGTGCTCGGACAGTTGATCGGGCCCAGCGGGTTGCTGCCCGAGAAGTTCGTATCGGTCACCGCCGGGTTGTTGATCGTCACGTTGCCGATGTTCCGCACCACGAAGGTGAATGTCATCGCCTGGCCCGCGGCGGTGATCGACGTGCGCGACGCGGTCTTCGTCACCGTCATGGACGGGCCCGACGGCGCGGCCGCGACCGCGGGTGATGATCCACCCGTGGTGCCGCCCGCGCCCGACCCCGCACCCGCGCCGGTCTTCGGGTTCGTCCAGAAAGCGTGCCCGGCGTTGGAGATCTGACCGGCATCGAGGTCGGCCTGGGTGGTCAGGTAGGTCGCGGTGCAGGTCAGCCGCTCGGTCGGCGCCAAGGTCACTGGCGCTGTCTTGTCACAGCTGAGTGCGCTCAGGTCACCGGAACCGGTGAAGCTGTCCTCCACGACGGCGGCGTAGTACATGGTCGTGTTGCCCATGTTGGTCATCACGAACGTGTAGGTCACCAGCTGACCGACGTGGTCGAGGAACGTCGGGTCCATCGACTTCACCAGCGTGCCCACCGGGGTCGGGCTGGTCGCCAGGCTGACCCTCGACGGCAGCGAGTTGATCTGTTCACCGGAGTCCAGCGACGCCGACGCGTTCGCGGTGTTCGCGACCGAACCGTTGTCGATGTCGAGCTGCGTCACCGAGTAGGTCGCCGTGCACGTCAGCGACGCGCCCACGGCGAGCGTGGTCGCCGGGCAGGTGATCGGGCTCAGTGGCCCGGTGCCGGTGAACTGGGAGTCGTTGACCGTCACGTTCGACATCGGGTAGCGACCGTTGTTGGTCACCCTGAACGAGTACGTGACCGTGGCGCCCACGCGGTTCACCGCGGTCGGGGACACGCTCTTGGCGAGCACCAGCGCACCCGTGGTCAGCGCGGCCGAGCTTGCCGAGGTCACCTGCCTGCCCTGGGGCGAGACGGCGACGACCGACGCGGTGTTGGTCACCTGCCCCACGCCGACGTCCTGTGCGGTGACCTGGTAGGTCGCCGTGCAGGTCATGTTCGCACCGAGCGGCAGCGTGGTCTGCGGACACGAGACCGGGGACAGCGTGCCGCTGCCGGAGAAGGCGTTCTCGGAGATGGAGAAGCCGGACAGGGTCGTGTTGCCGGTGTTGGTCACCTTGAACGAGTAGGTCACCGTCTGACCCGGCGTCGAGGCGATCGTCGGGTACACCGTCTTGGCCAACGTCACCGCGGGAGCGGGAGCAGCGGCCGCGGTGGCGGTCGACGGCGGTGATGGCGCCGTCGACCCGTCCGGTGCGGTCACCGTCGCGGTCGCGGTGTTGGACAAGGCTCCGCTCAGCACGTCCTCCTGTGTGGTCACATAGGTGGCCGCACAAGTCACCTGCTCGGCGATCGCCAGGGTCGTCTTGGGACAGCGGATCTCCCCCAGCTCACCGGTTCCGGTGAAGTTCGCGTCCTGGATCGTCAGACCCGACACCGCCACGTTGCCGGTGTTCGTCACCAGGAACGAGAACGTCATCGTCTGGCCAACCGAGGTCACGGTCGCGGGTGCGATCGACTTCGTCAGCGACACCTGCGCGGTCTGGCGCAAGGGAACCGTCACCGTCGAGGTGTTGCTCGTCACCGGTTGCTGCGCGGGCAACCCCGTCGGAGTCGGCGTACCCGAGGCCGTCGCGGTGTCCGACACGTTGCCTGCCGCCACATCCGCGGGCGAGGTCACATACGTCGCTGTGCACAGC
Source organism: Actinokineospora sp. (assembly GCA_035540215.1). Taxonomy (GTDB): domain Bacteria; phylum Actinomycetota; class Actinomycetes; order Mycobacteriales; family Pseudonocardiaceae; genus Actinokineospora. The sequence continues at coordinate 10,038 of DATLIA010000189.1, read as the reverse complement.
GCGGTAGCGCCTGCGGCCAGCGGCGTCGTCGGGCACGCGGGGCCATAGGTCAGCGCACCCGCGGGCGCGGTCTGGGTGTCGGCGACCTGGAGTCCCGCCACGGGAACGTTTCCGGTGTTGGTCACCCGGAAGGTGTAGGTGATCTGGGTGCCCGCCGCGCCGTAGGAGGTGATGTTCGACGACTTCACCAACTCCAGCGACGTCCGCACCGCGGCGTACCCGAAGTTGATCGACTGCACCGACGCACCCGCGGCCACCGCGACGGTCCCTGACGTGTCGGCGGGCGCGGTCGTGCCGCCCGCCTTCGAGTAGGTGTTGAACAGGGTCGCGGGCACCGTGGACCGGTCCACCGCGACGCTGTAGTTGCCCGCGACCAGGTTGCCGAACGTGTACTTGCCGTTGGCATCCGTGGTCTGGGTCGCCACCGTGGCGCCTGCCGAGTCGAGCAGCCGCACCGTGACGTTCGGCAGGCCGCTCTCACCGGGCTCGACCGCGCCGTTGGCGTTCGGGTCCGACCAGACGGTGCCCGACAGGGACGCCGCGACGACCGTCACCTCGGCGGGCGCCGAGGCGGGGATGGCGAGCGGGGTCGTCGAGTGTCCCGCCCCGAGCACGTTCAGATACCGGTCGCCCGCCTGGTTGCCCGACGTCGCGAACTGCATCGTCACCTTGACGTTCAGCTGCGAGGCGAAGTCGGACACAGTGGCCTTCACCGCCGTCGCCGCGGCCAGGTTCGCCGGGCAGCCCGCGGTGCCGAACTGCGCCTCGGTACACCAGGTCGTCGCACCGCCCGGCTGGTTGGACGGAGCGGTGGGGTCACTCGACACGGACCCGGACGCCGCCGACGTGTAGAACAGCGTCACCGTCGGCATCGGCGAAGGTTGCGGCGTGGCGGTGGAGGTCACCGCGGGCGTCGCACCGGTCAGCGTCAGCGAGCCGTGCAGCTGCGTCCCCGTCGCGTCCCCGGTGTAGGGGAACACGTCGATGAAGGTCGTCTCGCCACCACCGGTCGTGGTGTTGTTACGCGCCTCGAACGACCACACCGGACTGCCACCCGGCTCGATGGTCGAGTTCAACGCGCTCTTCGAGGTGATCACCGCGGGAGCCGCGTTGACCGTCACCGCAGCGGTCGACGTGCCCGAGATGCCGGTCGCGTCGTCGATCGTGTTGGCCGTGTTCGTCAGCACCGTTCCGTTCGGGGTGCTCGCCGCCGGCTGGATGGTGTAGGTGATCGTCGGATACGGAGGCGCCGCCATACCGTCGGTGGACTCATGCGGAACCGGTGCCACCGGGGTCTTCAGCGTGAACGTGATCGTCTGTCCGAGACCGCCCGGGCACGTCCCAGGGCTCCCGCCCACGGAGTACGACCAGGCCGCGGCCACCGACGCGGGAATAGTCAGGTTCTCCACACAGGCAGGCAACTGGTCGACCACGGTCACCGTGCGCGGGGCGGTGTTCTCCGCACCCACGATCTCCGCGGGACTGATCGTGAACGTCACGGGGATACCCGGCGACACCGTCACCGAACTCGCCCTCTTGGTGGTCTGAACCCCGACCGGCCGGATGTTCTGCCGCTGCACCGGTTGCACGCCGCCGGAGTTCACGGGGTTGGAGACGTTGGACCCGTTCGGGTCCGACGCCGTCGTCGGCGCACCGTCGTAGGACTGGGCGAAGTAGTCCATCGCGATCGTGCCGGTCAGCGAGTAGCTGAAGGGCACGAACAGCGCGAGGTCCACCGGGGTGGTGGTGATCGAGTCCCACACCACGCGGACACCGGTGACGCTCTGGACACCGCCCGCCGCGGCGACGCTGTCGAACCACGGACCGTCGACGGTGTTGTCAGCCCCCAGGCCGCAGCCCGAGTTCTGCAGGTCCGCCTGGGTGGATCCCACCGAACCGTTGGTGTACTGGATCCGGTAGCCCGCGGGCCCGGTGACCGACACCGACCTCGCCGTGTCCAGCCGCTCCTGGCTCGGCGACCAGCGGTCGCAGATGACGTAGTTGTTGTAAACACCGGATCCCAGGAAGGCGCCGATCGCGGCGGTCGCCTTCTGGCCCGCATAGGCGTTCTGGCCGACCTGGGTCCACGCGCCACCCATGATCATGTTCGGCGGGATGCAATCCGGGGGTGGCTGCACGGGGTTCGAAAGGATCACCCGCGGGCTGCACGTGACGTCGGGTTGCTCGATCACCTTGTACATCGTCGGTGTCGGCAGCGTGTCCGGCAGCGGCGGGAATCGCGTGTAGGCACACATCGGGTTCTGGTTGCCCGCAGCGTCGGCACCACACGCCAGCGTTGTGCTCGCGGGCGGCTGGTTCGCCTGTCCTGCCTGAGAATGGGGCGCGAAGTCGATGTACTTGTTCACCGCGTCGAAACCCTCGGACGGCACCGAGGTGCCGGGAACGAACAGCGTCACGTAAGGGTTGTACGTGTTGTTGCCGTCACCGATCAGATACCAGTACTTGCCCTGGTACAGCTGCGGGGAGCCGGTGATCGGCACCGAGAACGTGATGTTCGCCCCCGGAGCCGACTGGGTACAGGTACCGACCGTGCCGGGGTTGGCGAAGTTGCCGTTGGGCCACTGCCACAGCTGGCAATAGTCGAGCTTCGTCCCCGCGGGCATCCCGGACAGGTCATCGGTCCACGTCAGCGGACCTGCCAACCACGGCGAAGGGGTCAGTGAACTGATCAGCGGGTACACGTTCACCCGGTAGCCCCGAACACCGTCCACCGTCGCCGGGACCGGAGCGTCCATCCGCTTCGACAACGTGTACTGCGGCGTCGCGTTCGGGTTGGGATCCGGTGGCCCGGTGACCGTCATCGACGCGTAGGCGCACTGCGGGTTCGGGTTGGTGGCCGCCGTGGCACCACACGGCTGGGACGCGCCCGCGGGCGGATTGTTCGGGGAACCGTCCACCGCGACTGGGTGGAAGTCGGTGAACTCGTTCACCACCGAGAAACCGGCGGCAGGCACGGAGGAACCCGGGATGAAGAGCTTCATGTACGGGTTGCCCTGGTTGTTGCCGTCACCGATGACGTACCAGTAGGCGCCGTTGAACAACTGCGGTGGTCCGGTGATCGGCACCGTGATGTCGATGTCCGCCCCCGGAGCCGACTGGTCACAGGTCCCGACGGTCGACGGGTCGCCGAAGCCGCCATTCGGCCACTGCCACATGTGACACTCGATCACGCGGGTGCCCGTCGGGAACCGGGACAGGTCGTCGGTCCACGTCAGGGGACCGCGCAGCGCCATCTGGTTCGGCGAGCTGACTCGCGGGTAGACGATCAGGGTGTAGCCGTTGACGCCGTCGACCGTCGAGGCCCCCAGATTGACCATGGTCTTCGACAACGTGTACTGCGCCACGTTCGGGTTGGTGTCGTTGAAGTGTATGTACGCACAACGCGGGTTCTGGTTCGTCGCCGCGAACTCGCCACACGGCTGGGACTCGGTCGCGGGCGGCTGGTTGGCCACCCCGGTGGTCGATGAGGGGGCGAAGTCGGTGAACTGGTTGACCACGTCGAGCCCGCCTGCCGGGATCGACGACGCCGGGACGAACACGGTGATGTAGGAGTTGACCGCGTTGCCGTCACCGATCACATACCAGTACCGACCCTGGTACAGGGTCGGGCCACCGGTGATCGGCACCGATATGTCGATGTCCGCCCCGGGCGCCGACTGCGTGCATGTGCCGAAGGTCGTCGGGTCGGTGCTGTTGGGCCACTGCCCCACATGGCAGACCCGCACCACTGTGCCCGCGGGGAAGCCCGACAGGTCATCGGTGAGCGTCAGCGGGCCCTGCAGTGACGGGTTGCGGTCCGGCGAACTGATGTTCGGGAAGATGTTGACGTTGTATCCAGCCACGCCGTTGAACGTCGTCGGGCCAGGGCCGGTCATCGACTTGCCCAGCGTGAACTTCGGCGTCGCGTTCGGATCCGGCGCGGGCAAGGTGATGTAGGCGCACTGTGGGTTCTGGTTGGTTGCCGCGTCGGCACCACATGGCTGGGTCGTCGTGGCGGGCGGCTGGTTCAGCAATCCCGTCGGCGACTTCGGAGCGAAGGTGGTGAACTTGTTCGTCGCGATGCTCCCGCCGGTCGACGGCAGCGAGGTCGACGGAAAGAACAGCGTGAAGTACGAGTTCGCGGTCGTGTTGTCACCGAACACGTAGTAGTACTTGCCCTGGTTGACCGTGGGCGATCCGGTCACCGGGACCGACAGGGTCACCCCCGCGCCCGGCGCGGCCTGCGAGCAGGTCGCCGCGACGGCGTCGGGTTTGGCGTACTGCTGCACATGGCAGCCGGTCAACTTCGTGCCTGGCGGCAACCCGGACACGTCGTCGGTCCAGGTGAGCGGGCCCTGCAACACCGGGAACTGAGTCGGCGCGGAGATCGAGGGATACACGTTCACCGTGTATCCCTGCGCGCCGTCGACGGTCGCGGCCACCGGCGCGTCCATCGACTTCGAGAGGGTGTACTTCGGCGCGTCGCCCGCCGCCTGCGGGAACGTCACGTACGCGCACTGCGGGTTCTGGTTGCTCGCCGCGTCGGCGCCACACGGCTGCGCCGCGCCGGGCGGAGGCTGGTTCGGGACGCCGGACGGCGAGGTCGGCGCGAAGTTCACGAACTTGTTGACATCGGTCTCGCCGCCCGCGGCCACTGACGAGCCGGGCACGAACAAGGTGATCTTGCCGCCGGACACATAGGCCCCGCCCTGCGGGGCACCGGTCACCGGAAGCGACACGGTGATGTTCGCCCCCGGTGCGGGCTGCTGGCACGACGCGACGTTGGCGGCCACGTTGAACTGGTTGATGGCGCACGACTGCAGAATGGTTCCGTCCGGCATGCCGGACAGGTCATCGGCCCACGTCAGCGGGCCTTGGAGGCTGTCGTTGTCCGCCCCGGAGGTCTGGGTGATGCTCGTGGTCACCGTGACCGTGAACCCGGACACGCCGTTCACCGTCGTCACGACCGGCGCCGCCATGGACTTCGACAACTGGTACTGCGGCGTCGCGGCCGCCGCGGCGTTCACGCGGGGCACGCCTGTCGACGATGACGGAGCTGACGCCGTCGTCGACGACGACGGCTCGACCCCGCTCGGGGGGCTGGACGAGGGGGACGGAGAAGACGTGGGAGACGCGGAGGATGGCGGGGGAACAGCGTACGACGTTGTCCCGGACAGCAGGAGCACAAGTACGGAAATGAAGACCATGACAATCCGTCTGTGGCCTCTGCGCATACTTCTAGGACCCGTGTCGCTGGACATGCCTGAACTCCGTTCGTACGCCGATCTTTGTCGGGGGGTGCCGCTACCGCCGAATCAACAATCGACCGTCGCGGGTTAGGCCAATGTCATTCAGGCGCGGCCCACGCCACGCAGCACACATAGCATCTTCGGTAGCGTCCCGAACTCCTTCGACGCCGTCCACGACGTCTTGCCGTTTTCGGGCACATTCACCGTGGTCTGCGCCGAGTCGAGGACCGTGGCGTGCTCATCGGTAAAGAACACCGTGATCTGAAGCCGTTCGGCCGACGCCCCCGGATTGTTGATCTCACCGCCTGCCGACCATCCAGACGGCGTCTTCACGCAATCCGACATCGTCACCCGGTTGCGCAGCTCCGCGATGTTCGGCACGTCCGCGGGCAGATCCGTCGCGGGGACAACGCCCGACGGGAAGCCCCCCGCACCGGGCGTATCCGCAGGTGACGAGGGCGCGACTGCGCCCTGGCCTTGATCATCGGAAGCGGTACATCCCGCGGTGACAATCGCCATACAAGCGACGGCCACGATGGCGAAACGCCGCGTGGCGGCACCAGCCTTGTCCATCTGTTCACACCCATCTCAGAAATGGCCAGCGTCGGGGCGTCACTGGCACACATGGGAGAAACGCCGTCATCGGGGCATGCGACGCTTCTCCCGGAGACAACTTTCATCCGGGCCATGTCAGGTGTCAAACGGCCAAGCGTCCCCCAATTGGGCGAACGTACCGAATCGCCAATCCACCTGGGCATCGACAAAGTCGATCGCCCTTGGAGTGGGAATGCCGCCACGCAGCGCAGCCGAACCTGCACCATAAAGCGTGCCCAAAAGGGCAACGAGATGCCTGTTCGGGCCGAAGAGATTCCGGCCCGAGTAACAACCGCGAGCGGTGGAGATACGCAAAGTAGAAGGCGTCGCGAGCGATTTCATCCGAATGACTGTCGCGGTCGACCTCTGAAGGTCAGACGATCAATACACCGGGGTGATGTCGCCGATCCAGGTGCGAAAGCCGCCTGCGACGTTGGCGACCTGAACACCGCGACCGGCTTCCTAACTGTCGCCCGCGCCGTCAGCGAGCTCAGCCACGGCCACGCCGCCAACGGCGACCGCTTCCACGTGAAGAACTACCCAAGAACCAAACACCACCGCCGCGTTTCACGCCCCCGCGACCCTTACCGACTACATCCGGACGGGGCACTTGGCTGGCAACGACGTCCTGTCCCCGGACAGCCCGAACGGCCGCAGCTACCGACACGACACTCCCACCGCCCACACCGCGAGACGCTGCCGCTCCGTTCTCTGTCGCGATGCCTACGCCGACTCCCGCGCCCACCGGCAAATACCGACCACCCACCACGTCCACCAACTCCTCCAAGGCGGCGCGGACCTCCAAACCGTCCGCGATCGGCTCGGCCACGCCAGCCTCCGCGCCACCGAACGCTACGTTCACACGGTGCCTGGACCACGAGACACAGCGCTCGAAGCCCCACAACAGATCGACTCACCAACAAGACCCGCACACCAGTCCGGCCACCGCACAGGCGCGGCCAATCGCGCCAACCCGGTCACCAGACGGTCAAACGATCACGCCAAATCCGCGCGCCGACCAGCCGTAACCCGGTCAGCCCGGCGGCGAATCGAACGGTCACACGGCGGTCAAGGAGGCCCGAAAACGCAGAACGGCCTCTCGATGGAAACCATCGAAAGGCCGTTTGACCAGCGTAAACGCGTGGTGGGCGATACTGGGATTGAACCAGTGACCCCTACCGTGTCAAGGTAGTGCTCTCCCACTGAGCTAATCGCCCGAGGCGGAGACGGGAATCGAACCCGTGTACAGGGCTTTGCAGGCCCTTGCCTAAGCCACTCGGCCACTCCGCCATGACAGAATTCCGAAGGCTCGGCGCTCCGTCAGTTCTCGAAAAAGAAACTCGAGGCCGGCACAGAGGCCGATCGACTTCCGAGCGGACGACGAGATTCGAACTCGCGACCCTCACCTTGGCAAGGTGATGCGCTACCAGCTGCGCTACGTCCGCAGTCCCAGAGTTTCGGTGTCACCAGGCCCTTGTTGGCGCCTTGTTTGCCTCCGCTTGGTACGAGTGGAACTCTATCCGACGGCCGACGGACGGTCCAAATCGGGGGTCCCCTTAGGCCTGTTCCCTCAGGTCAGGTCGGTGGAGATCAAGTGCGTGAGCGCCTCGTCGACGTCGACCCAGAGGTGCTCGTTGCCGGGCACGACGACGTCGTAGGTGCGATCGAGGAAGTCGGCGAGCTCCTGCGCGGACGCCTCGAACACGGCGTGGCCGGACGGCGAGCTGAGCTCGATCACCACGACCTCGGGGTCGTCGACCGCGGGCCGGATGCGGACATCCCCGTCGCCCGCCTCGGCGATGAGACCGTCGGCGAGCAGATCGCGGGCAAACACCCACTCGACCCACCCGGCGCGCCCGGTACGGAACGCGGCGACGACGGCGTACGGGTCACGAGTGTCGTAGCGCAGCTCGACCTTCACCGGGACCGCGGGGGTCCTGGGTGCCAATAGGTCGAATACCGCCGTCGACCGCAGCGTGACGTGATCGTTTCGCATCGTCGCTACCCTTCTGCTCCCTTCCCAGTCAAACGACTGAGTCCCGCACTATGTGACGCCCGAGTCCGCCGATTAGGACGCCTGATGGGAGTACTTCACCCATCTGGGCCACTACCGTGCGCACAGGGCAGTCGTGCCGCTTCGTTCTGTGACGAACTATCGCGAGGCTCCTCCATAGTGGCTGGTTTCCCTCGATCCTGGTAGCGGCCGACACCTGATTGTTGGCGTGCCGACATTTCCCAGATGGGAAATGTGAGGCTGACCTGGGGCTCACCGAAACGGTGTGGCAAGAACCACGTTGACGCAGGTCACGGCCATCACCGTGCCAAGGGCCGACCGGCACCTCACAATGGGTCAAATGGCCGAAGGGCGGTCCCAAGTGACCAGTGACACTCGCGAGAACGGCTCCATGCGGCCGGACTGGGCCGACCGCAACGCCACCACCCGAATGATCTGGCGAGTGGGCATCGCCGTGGTCGGCGGCATCGTGCTCATCGCGGGCATCGTGATGATCCCCTACCCCGGTCCAGGCTGGCTCGTGGTCTTCGCAGGCCTCGCCATCCTCGCCATCGAGTTCACCTGGGCCCACCGCGTCCTGAGCTACGCCCGAGGCAAATACGACGCCTGGAGCGACTGGCTGGGCCGCCAACACCTGGCGGTGCGCATCCTCATCCTGCTGCTGACCGCGGTCGTCGTCGTGGCCACGATCTGGCTCCTGAACGGATTCGGCCTGATCGCGGGCTGGGTCGGCATCGACTGGCCGTGGTTGCGCTCCCCGATTTTCACATGATCGGACCCACCCTGTAGAGTTGCTCCCAACGACGCGGCCCCGGCCGCGGCGGGCGATTAGCTCAGCGGGAGAGCACTTCGTTCACACCGAAGGGGTCACTGGTTCGATCCCAGTATCGCCCACCAAACACCAAACGCCCTGACCAGCATGGTTGGGGCGTTTGGCGTTTCCAAGGCATGGCGAACGGGCCGACGGTGGCTACGCCTGTAGCTATGAGGGCGCTTCAGGTCCTCTTGGTCGTGAACGGACGAAAGCGGACTGTCCGGACAGGCTGTCGAGTAGCTGACTCGCCGCGAATGCCCTATTGGGCGATCCAGTAGCACTGGCCATGTGATCGGCGATTCCTTCCGGACATGGCTTGGTAACTGGATGGGGTGGCTGGCTGTGCGGTTGTGGCGTCGGGCTGTCGCGGTGTTCGGAGTGTCGGCGGTTGTAGCGGCTGGGCTGACCGCCGGGCCGGATCGTGCTGTCGCCGCGGTCGTCGCCGCCGGGGTCGGGTCGTTGTCGCCGACCAGTGGACCAGGAATGGGTGGCACCGTCGTCTTGGTGTCCGGGACCGGGTTCGGCGACGTCACCGAGGTGTGGTTCGGTGGCAAGCCCTCCGATTCGGTGACCGTGCGGTCGGACACGGAGCTGACCGCGGTCGCGCCGTCAGGCACCGGCACGGTCGACGTGACGATCCGGTCCGGCGACACCGTGGGTGCGGGTACCGCCCAGTTCCGCTACCAGCCGGGGTCTCGATTCCGAGCGCTCACGCCGACACGGGTACTCGACACCCGCGACGGCACCGGTGGGCGGCTGGGGCCGCTCGGTGGCGGCCAGATGCTCGACCTCGACCTGTCGGCGAAGGTTCCGGCCGACGCGACGGCCGTAGTGCTGAACGTGACCGGCACGGAGTCGACGGCGGCGACCTACGTGACGGCGTGGCCCGCGGCGGAGCCCAAGCCACTGGCGTCCAATGTGAACCTGGTAGCCGGACAGACAGCACCCAACCTCGTGACAGTCGCGGTGTCAGCGGCAAAGGTGAAGTTGTTCAACAACAACGGATCCGTCCACCTCATCGCCGACCTCGCGGGCTACTACGGGCCGACCGCGCCGGATCTGTTCACCGCGCTGGCGCCGTGGCGGGCCCTCGACAGCCGCGACGGGACCGGCGGCAGGCTCGGCGCGCTCGGCCCCGCCGACGTCATCGAGTTGGATCTGTCGGCGAAGGTTCCGGCCGACGCGACCGCCGTGGTGCTGAACGTGACCGGCACAGCGCCGACGACGGCGACCTACGTGACGGCGTGGCCCGCGGCGGAGCCCAAGCCACTGGCGTCCAATGTGAACCTCGTAGCCGGACAGACAGCACCGAACCTCGTGACAGTCGCGGTGTCAGCGGCAAAGGTGAAGCTGTTCAACAACAACGG